>NZ_JAKTNR010000002.1 GCF_022760855.1 Thermus albus
CTGTACCGGAAGGTGCGGCTGGATCACCTCCTTTCTAAGGAGCATGAAGGCCCTGCTCTCCCCTTTTTTAGGTCCTTTGGGGGCGCCTTCGGGCGCCCTTTTTTGTTGCCGGGAGGAGGAGTGCGAAGGAAGCGACAGGTCCGGGTGGCCAGGAAACGGGTGGTGTCCGCCGGGGGCGTGGTCCTGCGGGGGAGGGGGCCGGAGGTGTTGGTGGTGTCCCTGAAGGGGGGACGGGTGGTGACCCTGCCCAAGGGCCAGGTGGAGCCCGGGGAGCGCTACCCGGAAACGGCGGTGCGGGAGGTGCGGGAGGAGACCGGGGTGGAGGCGACGGCGCTTTCCCCTTTGGGCAAGGTGCGCTACTACTTCACCGTGAGGAACGGGGGAGAACCGGTTACGGTGAGCAAGGAGGTGCACTATTTTCTCATGGCCTACCGGGGAGGCGAGCCCAAGCCTCAGCTTTCCGAGGTGGAGGCGGCCTTCTTCCTACCAGTTTCCGAAGCTCTGGAACGGCTTTCTTATCCCAACGAGCGGGAGATGCTGCGCAAGGCCCTGGCCCGTTGGCGCCCTTCCCGGCTGGATTCCTCCCCGGGGCCCGAGGCCTAGGGGTGGGCCTTGGGGTCCAGGAGGGCCCAGGCGGCCTCTTCCGGGGAAAGCTCCCCCCGGGCCACCCTGGCTACCAGGTCCTCTGCACCTTGGGTCCTCTTCCGCCCCCACTCCTGGATGACGCTTTCCACCTCAAACCGGGCCCGCTCCAGACGGTGGGCCTCGAGGAGCCCGTGGGCTAGAAGGTGCTGGTAATGGGCTTCCAGACCCTCAAAGAGGGCTTCCACCCCTTCCCCCGTGGCCGCCACCGTGGGGTAAATGGGGGGGCGCCAGCCCCCGGGGCGGGGTGGGGCTAGCTCCAAGGCGCTTTTCAGCTCCTGGATGATCCTCTCCCCCCCGGGTAGGTCAAACTTGTTCACGGCGAAAAGGTCGGCGATCTCCATCACCCCGGCCTTGAAGGCCTGCACCGCATCCCCCGCCGCCGGGGTGAGGACCAGCAAGGTGGTATCCGCCACCCGGGCGATGTCCACCTCGCTTTGGCCCACCCCCACGGTTTCCACGAAGATGCGGTCAAAGCCGAAGGCCTCCAGGAGGGCCAAGGCGGCCACGGTGGCCCCCGCCAGGCCCCCCAGGGCTCCCCTCGAGGCCAAGGAACGGATGTAGACCCCGGGGTCCTGGTGGTGGCGCATCATGCGGATGCGGTCCCCCAGGATGGCCCCCCCGGTGAAGGGACTGGAGGGGTCCACGGCCAAAACCCCCACCCGCTCCCCCCGCTTTCTGGCCTCCAGGATCAAGCGGTCCGTGAGGGTGCTTTTGCCTGCCCCCGGGCTTCCCGTGACGCCCACCACCTTGGCCTGGCCCTGTCCTCGTAGGCGCTTTAGGAGTTCCTGGCCCAAAGGGTGCCCCGCTTCCACCAGGGTGAGGGCCCGGGCCAAGGCCCGGGTATCCCCTTGGCGGAAGCGGTGCAGGAGCTCTTGGGCTTGGTTTTCCTGCCCTGGCGTCATGAGGGTATTGTACGCTTTTTTGCCTTTTTGCCTTAATCCGCCAGGGCAAGGCAAGCCACCTCCACCCGGACCCCCTTGGGCAGGGCCTTCGCCGCCACCGTGGCCCGGGCGGGGTAGGGGGGAGAGAAATAGCGGGCGTAGACCTCGTTGAAGGGAGGAAAGTCCTCCATGTCCGCTAGGAAGCAGGTGGTTTGCACCACCCGGGATAGGGAAGATCCCGCGGCTTCCAGGATGGCCTTCAGATTCTCCATCACCTGCTCCGTCTGGGCGCGGATATCCCCCTCCACCAAGGTGCCGTCGGGCCTCAGGGGGATCTGGCCGGAGACGAAGACCAGCCCACCCGCCCGCACCGCTTGGGAGTAAGGGCCGATGGCTTGAGGGGCTTTATCGGTGCTGACCGCTTCCATGCCCCTATCCTACGCCAAAGCGGAAAAGCTTCCCCGCCAGGTTGGCCACCAACACCTCCTGGGCCAAGGGCAAAGGAGGTACCTGGACCGCCCCCAGGCCCGTGGCCTCAAAGACCACCTGCCCCCTTTGGTCCACGGCCAAAAAACGCCCCTCCTCCGTGGCCACATAGACGTGGCCGGCAGCATAGGAAAGGCCTGCGGTTACCTTTCCCACCTCGAGGCTCCACACCTCCTCCCCCGTGGCCTGGTCCAGGGCCCTTAGTATCCCATCCCAAGCGGCCACGTAGACCCGTTCCTCGTCCAGGGCCACTCCCCCCCAGATCTCCCCTTCTGCGGAGGTGTTCCAGAGGGTTTCCCGGCTCAAGGGGTCAAAGGCGTAAACCTCCCCCTCCCAGGTGGGGATGAAAAGCACCCCCCGGTAGGCGGCCACGGGGGCGTGCACGGGACCGGTTTTCACCTTGTAGCGTAGCGCTCCGGAGTCCGGGTCCAGGGCGTAGAGGAACCCGTCCTCCGAGGCCAGGAAAAGGAGGCCCCGGTGGAAGGTGGGGCTGGCGGAAAGGTGTCCCCCCGCTTGGAAGCGGTAGAGGAGGCGGTCCCTTGCAAAGGCGTATAGGCTTCCATCCCGGCTGGCCACGAAGACCCGCTCCCCTAAGACCAAAGGGGCGGCGGTGATCTCCGCCCCGGTTTCCGCGCTCCACTCCAAGGCCTGGCCTCGGAAACGGCGTACCCGGCCGTCCCAGGCGGCCACGTACACCCCACCCCGGACCACGGGGGGAGCGGTGACCTCCTCGGGAAGGCTTTCCCGGCGCACCATTCCCGAAAGGAGGTCCACCTCCACCAAACCCCGTCCTGCTCCCAGGTAGACCCGGCCCTGGGCGTGGACCATCTCCCCAGGCCAAGCCGCCTCCCCTCCCAGTTCCACCTTCCCTTTCAGGGAGAGCCTGCGGGGGTCGGGGGCCAGGGGGTAGTGGCCCGAGCGGCTGGCCCCGGCCCGGGGGGTGGACAGCCGAAGGCCCTGAAGCTCCTGGAGGGGGCCCTGGAAGAGGCCGGGGTGGGAGGGCCGTTCCTCGGGGTGCTTGGCCAACAGGGATAGGACTGCCTCCGCCACCCCGGTAGGGATGGCGGGGTTCAGATCCTGCGGGGGCTTGGGAGGTTCGTAGACATGCTGGAAGAGAACCGCCTGATCGTTTTCCCCCTCAAATGGGGGTTTACCGGTGAGGGTGCGGTAGAGGACCGCCCCCAGGCTGTAAAGGTCCGCCTTGGGGGTGAGGGGGAGGCCCTTGGCCTGTTCCGGGGCCATATAGGTGGGGGTGCCCAGGGTGTAGCCGGTGCGGGTGAGGTGGCGGCTTTCCTGCAGGAGGTAGGCCAGGCCGAAGTCCATCACCTTGGGGTAGCCTTCCTTGGTGAGAAGGATATTCTTGGGGGTGAGGTCCCGGTGGAGGATGCCTTGGGCGTGGAGGTGGGCCAGGGCCTCCATCACCTGGGTGGCGGCTTCCAGGATGCGCTCCCCTTCCGGACCCTCCTCAAAGGGGCCCAGGCGGTCAAAGGTGCCCCCTTCCACCAGTTCCATCACGAAGTAGGGGCGCCCTTCCACCTCCCCCAGGTCCAAAACCTGGACGATGCCCGGGTGGAAGAGGCGGGAAAGGGCCCGCACTTCCAGGAGGAACCGTTCCCTCTCAGGGGGCAGGGCCCGGGGATGGAGGAGCTTCACCGCCACCTTGCGCCCCAAGCGCTCGTCCACCGCCCGCCACACCTCGGCCATCCCCCCAGAGCCCAAGGAGGCCTCGAGGCGGTACCTTCCGCCCAAGACCATGCCTGTCATTTTATTCTTCAGGCTCCAGTTGCCTTAGGAGTTCGGCCAGCTCTTCCTTACGGCCTTCCAGTTCTTGGGCTATCTTAGCGATGGCTAAGCGCACCACCTCCGACTTGGACACCAGCCTCTCCGGGCTGGAAAGGGCGTAGGCCGCCCGGGTGAGGAGGGCGTCCTGCTCCTCGGAGATGACCACCTGCAGCCGCTTTTTTTCTCTCTTGGGCATACCTTCCCTTGCAAGAGTGTAGCAAAGAGCGCATGCCCTTGACAATGTGGACCAGCCCTTTTATCCTCACCTTGAGTAAGGTGTGTATGATGCTCAAGGACTCGCGGCGGGGCAGCAGGATCTTGCGGATTGAGGGAGGCCAGCCCCTTTCCGGTGAGTTGCGCATTTATCCAGCCAAAAATGCCGCTTTGCCCATCCTGGCAGCCAGCCTCCTCACCCCCGAGCCCATCACCCTTCTGGAGGTGCCGAGGCTCAGGGACGTGGAGGTGATGCTGGAGCTCTTAGCTCACCTGGGCACCCGTTACCAGTGGGAAGGGCGCACCCTGCACCTGCACACCCCCGAGATCCAGAGCACCCATGCCCCCTATGAGCTGGTGGGCCAGATGCGGGCCAGCTTCATCGTCTGGGGGGCCCTCCTCGCCCGGGTGGGGGAGGGGCGGATCTCCCTGCCGGGAGGGTGTGCCTTTGGGGCCCGGCCCGTGGACCAGCACGTGAAGGCCCTAAGGGCCTTGGGGGCGGAGGTGGTGGAGGAGGAAAGCACCTTCCACGCCCGTAGGACCCGGCCCCTAAGGGGGCGGGTGGTCTTTGACCTGCCCACGGTGGGAGGTACGGAGCAGGCCATGCTGGCCGTGGCCTTGGGGGGCGAGGCCACCTTGGTCCAGGCGGCGGTGGAACCCGAGGTGGAGGACCTGGGGCATTTCTTGCAGATGCTGGGGGTGGAGGTTCAGGGCCTGGGTAGCCCCATCCTGCACATCCGGGGTGCCCGGCGGCTGGGCGGAGGCACCTACCGCATCATCCCCGACCGGATCGAGGCCGGCACCTACCTCCTGGCAGCGGCGGCCACCCGGGGGTCCATCACCCTTTTTGAGGCCCGCCCCGACCACCTGGATGCTCTTTTGGATAAGCTGCAACAGGCCGGGCATAAGGTGGAGGTGGGCCGGGATTGGGTAAGGCTAAAGGCCACTTCCCACCCCGAGCCCTTCGCCGTGGAGGCCCGGGAGTACCCGGGGTTTCCCACGGACCTGCAGCCCGTCGTCACCGCTTACCTGGCCACGGTGCCCGGGCAGAGCACCATCATGGACCGGGTCTACCCGGATCGCTTCACCCACGTGGGGGAGCTGGCCCGGATGGGGGCCGAGCTTTACCTTCGGGACCGCACCCTCTTGGTGAACGGGAAGCGTTTGCACGGGGCCCAGGTGAAGGCCTTGGATATCCGCGCCGGGGGCGGGCTGGTGGTGGCCGCCCTGGCGGCGGAAGGGGTTTCCGAGATCGAGGGGGTGTACTTCCTGGAGCGGGGCTACGAGCACCTGGAGGAACGGCTAGTCGCCTTAGGGGCCAGGGTGAACCTGGCGGAGGTGCCCTTGGCCCTGGCGGCGGACTAGGGGGTCCTAGGAGAAGGCCTTAGGAAAAAAGGCGCAAGGCTTCAGGGAAGCGGAAGAAGAGCCGCTCCCGCTCCAGCTCGGGGCTGTACCCTTTTTCTACGTAGCCCGCCAGGCGTAGGGCCTCCAGAACCTCCTGGGCCACGGCCCGATCCCCTTCCAGCTTGGCGGTGAGAAAGGCCAAGGCCTCCTCTTCCTCATCCCCTTCCCCCACAAACTCCCGGTACTCCTGGTCCAGGGTTCGCATGAGGGCGGTGAGGTCCAGGGGCTTGGAGAGGAAGACCCACCGGCTTTTTTCCCCGGGAAGGTAGTGGGCGTAGCCTTGGGCCTCCAGGGCCTCGGCCAGCCTCTTGGCCTCGCTGGGGGAGGCGCCTTTTTCCTCCAGGGCGCGCACCAGGCCCTCCCGTTCCCCGTCCAAGCCTTGGGGGAAGCGGGTACGGAGTTCCTGCGCCAGCCGCTTAAGATCCACGGTTCACCTCCTTTTAGTTAGCATAAAATATGCGCGCGGTAATGTAAAGGGTCCTTGTGATTCCCTGCTGAGTCCCTTATACTGGGGAAGGTATGGACCTGGATCTTCTCGCCCTGCGTCTGGAAAACCTCCGGGGGTATCTTTGACATCCCCGGTAAGGAAGCTCGTCTAAAAGAGTTGGAAAAGCGCCTGGAAGACCCGGCCCTTTGGCAGAACCCAGAGGAGGCCAGGGGGGTGAGCCGGGAGGCCGCGCGCTTACGGCGCACGGTGGACACCTTCCGTTCCCTAAAGAGCGATCTGGAGGGCCTTCTTGAGCTCTGGCAGGAGTTCCCCGCGGAGGAGCGGGAGGCCTTGAGGCCTGAGCTGGAGGAGGCGGCCAGGAAGCTGGAGGACCTCTACCACGAAACCCTCCTCTCCTTCCCCCATGCGGAGAAGAACGCCATCCTCACCATCCAGCCCGGGGCAGGGGGCACGGAGGCCTGCGACTGGGCGGAGATGCTCGTAAGGATGTATACCCGCTTCGCCGAGCGCCAGGGTTTCCAGGTGGAGCTGGTGGACCTGACCCCGGGGGCGGAGGCCGGCATTGACTACGCCCAGCTCATCGTGCGGGGGGAGAACGCCTATGGCCTCCTTTCCCCAGAGGCCGGAGTCCACCGTCTGGTGCGCCCCTCCCCCTTTGACGCCTCGGGGCGCCGCCACACCTCCTTCGCGGGGGTGGAGGTGATGCCCGAGGTGGACGACACCGTGGAGGTGGTGATCCGGCCTGAGGACCTGCGTATTGATGTCTTCCGGTCCCAAGGCCATGGGGGCCAGGGGGTGAACACCACCGATAGCGCGGTGCGCATCGTTCACCTGCCCACGGGGATCACCGTCACCAGCCAGGCCACCCGGAGCCAGATCAAGAACAGGGAGCTGGCCATGAAGGTGCTCCGCTCCCGCCTTTACGAGCTGGAGTGGAAGAAAAAGCAGGAGGAGCTCCGCAAGCTCCGGGGTGAGGTGCGGCCCATTGAGTGGGGAAGCCAGATCCGCAGCTACGTGCTGGACAAGCAGTACGTGAAGGACCACCGCACGGGCCTCATGCGCTTTGACCCCCAGAACGTCCTGGATGGGGACCTCCTGGACCTCATCTGGGCAGGATTGGAGTGGAAGGCGGGCCGCCGCCAAGGGGTGGAGGAGGTGGAGGCCGAGTAGGACCCCACCCCTTGGCGGCCTATCAGTAGACGTCCTCGGGGGACCTGTAGACCTCGCCCGTAAGCCAGTAGATGACCCTTTCCGCCACGTTTTCCAGATGGTCCCCTAGGCGCTCGTAGCTGCGGGCCACCCGCATGAGGGTTAGGGCCTTGGTGAGGGTGCGGGGGTCTTCCAGCATGTAGGTGATGAGTTCCCGGGTGACCTCCTCGTAGAGGCTGTCCACCTGGTCGTCCATGGCCAGGACCTGGCGGGCTAGGGCGGGGTCCTTTTCCGCCACCGCCTTGCCCAGGGTGTCCATCATCTCCAGAAGGCGTTTGGCCATCTCCTGGAGGATCACGTACCGCTTAAGCGGTGGGTCCTGGGCCAGAAGGAGGGCATCTTCGGCCACGTGCATGGCGTAGTCCCCGGCCCGCTCCAGGTCGGTGAGGGCCTTGATCACCGTGAAGATGAGGCGCAGGTCCGAGGCCACCGGCTGGTGGCGGGCGATGAGGGTGATGGCCTGGTTCTCAATCTTCAGCTCCAGGGCATCCACTTCCCTGTCCTTGACAATGACCTCCTCCGCCTTGGCCCGGTTGCCCTCCACCAGGGCCTCCGTGGCCTCCTGGGTCATCTCCCGCACCAGGGAGAGCATCCTTAGGGTTTCTTCCAAGAGTTCGTTCAGCGCCTTATCCAATACTTCCCTCATGCCGCCTCCTTTCCCTAGTGTAGAGGAAGAGCCACGCCAAAGACGTTTTCCTCTCCCTCCCTATGGGCGTAAGCTTCCCCGCCTAGACCCTGGGCGATCCGCCGCACCAGGTAAAGCCCTAAGCCTTGGCCTGCGCCCCCTTGGAACCCCCGGTGACGGGGGAGGAAGAGGGCCTCGTAATCGGGGAGCTCGGGCCCCTGGTCCCGGACTTCCACCCGCAAACGTCCCGCCGCCTCCCGGGAGAGGAGGCGGATGGGATCCCGGCCGTACTTGAGGGCGTTGTCCAAGAGGTTCAGGAGGATTTGGAAGAGGGCCTCGGGATCCGTGTGGACGGTATGGGGTAGGTGAACCTCCAGTTGCCTTCCCTCAAGCCTTTCCCGGAAAAGTTTCTGCAGGCGGGGCCAGAGCTCTTGCAGGACAAAGGTGCGCTTGGGGCCGGGTTGGGTTAGGGAGAGGTCCCGCACCAGCCGAGAAAGGCGGGCCACCTCGGCCTTGAGGAGGTCCAGCACCTCCTTCTCCTCCCGGGTTTTGGGGGTAAGGACCTCCAGGAGGGGCCCCATCCCCGCCAAAGGGGTGCGGAGCTCGTGGGCCAGGGCCTGGGTGGCTTCCTCTAGGGCCACGAGGCGCTCATGGAGCTCGGTCTCGTCCAGGAGGTAGAGCCGGCCCGGCAGGGCCTTAGCCCTCAGGGTGCGGCCCCGCACCTGGAGGGTGCGCTCCCCTCCGTGAAGGGCCAAGGCCTCGAGGCGGTGGTCCCGGAGGGCCAAGAGGAGGGGGCGGCCCACCACCCTTTCCCGTTTCACCTCCAAAAGCTCCGCCGCCTTGGGGTTCAGGTAGAGGACCTGCCTCCCTTGGTGGAGAACCAACCCCTCTAAAGCTTCCTCCCAGGCCTCGGTCAAAAGCTCCTTCACCCTTCCCCCTCGGTCGGCCTTGTGGGTGTCTTGAAGCGGTACCCCATACCCCGCACGGTCTCCAGGAAACGGGGGGCCTTGGAGTCCTCCAAAAGCTTTTCCCGTAGCTGGAGCACGTGCTGGTCCACGGTCCGGGGGGTACCCAGGTAGTCGTGGCCCCATACCGCTTCCAGGAGCTCCTCCCGGGAGTAGACCCGGCCCGGGCGCTGGGCCAGGAAGGCCAAGAGTTCAAACTCCCGCCGGGTGAGGGGAAGGGGCTGGCCCTCGAGGCTGGCCTCTTTCCGCTCTAGGTCCAGGACCAAGGGCCCATGCTTGAGCACCTTCCGCTTGCCCGCGCGCCGCAGGAGGGCCTCGAGGCGGGCCAGAAGCTCCTCTGTGGCGAAGGGCTTCACCAGGTAGTCGTCGGCTCCGCGGGAAAGCCCTTCCACCCGGTCCCGTACCTCGGCCCGGGCGGTGAGCATCAGAACGGGCAGTTCGGGGAAGGGGCCTTGGCGCATCCGATCCAAAAGCTTTGTCCCGGGCTCGTCGGGAAGCATCCAGTCTAGGACCACGGCTTCCGCCTCCTCCAGAAGCCGCCAGGCCTCCCCCACGGTGGTGGCTTCCAGCACCCGGTGCCCGGCTTTTTCCAGGGCCAGCCTCACCCCTAGCCGTACCGCGGGCTCGTCCTCCACCAGAAGGACCGTGGCCATGCCTTCAGTCTAGCCCCCTCTTTGTCAGAGGAGGGTCAGGCCCCTTGCTTGACAGGCCTCCTGGCCCCGTGCTACCCTGCAAAAGGCTTAGGGGCGGCTAGCTCAGCGGAAGAGCGCTCGCCTCACACGCGAGAGGTCGTAGGTTCAAGTCCTACGCCGCCCACCACCATGGGAAGGGAAAAAACCCGGGGTCACACCCCGGGTTTTCTGCTTTTCACCCTTGCGACTTGTTCAAGCCAGGCCAAAGACTCGTTGCCTGGCAAAGGGTTCCATGACAGGCTTCGCCGTAGGGTAGCCAGCGGACGCTAAACAAGACAGGGGCCCTGCTGGGCCCCTTCTTTTTGCTCGGTTGGCTTTGGGGAAGATAGGGGGGTTAGAGTCGTCACGACTCCACACCCTAGCCTTGCCGCCTTGGCAGTGGAAGAATAGGGCTATGCCGGTTAGCCGCTATTACGACGTCAAACGGGACGAACGGGGTGAGCGGTACCTGGAGCCCTATGTCTCCGGTTTTCTTCTCCTTAGGCTTCCCCTCCTCAACAAGGGTACGGCCTTCACCGAGGAGGAGCGAAGAGCCCTGGGCCTCGAGGGCCTCCTTCCTCCCCATGTGAACACCCTGGAGGAGCAAAAGGAGCGGGTCTACCGCCGCTACCGCCTTATCCAAAGCCCTTTGGAGAAGCACATCTACCTGCGCCACCTCCAGGACCGCAACGAGGTCCTCTTCTATGCCCTGTTGGTGGACCACCTGGAGGAGATGCTCCCCATCCTCTACACCCCCACGGTGGGGGAGGCGGTGCGGGAGTTTTCCCACATCTACCGGTATCCCCGGGGCTTTACCGCCAGCACCCGCAACATTGACCTCATAGACCAGGCCCTGGCCAACGTGCCCTTGGAGGAGGTCCGCCTCATCGTGGCCACGGACTCCTCGGCCATCCTGGGCATCGGGGACCAGGGATATGGGGGCATGGCCATCTCCATCGGAAAGCTCACCATCTACACCGCCGCCGGGGGTGTGGGCCCGGATAAAACCCTTCCCGTGGAGCTGGACGTGGGCACGGACCGGGAGGACCTCCTCAAGGACCCCCTTTACCTGGGGGTGCGGCACAAGCGCCTAAGGGGGGAGGAGTACTACCGCTTCCTGGACCGCTTCGTGGAGGCGGTGCGCAAGCGCTACCCCAAGGCCCTCATCCAGTGGGAGGACTTCGCCAAGGAAGCGGCCTTCCACGTGCTGGAGCGCTACCGCAAGGTGGTGCCCTCCTTCAACGACGACATCCAAGGCACGGGGGCGGTGGCCCTGGCGGGGGTGCTCTCCGCCTGCCGCCTGAAGGGGGAGAAGCTTTCGGAGCAGACCATCGTCATCTACGGGGCTGGGGCCGGGGGGATTGGGGTGGCCTGGGCGTTGAAGGAGGGCCTAAAACGGGAAGGCCTTTCGGAGGAGGAGGCCCAAGCCCGGATCCTGGTTTTGGACTCCAAGGGGTTGCTCCTGGCAGGGCGCAGCATGGAGCCCTACAAGCAACCTTACGCGCAAAAGCCCGAGCGGGTTGCGGGGTGGGACTTTTCAGGCCCGTATCCGAACCTACTGGAAACGATCCGCAATGCTAGGGCCACCGTGCTCCTTGGGCTTTCCGGCCAAGGGGGGAGCTTCACCGAACCCGTGGTGCGGGCCATGCTGGAAAATACCCCAAGGCCTGTTATCTTCCCGCTTTCCAACCCCACTTCCGCCTCCGAAGCCCTGCCGGACGATCTCATCTACTGGACGGAAGGGAGGGCCTTGGTGGCGGCGGGGAGCCCCTTCCCCCCAGTGGGGTACATGGGGCGGACGATTCCCATTGGCCAAGGCAACAACGCCTTCATCTTCCCCGGCCTGGGGCTGGGGGCGGTATTGGCCCGGGCCCGGGAGGTGACGGACGGGATGGTTCTAGAGGCGGCTTACGCCCTTTACGACTACACGCAAAGCCATTTCCCCGAGCTCCTTTACCCCCCGGTGGCCCGCCTTAGGGAGGTGTCCCCTTATGTGGCGGCCCGGGTGATGCAGAAGGCCCTCGAGGAGGGCGTGGCGGAGGAGGAACGGGTGAAGGGGCTTTCCTTCAAGGGGCTTATGGAGTTCGTGCGCAGCCGCTTCTGGGAGCCCAAGTACCTCCCCTACCGCCCAGCCCCGGTAATCTAAGGCCATGGCCTGGCGGCTCTACTCCTTAGAACCCCTTCGCACAGAGGCCTTGGCCGGGCCAGGCGAGGACCCGCCCAACCTCCAGGATTCAGGGGGGAGCTACCCCTTCCACCCTTTGGAGGAGCCTTGGGAGGCCAAGGGGGCCCCGCCCGTGCCCTGGCCAGAGCCCCTTTACTTCGTGGATGGGCGGGAGCGGGCCGAGGCCTTGATCTTCGACGGCCGGAGGCTGGTGCTCTTGGGGTGTGTGGCCGCCGGGGCGGTGGCGTTTGCGGGGGGGGGAATGCGCCTTTTGGAACCCCGGGTGCGCCGGGTGGGGGTGGGGCTTTGGGAACCCTTGGGCCTAGGGGAGTTGGTGTATGAGCCCTTGCCCCTGGAAGGGGGTGGGGAACCCCTTTCCCCCACGGCCTTGCAGGAGGGCTTGGCCAAGGCCCGGGCCCTCTTGGAAGAGGACCTGGCCAAAGGCCTTGAGGGGGGTCTCCTCATCGTGGATGGCCCGGTGCGCCTTAGGCGCCAGGGTCCGGTCCTGGGCTACATCAAAACCCACTGGGCCCGCTACCTCCCTGAGGACAAGGAGGCCCTCATCCCCACCCTAAGGCCCGGGGAGCGGACCCCCATGTTCCGCGTGCGCCGAGGAGGGCGGGAGCTGGCCAGCTGGTACCTGCGCCTGCCCCTTCCTCCCGAGGGGGTACGGCCTCCCGAAAGCGGCCTCCTGCGGGTGGAAACCCCCCTTTCTCCGGAGGCCAAGGGCCTGGCGGACCTCTCCCTAAGCCTCTTCCCGGCCCTGGCCTCCCATCCGGTTAAAGACCCCCGGGCCCCCCAGAACCTCTTGCCCGTGGGAAGCCTGGAACGGGAGCTATCCCGTAGGATGGGAAGCCGGGATCTGGTGGGCCGCATCCTGGCCCGGTATCTGGGAGGTGGATGATGGGTGGGCCGGAAAACGGGCAACGGATCGGTGTGGTGCTGGGTCGGCGGGAGGCCACCCCCTTGGAGTTCTGGGTGGGGGTGGAAGGGGAAGGGCTTTTGCGCCTGGACGACCTGGTGGTGGTGGAGGGCTATCACCCCAAGGTGGGTAGGGTGCGCTACTTCGGCATGGTGGACCACGTGGCCAAGGCCCATGAGGGAGAAAGCTACGATACCGACACCTTCTTGGCGGTGGAGGGCAAGATCCCCGTGAGCCTGGCCTATGTGGCCCATGTGAGCGTGACCCGCATCGTGCCCGAGGAGTTTTTCCCCCCAGACCCAGGTTCTGCCGTCTACCTGGCCCAAGGGGAGGACCTGGAACTGGCCCTCTACTACGAGGCCATGAAAAACCAAAGGGGAAGCACCAAGCTTCCCGCAGGGTTTCTGAAAAACGGGGAGGTGGCCTACCTCAACCTGGAGTTTTTGAACGGGGTTAAGGGGGGGCATGTCAACATCTCGGGGATCAGCGGGGTGGCGGCCAAGACCAGCTACGCCACCTTCCTCCTGAAGAGCCTCTTGGAAAGCGGGGTCCTGGAGGACGCCCACCAGGCCCGGGTCCTCCTTTTCAACGTGAAGGGGGAAGACCTCCTCTTCCTGGACAAGCCCAACCTGCGCCTTTCC
This sequence comes from Thermus albus, assembly GCF_022760855.1. Taxonomy (NCBI): domain Bacteria; kingdom Thermotogati; phylum Deinococcota; class Deinococci; order Thermales; family Thermaceae; genus Thermus; species Thermus albus. The sequence goes on from NZ_JAKTNR010000002.1 coordinate 13,057, forward strand.
CCGGAGGCCAGAAGGGATTACGAGAAGCTGGGCCTTGACCCGGGGCCCTTTAGGAGCGTGTACTTCCTGGCCCCGCCCAAGAAGGGGGGGGAGGGGATCCTTCCCAACGTGGAAACCCGGATGGAGGGGGTGAAGGCCTACTACTGGGACCTGGTGCAGTTTGCCCAGAAGGGGCTTCTTCCCTTCCTCTTTGCCGACCGGGGGGGGATGAGCAACCTGGGCTACCTCATCGTCCACGTGACGGAAAAGCTGAGGCGGCTGGCGGAAGGGCAGAAGGGCCCCCACCTCCTGGTTTCGGACTGGCCCGGAGCGGAGCTTCCAGAGGAGATCACCTTTGACGACCTGGGCCGGGTGCGGTTGAAAAGCTTCGCCCAACTGGTGCAGTACCTGGAGTACAAGCTTCTGGGACCTGAGGGAGGGAAGGGGGAGGGGGACAGCACCTGGGTGGCCCGCCAGGCCCGGGGGACCCTCGAGGCCTTTGTGCGCCGCCTCCGCTCCAGCGTGGAGAACGTGGGCCACCTGATCCGGGGAGACCGCCCGGGCAACCCCCCGGACCCCCTTTCGGGTAGCCATCAGGTGCACGTGGTGGACTTGGCCAAGCTCTCCCCCCAGGCCCAGATGTTCGTGGTGGGTAGCCTCCTCTCCGACCTCTTCGCCAAGAAGGAGCGGGGCCAGTACCGGGGGCGGGTCTTCGTGGTCTTGGATGAGCTCAACAAGTACGCTCCCCGGGACGAGGAAAGCCCCATCAAGGACGTGCTCCTGGACATCGCCGAACGGGGCCGCTCCTTGGGGGTCATCCTCATCGGGGCGCAGCAGACGGCCAGCGAGGTGGAGCGGAGGGTGGTGGGCAACGCCGCCATCCGGGTGGTGGGCAGGCTGGATGCCGCCGAGGCCGAGCGGCCCGAGTACCGCTACCTCCCCACCTCCTTCCGCCAACGGGCCCTGATCCTGCCCCAAGGGGCGGTGATCCTGCACCAGCCGGAGATCCCTGTGCCCCTTCTCCTGCGCTTTCCCTTCCCCGCCTGGGCCACCAAGCGGGAGGAGGTCTTGGAGGACAACTCCGCCGAGGCCTTGCGCCGGGAATTCTTTTAGTAGGATGGGCTTGCCATGAAGCGGACACCCCTTTATGAAGCCCACCTGCGCCACGGGGGGCGCATGGTGGAGTTTGCCGGCTATGCTCTGCCCTTGCAGTACACCTCCATCCTGGAGGAGCACCTTTCCGTGCGCCGGGAGGCGGGGCTTTTTGACGTGAGCCACATGGGGGAGTTTCTCATCCGGGGCCCTGGGGCCTTGGCCTTCCTCCAGTGGGCCACGGTGAACGATGCCTCCAAGCTTAGGGTGGGCCGGGCCCAGTACTCCATGCTTCCCAACGCCCGCGGGGGGGTGGTGGACGACATCTACCTGTACCGTCTGGCGGAGGAGGAGTACCTCATGGTGGTGAACGCCGCCAACATCGCCAAGGACTTTGCCCACCTGAAGGAGCTTGCCCGGGGCTTTGCCGTGGAGCTCACCGACGTCTCGGAGGAAACCGCCCTTCTGGCCCTCCAGGGGCCTAAGGCGGCCTCCCTCCTCCAGGGATTGACCGATGCCGACCTTTCGCAAAGGAAGAAGAACGACGTGTTCGCCGCTCGTGTGGCGGGCCGGCCCGCCCGCCTGGCCCGGACCGGGTACACCGGGGAGGATGGCTTTGAGCTGTTCCTGGCCCCGGGGGATGCCGAAGAGGTCTTTGAGGCCCTGTTGGCGGCGGGGGCCAAACCCGCAGGCCTAGGGGCCCGGGATACCCTGCGCTTGGAAGCCGGCTTTCCCCTTTACGGCCACGAGCTCACCGACGCCACCAACCCCCTGTGCACCCCCTGGGCCTGGGTGGTGAAGAGGGAGAAGGAGTACTACGGCAAGGAGGCGATGCTGGCCACGCCGTGCGCGGATAAGCTCATCGGCCTGGTGTTGGAGGTGGGGATTCCCCGGGAGGGGTATGGGGTGTACTCCGGTGACCGGGCGGTGGGCCGGGTGACCAGCGGGGGCTATTCTCCCCTATTGGAAAGGGGCATCGCCTTGGCCTATGTGGAGAAGGAGGCGGAGGGACCTTTTGTGGTGGAGGTCAGGGGACGGAAGGTTGGGGCTTCCCTTAGCCCTTTGCCCTTTGTACCGCTAAAATAGCGGGGGTTAGGAGGCGCTATGGACATACCCAAGGACCGCTTTTACACCAAGACCCACGAGTGGGCCCTGCCCGAAGGGGATACGGTTTTAGTGGGCATCACCGACTACGCCCAGGATGCCCTGGGGGACGTGGTCTACGTGGAGCTCCCCGAGGTGGGGCGCAGGGTGGAGAAGGGGGAGGCGGTGGCCGTGGTGGAGAGTGTGAAGACCGCCTCCGACATCTATGCCCCTGTGGCTGGGGAGGTGGTGGAGGTGAACGCCGCCTTGGAGAAGACCCCGGAGCTCATCAACCAGGACCCCTACGGGGAGGGTTGGATCTTCCGCCTTCGCCCCCTGGACATGGGGCACCTGGACGACCTTCTGGATGCCGCTGGCTACCAGGAGGTCCTGGAAAGCGAGGCGTAGGGCGGCCGGTATGGCGGGCTTTGGGCTTTGGGGTGCCCGGATGTCCTTAGCCGGGCAGCGGAGCCCTTCTGTGGCCCCGGGTCAAATGGCCCGGGGGTTTTGTTTAAGGATGGACCTATGGACTACACGCCCCATACGGAGGAGGAGATCCAGGCCATGCTGGAACGGGTGGGGGCGGGAAGCCTCGAGGACCTCTACCTGCACCTGCCCCAAGAGGTTCTAAACCCCGAGATTTCCCTGCCCGAGCCCTTACCGGAGTGGGCGGTGTTGGAGGAGCTCAAGCGGCTTGCGGCGAACAACAAGCCTGCCTTCAAGGCCTTTTTGGGAGGGGGGATACGAAGCCATCACACCCCGCCCGTGGTCCAGGCCCTGGCAAGCCGGGGGGAGTTCCTCACCGCTTACACCCCTTACCAGCCGGAGGTAAGCCAGGGGGTTTTGCAGGCCATCTTTGAGTACCAGACCATGGTGGCGGAGCTGACGGGCCTCGAGGTGGCCAACGCCTCCATGTACGACGGGGCCACCGCCTTGGCGGAAGGGGTCCTTTTGGCCCTCAGGGAGACGGGGAGGATGCGGGTGGTGGTTTCCCAAGGGGTGCACCCCGAGTACCGGGAAGTCCTCCAAAGCTACCTGGACGCCGTAGGGGCCGAGCTTCGCACCTGGCCTTTGCGGGAGGGCCGTACGCCCCTAGGGGAGATACCCGAGGGCACGGGGGCGGTGGTGGCGCAAAACCCCAACTATCTGGGCGCCCTGGAGGACCTGGCCCCTCTAGCCGATGCTGCCCACCGCGTGGGAGCGCTTTTCGTGGTAGTGGCTGACCCCCTTTCCCTCGGGGTTCTGGAGCCGCCCGGGGCCTACGGGGCGGACATCGCCGTGGGGGACGGCCAGACCCTGGGTCTGCCCATGGGGTTTGGCGGGCCCCACTTCGGCTACCTGGCCACCAAGAAAGCCTTCGTGCGCCAGCTTCCCGGACGGCTGGTTTCGGAAACCGTGGATGCCGAGGGCAAGCGGGGCTATATCCTTACCCTGCAGGCGCGGGAACAGTACATCCGCCGGGCCAAGGCCAAGAGCAACATCACCACCAACGCCCAGCTCACCGCCCTCATGGGGGCCATGTACCTGGCGGCCTTGGGGCCAGAAGGCCTTAAGGAGGTGGCCCTAAAGGGCGTGGCCATGGCCCACCGCCTTTGGGAACTCCTCTTGGAGATCCCCGGGGTGGCGCCCTTTACCCCGAAGCCCTTCTTCAACGAGTTCGCCCTGAGGCTTCCTAAGGATCCCCATGGGGTGCGGGCGACTTTGGCCAAGCGGGGTGTGCATGCGGTTACCCCAGTGCCCAAGGAGTATGGGGAGAACCTGGCCCTTTTCGCCGCCACGGAACTTCACCGGGAAGAGGACCTTATGGCCCTTACGGAGGCCATGCGGGAGGTGTTGGCATGAGCTATCCCCTCATCTTTGAACGGAGCCGCCCAAGGAGGCGGGGCCTCAGGCTGGTGGAGGAGGTGCCCGAGGCCAGCCGGTATATCCCGGAAAAGTTTTTGCGGAAGAAGCCCCCAAGGCTTCCCGAGGTGGACGAGCTCACCCTGGTGCGCCACTACACGGGGCTTTCCCGCCGCCAGGTGGGGGTGGACACCACCTTCTACCCCCTGGGCAGCTGCACCATGAAGTACAACCCCAAGCTCCATGAGGAGGCGGTGCGGCTTTTCGCCGACCTTCACCCCTACCAGGACCCGAAGACCGCCCAAGGGGCCTTGGAGCTCATGTGGCAGCTTGGGGAGTACCTGAAGGCCCTCACCGGCATGGACGCCATCACCCTAGAGCCGGCCGCCGGGGCCCACGGGGAGCTTACCGGGATCCTCATCATCCGCGCCTACCACCAGGACCGGGGGGAGGGGAAGGAGAGGCGGGTGGTGTTGGTGCCGGACTCCGCCCACGGCTCCAACCCCGCCACCGCCAGCATGGCGGGCTACCAGGTGCGGGAGGTCCCCTCGGGGCCGGATGGGGAGGTGGACCTCGAGGCCCTAAAGCGGGAGCTGGGCCCCCATGTGGCCGCCATCATGCTCACCAACCCCAACACCCTAGGGCTTTTTGAAAGGCGGATCCTGGAGATCGCCCGCCTGAGCAAGGAGGCGGGGGTGCAGCTCTACTACGATGGCGCCAACCTCAACGCCATCATGGGCTGGGCCCGGCCTGGGGACATGGGTTTTGACGTGGTGCACCTGAACCTGCACAAGACCTTCACCGTGCCCCATGGGGGAGGCGGCCCCGGTTCCGGGCCCGTGGGGGTGAAGGCCCACCTGGCCCCTTACCTCCCGGTGCCCACGGTGGAAAGGGGAGAGGAGGGCTTCCACCTAAACTTTGACCTCCCCAAGAGCATCGGCCGGGTGCGCAGCTTCTACGGCAACTTCCTGGCCTTGGTGCGGGCTTGGGCCTATATCCGCACCCTAGGGCTAGAGGGTCTTAAGAAGGCCGCAGCCCTTTCCGTCCTGAACGCCCGCTACCTGAAGGAACTCCTCAAGGAAAGGGGCTACCGCATCCCCTACGACGGGCCTTGCATGCACGAGTTCGTGGCCCAGCCGCCCGCGGGCTTCCGCACCCTGGACCTGGCCAAGGGGCTTCTGGAGCTGGGCTTCCACCCGCCCACCGTGTACTTCCCCTTGATTGTCAAGGAGGCCCTGATGGTGGAGCCCACGGAGACGGAGAGCAAGGAGACCCTCGAGGCCTTCGCCAAGGCCCTTGGGGAGCTCTTGCAAAAGCCCAGGGAGTGGCTGGAAGGGGCCCCCTACACCACCCCCGTCCGTCGGCTGGATGAGGTGCGGGCCAACAAGCAGCCCAAGCTCACCTACTTTGACCAGGGGTGAGGAGGCAAGGGGAGGGGCCCTAAGCCCCTCCCCGGCTCCTTGGCTAGCGCCTACTTCTCCACCGGCAGGTTAGCCCCGGTCCAGGCCTTAAAGCCTCCCAGGATGCTCTTCACGTTGTACCCCTGCCCCCGGAGGAACACCAAGCCTATGGCACCCCTGTGCCCGATGCCGCAGTAGATGATGATGGGCTTACCCTTAGGGATCTCGCCCACCCGCTTGGGCAGCTCCCGGATGGGGATGTTAACCGCCCCAGGGATGCGGCCATCCTTGAACTCCGAGGGTTCCCGCACGTCCAGGATGAAGACGTCCAGGGTGTCCATCATCTGCTTGGCGGCGGCGGGCTGGATGGCGTAGAAGTCCGCCGGCAAGGTGGCGAGGAAGTTCCCCACCTCCCTCACCGTCATGGCGGAGAAGGTGGCGGTGGTCGCCTGCGCCAGAACCGGTAGGACCAGAAGAAGCCCGAACCAAGCCAGTTTCCGCATGCCTTTCATGCTGCACCTCCTTCATTCCCTAGGGGATTCCCTCCCCTAAAGGCCAAGTCCTTGCCACTGGCCTACGGTCACCAAAAGGGCCCTCAGCCCCGCCGCGGCCAGGAAAGCGGCCCAGGGGGCCAGGTTTTCCTTCCACATGGCCCCGAGGCCTAGGATCAGGAAAAGCCCATAGAGGATCCCGCCTTCCTCCCAAAGGTGCTCCCGGGCCTCGAGGCTCAAGGTAAAGGGGTAGAGGAAGGCCAAGACCAAGGAGGCCCCCAGGAGGATGCGCAAGGGGTATAGGGCCCAGGGGCTCTTCAGGAGGGCGGCCACGCCCAGCACCAAGACCATGGCGGTGAGGGGGAAAAGACCCGCCAAAAGGGCGTTCCATAGAGGACGGTTTAGGTTCACCGCCAAGGCCATGCCCGGATAGGCCAAGGCCACCAAGCTGAAGGCCAGGAGGCCCATGGCCAGAAGTTTCCTCGGACCCTTGCCCAGATAGAGAAGCCCGGCCAAGAGAAACGAAAGGGCCAGGCTCCAGGACCCCCACCAGATGGGGCTTGTGGGGTGGAAGGTGAGGAAGAGCCAGATGTGGGTGAAGCGAAAGCGAGCCGGGGACTCTGCCCAAAGCACCAGGAGGTCCAAAGCGATCAGGGCCAGGGCCCAAAGGGTGTAACGCCGGGCCTCCTCGAGGCCTTTCAGGTGTAGGAGGGCTGCTAGAAGGGCCATGCCTCCCGCTAGCCCCACCAGCACGAAGTGGAGTGCATTGGTCCAGTGCCAGAATTCCCCAGCGTTGGGAAGCCCGTAGAACTCAGTCATGGCGCACCTCCCTCTCTTGGGTGAGCCCCTTCTTGGAGGGGGCATTTAGGTAGAAGAGCTTGGGCTTGGTGCCCAGCTCCGGCCTCAGGACATCCACCCGTCCCGCTTCCCGCAGGGCCCGGGATACGGGGCTTTCCGGGTCGTCCAGGTCCCCGAAGGTACGGCAAAGGGTGGGGCAGGTTTCCACGCAGGCGGGCTCTCGGCCTCGCTCTAGGCGATGGGCGCAGAAGGTGCACTTGCTCACGTAGCCCTCTGGATGTAGGTAGCGGGCATCGTAGGGACAGGCGGCCACGCAGGCCCCGCAGGCAATGCACTTTTTTGGGTCCACCAGGACCAGACCGTCCTGGGTTTGGTAGCTAGCCCCCGTGGGGCACACAGGTACGCAGGGCGGGTTTTCGCAGTGCAGGCACTGTTCGGGGCGGAACTCCACCACCAGGTCCGGGTAGGTGCCCAGCTCCCGCTCCCGAATCCAGAGGTTGAAAACCCCTGGGGGCACTTGGTTTTCCATCTTGCAGGCCACCGCGCACGCGGCACAGCCCACGCAGAGGCTAAGGTCAATGGCCATGGCGTAACGGGGCATCACATCCTCCTTTCGTCAAAGGGGCGCTTAGCCAGGGAAGCCGGGCTGGGAAGCTTGGGTTTTTCCGCCTTCTCCAGCCGGACGAAGTTCACCCTAAGGCCCGCTCCTCCCGAGATGGGGTCCAGCTTGTACCGGGTCTGGAGGTAGTTGTCGGAGGCTCCGCGGCCGTGGGCTATCTTCATCAGGGGAGCCTTGTGGCCAAAGCCGTGGACCAGGTAGACGCAGTCCTTGCGGATCCTCTCCGTGGCCTTAACCCGCACCGGACCCTCCTTGATCCCATCTTGGTTCACCAGGACCACGTAGTCCCCGTCCCTTAGGCCTAGCCTCTTGGCCTCTTCCCGGTGGATCCAGACCTCGTTTTCCGGGTCCATCTCCATGAGGACCCAGTTATTCTGGGTGCGGGCGAAGGTGTGCACGGGGCTTCGGCCATAGAGGAGGCGGTAGAAGCCCTCGGGAGGTTCCTCAGGGGGGATGAAGACGGGCAAGGGTTGGTGGCCGGCATCCTTGAAGGCCTGGCAGTAGAGCTCAATCTTTCCGGAAGGTGTCCCGAAGGGAAGCCGGCCCTCCTTCTCCCAGTCCTCGAGCCAGGGCTTACCTTTCTGCACCAGGGTGCCCATCCCCTTTAGGGTTTCCAGGTCAAAGCCAATGCTCTGGAGTCGGGTGTCCAGGTATTCCTCAATGGTCTGCCAGGGGAAGAACTCGCCCAGACCCAGGCGGAGGCCCAGCTCCCGGGCGATCCACCAGCCGGGCTTGGTGTCAAAGAGGGGTTCGTGGGCTGGAACCCGAAGCTGGATGAAGGGGGTTTTGTGGGCCACGGTCACCAGGTCGTCGTAGCGCTCCAGGTAGGTGGCCTCGGGCAGGATTACATCGGCCCACATCACGTGTTCCTGGGGCAGCACGTCAATGGCCACGTACAGGTCTAGCTCCTTCAGGGCCTCCTTGGTGCGGGGGACGTTGGGGATGGAATGGAAGAGGTTGATCCCGTAGGCGAGGAGCCCCTTGATGGGGTAGGGCTCCCCGGTGATCATGGGCTCTATGAGTTCCTGGATGGCGGTGGTGCGGGCGAAGAACTTCCCCTTATCGGCCCTGGGTTTGAAGCCCTCGGGCTCGTGGTCGCCTCCAGCTGGGCCAGCGCATCCCCCGGCCGCGGGTTCCAAAGGTAGGGGTGGGGTAGGGTATTTCTCCAGATAAGGGCTTTGGGCGATGTAAAAGCCTCCCTTGCGGCCATAGTTCCCCAGGAGGACGTTCACGTAGTAGAGGGCCATCATCCGGTAGGTGTCGTCCCCATACCACACGGTGTGCCGGCCGGGGGGCAGCACGGCTTGGGGCTTGTGGGCCGCCATCTCCCGGGCCACCTGGCGGATGGTCTCGGCGGGGATCTCCGTGTGCCTCTCCGCCCACTCGGGGGTGAAGTCCTTCACGTGGGCCTTGAGCTCCTCAAAGCCCGTGGTGTACTTGGCCACATACTCTTTGTCGTAAAGGTCCTCGTAGATGAGGACATGGATCCAGGCCAGGAGCAAGGCGGTGTCGGTTCCCGGTTTGATGGGAAGCCACCGGTGGGCCTTGGCGGCGGCGGTGGAGAAGCGGGGGTCCACCACCACCAGCTTGGCTCCCCGCTTGAGGGCTAGGGCAAAGTCTTGGAGCTGGGTGTTGTGGGTATCCTCCCCGATGTGGTGGCCGATCAGGACGATGTAGCGGGCGTTTTCCCAGTCTATGGGCTCGTGGCCGCCGATGGGCCGGCCGAAGACCCATTGGGCAGCCACTTCTCGGGGGGCGGTGCAGATGGAGACCGAGGGCTTGGCGGCGTTGGGGCTGCCCCAGGCGGCGGGGAGGAAGTCCACGAACCAGTAGTCCCCAGTGCCGTGGCCGAAGAAGGCGATGGCCTCGGGGCCATGTTCCTCCCGGATCTTGAGCATCCTATGGGCCACGTAGTCCAAGGCCTCCTCCCAGGTGGCCACCCGGTACTTGCCCTCGCCCCGTTGGCTTCCCTCCACCCGGATCAGGGGGCGCTTGAGCCGGTCGGGGTCGTAGGTGGTCTGGGGGGCTCCTTGCCCCCGGGGGCAGAGTCGGCCCCGGCTTTTGGGGTTGGCCTCATAGCCCTCCACCTTGTAGACCCGGTTCCCCACCGCGTGGGCCACGATGCCGCAGCGCCAGAAGCAGCCCTCACAGATCTGGAAGACGCTCCGCACGTCCCCCTGGTACCACGGGGCCCTCACCGCCTTGGCAGGGGTACCCCCCCTTAGGGCCAGGGCGCCTGCGGCCAGGGTGCTAAGCTTCAGAAAGTCCCGTCTTTGCATAGATACCCTCCTGCAAGAGGTCCACCAGGGTGGCATAGAAGCCCGTGGGGTCGTGGGCTTTCACCTGGGGGGCAAAGCGGTCCAGCCAGGGCTTGAGGAACTCCCGGACAAGCCTTTGGGCTAAATGGGGGTTTTTGCCTGCCAACAAGGCGATGGCCTCCCCAAGGGCGGCGATGTGGTCGGGGAGGTCCCGCCAGCTGGCCCGCACCTCCAGGCCTCCTTCCCGGTACAGCTCCTGGAGCCGGTGGAAGGAGGGGCCGAAAAGTTCCCCGTCCAAGGCATAGCCCGCATAGGGGGGGGCGGGGAGGCCGTGGGGATGGGAGACGAATAGGGCCGTGTAAGCGGCTTGGAGCTCCTGGGGGGGCACCCTGGGCAGGGCCACGGGATGGCCCGTGAGCTCCTCCAAAGCCTCCTCCAGGGTGCCCGCGTGGAGTTCCCGGAAGAGGGCTTCCCCTGGTGGGGAGAAGAGGCTTGCCGTGACCCAGCCCAAGAGTTCCATCCCTCACCTCCTGGGCCCAAGTTAAAGCTTGCTCCCTCTTTCACAAGACGGAGGGTTTTACCCATTCCTGTCGGAGAGTTTCCTAAGGCAAATGTCCTGGAGAAGGGGGCCCCATTTAGGGCGCGCCCTCACCTAGGCCAGGCCGTGCTCCCGGGCCCAGCGCACCAACTGGGGGGTATCCTCGAGGCCCAGTTTGTTGAGAGCCCTTTCCTTGTAGGTGGAGGCGGTCTTCACCGAGATGCCCAACCGGTGGGCCACCTGGGAAAGGGTATACCCCTGGGCCAGGAGAGCCACCACCTCCCGTTCCCTTTCGGAAAGGGCCTCGGGCCCGGGCTCCGCCTGGCCTTCGAGGAGGGCCTCCGTCAGGCTGGGATGGAGGTAACGAAGCCCCCTTGCCAGGCGGTCCATGGCCTCCAGCAGGTCCTGGTCCAGGGCGTGTTTGGGCAGGTACCCCTTGGCTCCCAAGGCGAAGGCCCGGGCCACATAGGCGGGTTCGTCGTGCATGGAGACCACCAACACCTTGGCCCGTTGCGCTAAGGGGGGCAGGGCCTCGAGGCCCCCCATGCCCGGCAGGTTAAGGTCCAAAAGGACCAGGTCTGCCTCCCAGGGGGTGGCCAAGGCCTCCTCCGCCCGGGCAAACTCCGCCACCACCTGGTGGCCGGTTTCCTCCAGGAGCAGGCGGAGCCCTTTGCGCACCAGGTGGTGGTCCTCCACCAGCACCACCCTCATAGGGGTACCCCGAACTCCACCCGGGTGCCCTGGCCGGGTCGGCTATGGAGGATGAGGCTTCCCCCTAGGTTTTGGATCCGCTCCTGCATTCCCAAAAGCCCCACGGAGGCAGGGGTTCTTTCCGGGTCAAAGCCCCTGCCGTCGTCCTCCACCCGGCCAAAAAGCCGGTCCCCTTCCGGCCAGAGGCGCACGGATACCCGCTGGGCTTGGGCGTGGCGCAGGATGTTGGTCAGGGCCTCCTGCACCACCCGGAAAAGGGCGATTTCCTTCTCCTTGGGAAGGGGGGGTAGGTCCAGCTGAACCTCCACCGCGAGGCCATGCTTGCGGTATTCCTCCAGGTAGCGCAAAAGGGCCTCCTTCAGGCCCAGATCGTCTAAAAGGGACATGCGGAGCTCCCGGGAGAGTTTCCTCACCTCCTCCAGGGCTTCGGCCACCTGCTTGCGGGCCTCGGGAAGCTTCTCGGGGCGCTTTTCGGCCACCTTCAGGGTGAGGAGGGCAGCGGTGAGAAGGCTCCCCACCCCGTCGTGGAGCTCCCGGCCCACCCGGCGCCTTTCCTCCTCCTGGGCAATAAGCAGCCTCCCCGCCAGCTCCAACCCCGGGCGCTTCAAGGCCAGGAGGAGGAGGGCGGGCAGGGCCTCAGGAATGGCTTGCCCCTCCTTCAGGCTCAGCACCACCACAGCCAGGGTTTTCTCCCCTTGTCGCACCGGAAGGGCAACAAAGGAATCTTCTTGCAACGGGGTGCCACGTTTAAGTGCCTCCTGGGCTAGGAGGCGGGAACGGGCCACCAAGGGGCAAGTGGATCGGCAGGCCTGCATTTGGAAGAGGGATACGCCTTCGTCCACCCAGTAGGCTTCCCCGCACCGGATCACCCCAGCCTCTTCCAAGGCGGTAAGGGCCCGGCGGAAGACCTCTTGCCGTCCCCGGGCTTCCGCCAAGGCCTCGGCCAGGCGTGTGCAGTCCACGGGTATAAGCTACCCTGTTGCCACGGGGAGGAATGTACCCAACGCCGCCTTGCCTCCCTTCAGGCCGGGGTGGTATCAGAGGCCAAAGTATCTTCTGGCGGCGGCGATGTCCTGGGCGATTTGGGCCTTGAGTTCGTTGAGGCTGGAAAACCGCCTTTCCTCCCGAAGGCGTTTTAGAAAATTTAGCCGCATCTCCTCCCCGTAGATCTCCTGGGCAAGGCCCAAGAGGTGCACCTCGAGGCGCCGTTCCGTACCGCCTAGGGTAGGCCTTGTGCCTACGTTGGCCACCCCTTTGTACTGGCCAAAGGCTCCGTGGGCCTCCACCGCGAAAACCCCGGGGGGGAGCACCTTTTGCGGGTGAATGGCCAGGTTGGCGGTGGGAAAGCCCAGTTTCCTCCCCAGCTTTTCCCCTTCCACCACCACCCCATAGGCCCCGTAGGGCCGGCCCAAAAGGTGGCGGGCCTCCTCCACCCGGCCCTCTTGCAAAAGGGCGCGGATGCGGCTACTTTTCACCGGTTCCCCACCCAGGGTCAGAAGGGGAACCGTGCGCACTGGGGCCACCCGGGCCAAGTCCTCGGGCCCCCCGGCCCTTCCCTTGCCAAAACGGAAGTCTTCCCCCACATAGATGCGGCTGGCTCCCTGCCGCTTTAGGTCCTCCAGGAACTCCTCCGCCTCCCTCTGGGCGAAGGTCTCGTTGAAGGCTACCGCCAGGATGAGCTCCACCCCTAGAGCCCTTAAGGCCTCCACCTTTTCCGTAAGGTCCATCAGGAACCCCTCCCCCCGGGTGAAGACCTTGGTGGGAGGGTCAAAGGTGTAGACCAAAAGGGGCTGGTGAAGGCTCTTGGCCTCGGCATGGGCCAGGTGCAAAAGGTGCTGATGGCCCAGGTGCACCCCATCAAAGGAGCCCACGGCCACCACCTTGGCCCCTTTGGGAACGTCAGCGACCTCGGAGAAAAGCATGGTAGTAAAGTACGCCCACCAGACCGGTGGCGGAAAACTCCACCTCGCCTTTGTGGTGCATCTCTAAGGCCTTTTCCGGCTCCAGCCAGACCACCTCTATGGCCTCGTCTTCGTCGGGGTTGGCCGTTACCTCCCTAAGGTTTTGCGCCAGGAAGACGTGGGTCTTCTCATCGGTGAAGCCTGGGGAAACGTAGTAGCTGAAGAGAAAGGTAAGGTCTCCCGCAAGGCCCGTTTCCTCGGCCAGCTCCCTGTGGGCTGTCTCCAAGGGGTCTTCCCCCGGTTCCATAAGGCCAGCGGGGATTTCCAGGGGAGCTAGCCCCACGGCAGGCCGGGGCTGGCGCACAAAGAGCATCTTCCCGTCCCTTAAGGCGATGATGGCCACCGCTGGCTTGTGCTCCACGATCTCATAGCGGCCCTCCAAGGCTAGATTAAGGATTCGGCCCCGATAGAGGTAGGTGCGCTTCACGCACACATGTTAAGACGAAAGGCCCTGGGGTGTGGGACGCCAGGGCTATTGTTACCGGTTACTGCAGGGCCTTCAGCGGGGCCAGGAGGACGGCATGGGTACAGGTGGGGTTTTGCCGAGCCCCCTTGAGCAAAATCGTGGGCGCCACCTTTTGTGGTCCTAGCCCACATCCCATGGGCCTTGGGGGGGCAAGGGGTCTCAGTGAAGCCGAGGGCCAGGGGGGTGTAGCGGGTATACTGGGCGGCGTGTACGGGGTGCTGGTATGGCCGCCGGAGGACCTGAGGCTTTTTCTGGAGGAGCTTCAGGCCCTTCACGGCATTAAGGGCTTTGGTCCACCGCACCTTAACCTGCGCCAGCCCTTTGACTGGCCCTACGAGGAGGAGGCTTTGAAGATCGCCCTTTCGGGCATCCTCCGGGGTCATGCCCCCTTTCGTCTGCGCCTGGGAGCCTGGGGCTATTTTCCCCAAGGGGTGGTCTACCTGAGGGCCTACGGGGGTAGCCCTTTCCGGCGGCTTTACCATGCCTTAGAGCCTTTGGCGCCTCCCCTAAAGGAAATAGAGGGCCCGAGTTACATACCCCATATCACCCTGGCCCTGGGCCTTAGCGAGGAGGAGGCGCAGGAGCTGGCAAAGAGGCTTCCTCCAGTACCCCGCCGTTCCTTTTTGGTGAGGGAGGTGGCCTTGGTGCGGGACGAGGATGAGGGCCACCTCCAAGAGGTGGCCCGCTTTTCCCTGGCCCCACCTCGCCTTTAGTCCAGGAAGTCCCGGAGCTTCCGGGTGCGGGACTCGTGGTACTTGAGTTTCCTCAAGGCTTTGTTCTCAATCTGGCGGATGCGCTCCCGGGTGACGCCGAAGTAGGCGCCCACCTCCTCGAGGGTGTGCTCCCGTCCATCTATGAGGCCTTTGCGCAGCTTCAGCACCATGGCCTCCCGCTCAGAAAGCTTGGAGAGGGCCTTTTCCAGCTCCTCCGCCAGGAGGCTCTGGGCGGCGGCGTCCACGGGGGAGGGGAGGTTCTCGTCGGGGATGAAGTCCCCATAGAAGCTGTCCTTTTCGTCCCCGATGGGGGTTTCCAGGGAGACCGGCTCCTGGGCGATCTTGAGGGTTTCCTCCACCCGTTTGGCATCCCAGCCCGGGCCCATGGCCTCGGCGATCTCCTCGTAGGTGGGTTCCCGCCCCAGCTCCTGCTGCAGGGTGCGGGCGGTGCGGGAGAGCTTGTTGATGGTCTCCACCATGTGCACGGGGATGCGGATGGTGCGGGCCTGGTCGGCGATGGCCCGGTTGATGGCCTGGCGGATCCACCAGGTGGCGTAGGTGGAGAACTTGAAGCGCCGCTTGTACTCAAACTTCTCCACCGCCCGGATGAGGCCTTGGTTGCCTTCCTGTATTAGATCCAGGAAAGAGAGCCCTCGGCCGGTGTATTTCTTGGCGATGGAAACCACCAGCCTCAGGTTGGCCTCTATGAGGTGCTGGCGGGCAGCCTCCCCCTCGCGGGCGAGGTGCAGGTAGCGCTTAAGCTCCTTGGGGAGGCTTTTGAGCTTTTGGTCAATCTCCTCCACCGTCTTGGGGTCCAGTTTCTCCTTTAGGCCGGGGATCTGGCTGATGCGGGCGGAGCCCAGGATCTTGGCCCGGACCACCTCGCGGATTAAATCCCCATCCAGGCCCGTGGCTTCGGAGAGCTTCTTAATGGCCTCCATGCCCTCCTCCACCTTGCGGGCCAGCTCGATCTCCTCTTCCAAGGTGAGGAGGGGGACCTGGCCGATCTCGTGCAGGTACTGGCGCACGGGATCGGAGGTGGAAACCTTGGGAAGGGCCAGTTCCTCCTCTTCCTCAAAGAGCTCCTCGCCCAGGTAGTCCGGGGAAGGCCCTTCCTCGGGGAGAATGAGGTCGTCGGCCTCCAGGAAACCCTCCTCCCCCATGGGGTCCAGGGGCTCCTCCAGGAAGATCTCGGGGGCGAGGTCGGGCTCCTCCGCCTCGAGCTGGGGTTCCTCCGGCCCCTCCTCCAGATAGCTCCTCTGGGGATCCTGGGCAGCAGGGGCCATCTCCTCGGGAGCGGTTTCCTCCTGGGGAGGGGTTTTCCCCCGGTTTTCCGAGGCGGCCCCTCCAGGGCTCACCTTGGCCGGGGAGGCCTTGGAGGATTTCTCTAGGGCGTTGGTGGGTTCTTGGGTTTGGACGGACATCCTTTCCTCTTCCCCAGCGGTAACCTGCTTTGCCTTGTTCTTGGTCTTCTTCAACGCGGACCTCCCTCCTTGGGGGTTCTATCCCCGGTTGGCCTTTTGGGCGAAAAGCACCTTGTACTCCTTCACCAAAAGCGTCCTAAAAGCGCCAAAGCGCTCCTCCAGTAGGGGCTCATACTTGAGAAAGGGGTTAGCCACCAGGAAAAACCCACCGCCCGGCTTTAGCCGGGCCGCCGCCGCTTCCACGAAGGCCTGGGCCACATCCAGGATAACCGCTCCCCCCACGTGAAAAGGGGGGTTCGTAACTATGATGTCAAATGCCTCGCCTTCTGTCAAGGCCTCGTCCACATCGGAGTGGAGCACCAGGGCGGTGAGCTGGTTCTCCACCAGGTTCCTTTTCAAAGAGAGGACTGAGACCAGGTCGTCCTCTAGGGCCGTCACCTCCCCGCCCATGTGGGCCAAGGGAAGGGTGAGGGCCCCGTAGCCTGCCCCCAGGTCCAGGATGCGCTTTCCCCAGATGCCTTCCCGGCCTACCTCCCCCACCAGGGCCTCCAGAAGAAGCACCGAGGCTTTGTCCACCTTCCCGGCGGAAAAGACCCCGGGGAGGTGGAAGAAGGTGAAGGACTCTCCGAGAAGCGTGGCCGCAAAGCGGTGCCAGAGGGCGGGTAGGGGTGGGGCTTCTTTTTCCTTTTCCAGAAGGGCTACCCGCACCGGGCCTTCCCGCTTCAGCACCTTGCCGTAGCCCAAGAGGGCCTGGGCCTCCTTAAAGTAGCGCTCGAACCCCTTGTTCTTATCCCCGGCCAGATACACCCGCCCCCCCATCCGTAAGGCGCGGGCGGCGGCCACCAGGGTGGCCTGCACGTAAGCGGTGCCCCGGCCTGCGGGCAGGGCCAGGACCACCAGGTGGTAGGCGTTCTCCTCCGCCTCCCATGGAGGGGCGAGGCGGACCCTTAGGCCGCTGGCCTCGAGGCACCGGAAGGCGGCCCTGGAGGTCTCCAGCCTGTCCACCCGCATCTGGCCTTCCAGGGGAAGGCTTCCCAAGCCTACCCCTGGGTTAAGGTCCAGGGCTCTTTCGCCAAAGGGTTCCACGGTGCGCTGCAAAAGCTCAAAGACCGGGTCCCGATACCCCCTGGCCCCCGGCTTCACGTAAAGCGCTCCCCCGGGCCGGGGTAAGGGGGTGAGGCGGTGGTACTCGGCTAGGGTCAGGCCCACAATGCTCCAGGATACGGGGCTTGGGGTGGATGGGCAAATGTGATAGTATTCCTTTTCAAGCCGCCCCCATGGCGGCAAGGAGGCAAGCGTGGCCCTGGTCGTGCAAAAATATGGCGGCACCTCCGTGGGCGACCTGGAGCGCATCCACAAGGTGGCCCAGCGCATCGCCCACTACCGGGAAAAGGGGCATAGGCTGGCGGTGGTGGTCTCGGCCATGGGCCACACCACCGACGAGCTCATCGCCTTGGCCAAGCGGGTGAACCCAAGACCCCCCTTTAGGGAGCTGGACCTCCTCACCACCACCGGGGAGCAGGTTTCCGTGGCCCTCCTATCCATGCAGCTATGGGCCATGGGCATCCCGGCCAGGGGGTTTGTGCAACACCAGATCGGCATCCTCACCGATGGGCGCTTTGGCGATGCCCGCATCCTGGAGGTAAACCCTACCCGCATTCAGGAGGCTTTGGATCAAGGGTATGTGGCGGTGATCGCCGGCTTCATGGGCACCACCCTCGAGGGGGAGATCACCACCTTGGGCCGGGGAGGTTCCGACACCACCGCCGTGGCCATCGCCGCCGCTTTGGGGGCCAAGGAGTGCGAGATCTACACGGACACGGAAGGGGTCTACACCACCGATCCCCACCTGATCCCCGAGGCCCGCAAACTGGAGGTTATCGGCTACGACCAGATGCTGGAGATGGCCGCCCTGGGGGCCAGGGTCCTCCACCCTCGGGCGGTGTACTATGCCAAGCGTTACCGGGTGGTGCTCCACGTGCGCTCCAGCTTCTCCTATAACCCTGGTACCCTGGTGAAGGAGGTCAACATGGAAATGGGCAAGGTGGTGACGGGTGCGGCCCTAGACCTGGATCACGCCCAGATTGGGCTTATCGGCATTCCCGACCAGCCGGGGATTGCCGCCAAGGTTTTCCAGGCCTTGGCGGAGAGGGGCATCGCCGTGGACATGATCATCCAAGGGGTTCCCGGGCACGATCCTTCCCGGCAGCAGATGGCCTTTACCGTGAAGAAGGATTTCGCCCAGGAGGCCCTCGAGGCCCTGGAACCTGTCCTGGCCGAGATCGGGGGGGAGGCCCTTCTCCGCCCTGACATCGCCAAGGTCTCCATCGTGGGGGTGGGGTTGGCCTCGGCCCCGGAGATCCCCGCCAAGATGTTCCAGGCGGTGGCCTCCACCGGGGCCAACATTGAGATGATCGCCACCAGCGAGGTGCGCATCTCCGTCATCATCCCTGCCCAGTATGCCGAGGCGGCCCTAAGGGCGGTGCACCAGGCCTTTGAGCTGGACAAGCCCTGATGGAAAGGACCTTCCTCTCTTGGGAGGATCTCCTTCGCCTGGTACGCCACCTGGTTGGGAGGCTTCCGGGGGAGGAGTTTGACCTCATCCTGGGCATCGCCCGGGGCGGGCTCATCCCCACGGCCCTTCTGGCCCAGGCCTTGGGGATGCGGGACATCCTAACGGCAGCGGTGGTGTTCTACGAGGGGGAGGAGGCTCTTCCTGAGCCGGTGTTCTTGCAGTTTCCCCCGGATCCTTTGCTTTTCGGCAAAAGGGTTTTGGTGGTGGATGACGTGTGGGACTCGGGGCGGACAGCCCTGGCGGTGAAGCTCCGGGTGCGCCAGGCGGGTGGGTTTCCCTTGGTGGCCACCCTGCACTTCAAGCCCGGCCGGAACCAGGTGCCGGACCAACCCGACGTGTACGCCGAGGCCACGGAGGCCTGGGTGGTCTACCCTTGGGCCCCGGAGGCCTGGATGAAAACGTAAGCCACCCTGGCCTTGGGCCAGGGTGGGGTGCGAAAGCCCTAAATGAGCCCCAGAGCCTTTACCTGTTCCATCTCGTCCAGAAGCTCCTGGGCGGTGATCTCCATCCGCTTGCGGGCGAAGTCGTTGATCTCCAAACCCCGGACGATCTCGTACCTCCCATCCTTGGCGGTGACGGGGAAGGAGTAGACGATCCCCTCGGGGACCCCGTAGGAGCCGTCGGAAGGGATGGCCATGGAAACCCAGTCCCCTTCAGGGGTGCCCAAGGCCCAGTCGCGGATGTGCTCGATGGCGGCGTTGGCGGCGCTGGCGGCGCTGGAAGCCCCCCGGGCTTGGATGATGGCCGCGCCCCTTTGGGCCACGGTGGGGATGAACTCCTTTTCGTACCACTCCATGTCCACCAGCTCCAAGGCGGGTTTGCCGTCCACCTCCGCATGGAAGAGGTCGGGGAACATGGTGGAGGAGTGGTTGCCCCAAACGGCAATCCGGCGGATGCGGTCCACGGGAACACCCGTCTTCTTGGCCAGTTGGGCCTTGGCCCGGTTGTGGTCCAGCCGGGTCATGGCGGTAAAGTTTCTGGGATCCAGGCCCTCGGCGTTTTTGTAGGCGATGAGGGCGTTGGTGTTGGCGGGGTTGCCCACCACCAGGACCTTAACCTCCCGCTTGGCCGCCTCCGCCAGGGCCCGGCCTTGCTCGGTGAAGATCTTGCCGTTCATCTCCAGGAGGTCGCGGCGCTCCATGCCCGCCTTCCTGGGGGCTGCTCCCACCAAAAGGGCGTAGTCGGCGTCCTTAAAGGCCACCTTAGGGTCATCCGTGGCCACGATCCCCGCCAAGAGGGGGAAGGCGCAGTCCTCCAGCTCCATGATGACCCCCTCCAAGGCTCTCAGGGCCTGGGGTATCTCAAGAAGCTGGAGGATCACGGGTTGGTCCTTTCCCAGCATCTCCCCTGCAGCGATGCGGAAAAGAAGGCTGTAGCCGATCTGGCCTGCGGCGCCGGTTACCGCCACGCGAACGGGGCCTTTCATCTTGTACCTCCCTGGGCCTACGCCCAAGGGGATTTTACCTTAAAGCCTCCGGTAAATGCGTCTTTCCGCCTCTATGGCCTGGTCCAGTTCCTGGATTTCTCGCAGGATCTCCAGGCTGGGGTTACGGTGAAGCTCTTCTTTCAGCTTGGCTCGACGCTCCAGGTAATAGGCTTCCCGCAAGCGGGCCAGGGTTTTTTCCAGGAGTTCTGGGAACCTGGGCTCGTCCATGGAGGGGACCAGCATCAGCCTTTCCAGAAGGATGCCCCCCGCTTCTTTGCGGCTTAGCACCTGGCGCAGGTAATCCCGTCGGGGTTCGCGGCTGGCCAGCTCCAAGAACTCGGAGAGCAGGGAGCCTTCCGGGGGCCATACGTGAAGGGCCGTGTGGTGCACCCACTCGGCAAAGCGCTCCTCCGGAAGGGAGAGGAGGAGGGCCATCACGTCCAGCTCCAGGAGGAGGACCCGGTTTTTGGGCTCGGCCTTGGGGGGTTGGGGGGGTGGGCGCTTGCCCCGTTTGAGGCTGGCCAGGTAGTCCTCCAGTTGCCTGGGGGAAAGGCCCAGCCGCTCCACCACCAGGGCCTTAAGGCGGTCGGCCACGGGGTCAAAGGGTTCTGAGGAAAGCATCCTGGGGGTGAGGGCTTCCAAGGCTTTCCGCTTGTGCTCGGGCCGGGTTAGGTCCAGGCCCCGGCTGGCCTCCTGGAAGCGGAACTCCACCTCGGGGAGGGCCTCCTCCAGGGCCTTTTGGAAGAGGGCCGGACCCTCAGGGAGGAGAAGGAGCTCCCCGGGGTCCTTGCGGGGCAGGCGCACGGCATAGAAGAGGAACTTCCGGGCCAAGGAGAGGTCCAGGCTCTGCAGGGTGGCCCTTTGCCCGGCCTCGTCGGCGTCAAAGGCCAGGTAGACCTCCCGCACCTCCTGCATCGCCAAAAGGTGGGCCTGCTCCTCGGAAAGCCCCGAGCCCAAAACCGCCACCGCCTCGGTGAAGCCCATCTGGTGGAGGGCGATGGCGTCAAAAAGCCCTTCCACCACGATGGCCCGCCCCTCGCGCAGTTTGGCCTTGGCCTCGGGGTAGGCGAAGAGCACCTCCCGCTTGCGGAAGAGGGGGGTTTCCGGGGAGTTCAGGTACTTGGGGGCCTCATCCCCCAGGGCCCTCCCCGTGAAGGCCACGATCCTCCCCAGGTGGTCCTTGATGGGGAAGGTGATGCGGTTCCGGAAGCGGTCGTAGAAGCGCCCGTCCTTTTCCGCCAGGACCCCGGCCTTAAGGCCTTCCTCCGGGCTGATGCCGTGCCGGCTCAGGTGGGTGAGGAGGCCATCCCCCTTGGGGGGGGCATAGCCCAGGCCAAAGTGGGCTATGCTTTCCGGGTTGAGGCCTCGGCTTTCCAGATACGCCTGGGCCTCGAGGGAGGCCTTTAGCCCCTCCAGGAAGTAGGCTTGGGCCAGCTTCAGAACGTCAAAAAGCTCCCGGCGTTTGGCGGGCGTGCCGGCTTTAGGGATCTCCACCCCAGCCTCCTCCGCCAGGCGCTCCAAGGCCCCAAGGAAGTCCAGGCCCTCAATCTTTTCCACGAAGGCGAGAAGGTCCCCCCCTGCTTTGCAGCCGAAGCAGTGAAAGAGCCCCTTCTCCTCGTCCACGTAGAAGGAGGGGGTCTTTTCCTGGTGGAAGGGGCAGAGGCCCTTCCAGCGGCCGCGGCCCGCGGGCTTCAAGGCCACGTACCGGGAAACCACCTCCTTGAGGGAGAGGCGGCGCTTGATGGCCTCTACCGCTTGACCGGTGTCCATCCTACCCCCCGCTTACGCCAAAGCCTTAGGACCCACCTTCCCAGGATACCGTAACCCCGGAGGCGGCCTTCCGGCTTGGCCCCCGCCAAGACCGCGTGCCAGACTTGGGTCAGGGGCACGGAGGGGACAAAGCTTAGGAGGTGGTCCACCCTTTCCCCTTCCTCCAGAAGGAGTTGGGACCTTAAGAGCCTGGCCACCTCCAGGTGCACGGCGAACCCCGTGCGGTGGGTCTGGTAGAGGAGGTACTGGGAGAGGGTCTGGGCCCTTCTTGGGGCCTTGGGCCACAGGTAAAGGGCCAAGGAGGTCAGGGCCAGATGGTAAACGTAGGGATTGGATAGCCGCCTGGCCTCCCGTAAGGCCTCCTTGAGGAGGGGGGTGGGGTCTTGGCCCTTTTGCCAGCGGTGGTGGGCCAGGGCCAATACCGCCAGGCCTTTGCCGTCGGGATGCCGCAGGGCTTCTTGGAAAAGATCCTCCCGGAAGCGCCCCCTCAAGGTCCAGGCGGAGAGGAGGGCGGCAGCCAGCCAGGGGTGGGGCATCTGGCGGTAAGCGGCCTCCCCTTCCTCCAGGGCCTGGGGGAGGCGGCCGGTTTCCAGAAGGAGGCGGATCCGGGTGGCGTGGAAGCGGGTTTCCGACTCCAGGTCCCCGGGCGGTGCCTCCGTTAGCAGGGCCTCCGCTTCGGCGTAGCGGCCCAGGTCCATGAGGAGGCCCGCCCTTAGGCTCTGCCGGTGGATCTTGAGGGGGGTGGGGACCAGGGGATGGGGTTCGGTGAGGACCTCCAGGGCTTGCCGGGGCTGGAAGGCCCGCCAAAGGGCCCCCGCCACCCTAAGCCGGGCCTGGGCCTCCTCTAGGGGGTAGGGTTTGAGGCCGGAAAGCAAGGGGAGGAGGTCCAAGGGATGTGTGGCCTGGCGGAAAGCCTCCAGGACAGGGTCTTGGGACCTAGGGCCTCCTCTGGCTTCCTGGTCCAGGCCAAGGGAGGCCCGGGCGTCCTTTAGTTCCTTCGCTAGAGGTTCCCGCCAGTCTGGAGGAGCGGCCTCCAAGGCTTCTTGGTAAAGGGGTATGGCCCTTTCCGGATGGCCTTGCCGCCAGGCGGCCTGGGCAAGGATCCGGAAGGCCTGTGCGGCTTCCCGTCCGTGCCCTGCCCGCTTCAGGTGCTGGGCCATGGGCCATAGGGCCCGCTTTTCCCGGTAAAACTGGGCCGCCTCCAGATGCCAGGCCTTGGCCCGGCTTTCCGGCACCAGGGCTCGGGCTGCCTGTAGGACCTCGGGCAGGGGTGTGCCCTCCTCCACAAGGCCCTCCTCTTCCAAGCGCTTGGGGGAAAAGGTGCCCACAAGCCGCTCTAAAAGCTCCCTTAGGCCTTCCCAACCGCGAGGGGGGGGCCCAGGATCTTCCGGGGAGGGGATTAGGGCCTCGTGCACCACTCCCAGGGCGAGGAGGGCGTTCCGTTCTCCGGGGGGGAGGGCATCCAAGGCGGGCTGAAGGGCGAGAAGCGGGGGTGCCTTCAGACCCCTCACCTCCAGGACGGGCTGGAGGATGGGCCTACGGCTCTCCACCAGGAGCATGAGGTTGGGAAAGGGATGCTCAAGGAGGCGCCGCAGGGTGGCATCAGGGGCGTGGAGGTTCTTGGCCAGCAAAAACACGGGATGGGGTAGGTTTTCCAAAACCCTTTTCCAAGCTTCAAAGATGGTTTGCTCCAGAACGTTCCGCTCCCAGGGGGGACGGGCCACCCTAGCCAACCTAGCCCCTTCGGGGCCCTTTTCCTCGAGGCCCAGGCTGTAGCGCAGGGCCAAGGAGAGCTGGGGAGGGAGTTTCCCCAGGGCCAGGAACCTTTCCACTTGGCCAAAGGTTGCCTCCACCGCCTGGCGCAAGGTGGCGCGCAAGGGTGTCTCGGGCCCCATACGGTCCAGGACCACCACGGGATGGGGCCAGGTTTCCAAAAACTTCTCCAGGATTAGGCTTTTGCCGCTTCCCGGCGGGCCCACCAGGTTCAGGCGGGCGGGGAAACGACCGAAGGTTTTCTGAAGGAGGGCCAGAAGAGCCTGGCCGTCCGGGTCAAGCTTCACCTGGACCGCCTTCACCCGGGACACCTCCACCGTTCCCAGGCCCTTGGCCTCCCGGAGGCCCAGGCCTTCCGCCTCCACCCCTCGGGCCAGGGCCAGGGTTTGGGACTCGGTGAGCACCTCTCCCGGGAGGGCCATCTTGCTGAGCCGCTCCGCCAGGACCACCGGGGGGCCCACCGCGGTGGGTTCGCCTGCCTGGCCGCTTCCCAAGGGGGCCCAAAGCACCTCCCCGCTGGCCACCCCGGCCCGGGCGGGCAAAGGGGAGGTGCGCACCATCTCCAAGGCGGCCTCCAGGGCCCGCCAGGGCTCTTTGCCTCGAGCCCTGGGGGCCCCAAAGAGGACCAGGATCCCATCCCCCAGGAAGCGGTGGACGAAACCTCCTTTGGCCCGGGCCACGCGAGCGGCCTCCTCGAGGGCCTCCTGCAGGTGCTGGTAGGCCACCTGGAGGCCAGCTTGGAAGTGCTGGCTGGAGTTCACCAGATCGTAGAAGAGAACGCTTACATACCGCCTTTCCTCGGGCAAAAGGGCCCCCAGGGCCCGGCCGCAGGCCATGCAAAAACGGGCCTCGGGGGGGTTTTTCTGCCCGCATTCGCAGCGCATCTCACTCCCGGAAGAGCATTAAAGGTGGCCAGAGGAGCACCTCGGCCATCTCCGGCAAGGGATCTTCCGCATACACCACCAGGGGCAGGAGGCTTTCCAGCAAGTAAAAGCCCTCGTCCAAGGGGAGGGCTTTTCCCCCTAGGCGGTAGGACGCCCCCTCCCGTTGCCAGAAGGCCTCCCCTCTGAGGGGTTTGGCCTCCCGCACCATCCCGTGCAGGAGCACCCAGGTGGGGCCGGTGGGGGCAGGGGGGGTACCCCGGTCAAAGGCGTAGAAGACCTGGCCCCGGGCCAGGCCCTCCAGCAAGGGGCTTCCCCAAGGTTCGGGGAACAGGTAAGCCTCCACCCCATGGGCTCGGAAACGGGCGAAGAAGCCCTCGGGGCTTTCCTCTATGGCGCGGCCGGTGGCGGTGGCCCTGGGGGTCATGGCTAAAGTCTAATGCAGGGTCCTCTGGGGTAGGGAGAGGGTGAGGTGGGCGGCCAGGAAAAGGGCCGCTTCCTTGTCCAGGTACTGGTTGCCGTTGCCGCACTTGGGGGAGAGGACGCACCGGGGGCAACCTTCCTGGCAGGGGCAGGCCTTGAGGAGCTCCAAGGCCGCCTGGATCCACTGGGGGAAGCGGCGGGCCGCCTGGCGGGCGTAGCCCACGCCCCCGGGGTAGCCGTCGTAGATGAAGATGGTGGGGCCGCCGCCCGAGGGCAGGGGCTTGGGGTAGAAGGGGTAGGAAAGCCCCCCAATGTCCTGCCTTTCCGCCAGGACGAAAAGGGGCAAAAGGCCGATCAAGGTGTGCTCCAGGGCGTGGATGCCCCCGGGGATCCGGTGGGGTGGGACCACCAAGGGGGGGTGGAACCAAAGGGCCTCGGTGGGGAAGGTGATCTCCGGCAAATCCAAGGGCACTTCTTCCAGGACGCTTCCTGTGAAGAAGCGCTTCTTGGCATAGGCCACCACCCGCTCCCGCAAGACCACCTGGCCCACCCAGACCCCATGGGCCAAGGCTTCCCCGGAGAGGACTTCCAGGTGGGTTTCCGCCCGGGGCTCGGTGTAGTAGTCCTCGAGGGCGGGAAGAAGCCAGATCTCCCGCCTTTGGGGGTCGATGTTCCGCACCAGGTAGCTCTCCCCCCCGTGCAGGTAGACCGCCCCCGGGTGGGCCTCCCAGTAGGCCTGGCGCTCGTCCAGGTAGCCCAGGACCTCCCCATCCGGGCCCTTTAGGGTGAAGGTGGACCCCAGGCCCCTCAGGGAGATGTCCCGGTGAGGGCGGCGCTTGGGGGTGTAGTAGCGGCCGTCCTTTTCCCTAAGTTGGGCCAACGCCTCTGGGCAGAGGATCTCCTCCCGCACAAGGGGTTTCTCCCAGGCGGCCGCGTGCAGGTGGAGGGGACAGAGCACGGGGTTTTGCGGATCCGCCACCGCCACCTCGGGAGGGGTCCTTAGGAGGAGTTCGGGCCGGTGGAGAAAGTATTCGTCCAAGGGGTCTTCCCGGGGGATGTAGACCACCAGGGCCCTCCGCCTCCCCCTTCCCGCCCTGCCCGCCCGCTGCCAGAAGGCGGAGATGGACCCGGGATAGCCCACCAGGACCACGGCGTCCAGTTCCCCGATGTCCACCCCCAGTTCCAAGGCGCTGGTGGAGACCAGGACCCGCACCTCCCCAGACTTCAAGCCCTCCTCCAGGCGGCGCCTTTCCTTGGCGGTGTAGCCCGCCCGGTAGGGGCGCACCTTGGGGTGGGCCGCGTAGCGGGCGATGAGCTCGGCGCTCCTTCGGGCGTTGGTGAAGATGATTCCCCTTAAACCCCCTTCCGCCAAGGCCCGGGCCAGGTAGGCGGCCTCCAGGAGGGGGCTTCGCCGCCTCTCCCCCTTGGCGTCCAGGGGCTTGGGAAGGAGCACCAAAAGCTCCCGTTCCGAGCGGGCCACCTCCTCCCGGAGCTCCACGAAGGGAAGGCCGGTCAGACCTTCTGCGTGCTCCTTGGCGTTGCCGATGGTGGCGCTGGCGGCGATCACCTGGGGGTTGGCCCCGTAGTGGCGGGCCAGGCGCAGGAGGCGGAAGAGGACCAGGGCCACGTGGGTGCCGAAGACCCCTCGGTAGGCGTGGAGCTCGTCCAGCACCAGGTAGCGGAGCTGGGAAAGGAAGGGGGCCCACTCCCCATGCCGGGGCAGGAGGCCGAAGTGGAGCATGTCGGGGTTGCTGAGGAGGACCAGGCCCTCTTGGCGAGCCTTCCGTCTAAGGTCGGCGCGCGTGTCCCCATCGTAGGGATAAACCCCTTGGACCCCCAAGGCCTCGGCCATGGCCCTAAGGCGCCGCAGTTGGTCGTGGGCCAGGGCCTTGGTGGGGAAGAGGAGGAGGCTGGTTTCTCCCTCCAGGGCGGCCTTGAGCACCGGGGCCTGGAAGACCAGGCTCTTACCGGCGGCGGTGGAGTAGGCCATGACCACGTTGTTTCCCTCTTCCACCGCCAGAAGGGCTTCCTTTTGGTGGGCGAAGGGCTTAAGGCCTAGGGCCTCGAGGACCCCCGCGAAGGCGCCCTGGTAGGGGACGGTTTTGGGGGGATTTTGGGGAAGGGTTCGGGCAAAGACGATGCGCCCTTGGAACTCCGGGTCGGCCTCCAGCCAGTCCCGGTAGCTAGCCCATCCCCTTAAGGCCTCGGGCAGCACCCTTCCATTATGGCCTTACCGCGGTCTTTTTCTTAAAGCTCCTTAACCCAGACCTCGTGGATGACGGGATGGCCGTGGTAGGGGGCCCAGAAGGGGCTGGCCCGCTTGGCGTAGAGGCGGAAGCCCAGGCTCCCGTAGAGCTTCCGGGCGGCGGCGTTGGCCCGGGTGGTGGAAAGCTGCACCCCTTTTACCCCGCTTTTCTTTAGGCACTCCAGAAAATCCCTAAGGAGGGCCTTTCCCAGACCTTTCCCCTGGGCCTTGGGATCCACGGCGATGTGCAGGTGGGCGGGGTAAAGGCTCTTGGGGGCCTTAGGGCCTGGGAAGAGGAGGAGCCTCAGGAGGTAGCGGAGGTGGGGAAGAGGTGGTCCGTAACAGCCTAGCAGAAGCTTGAGGAGAAGGAGTGGCATGCGGGGAAGGAGGTAAAGGGTGAGGGCGAGGTTGGAACAGGCGCCCAGGATGTAGCCCAGGATCTCCCCTTCTTCCTCCGCCACCCGGGAACAGCATCCCCGCCTCAGGTAAGGGGCTACGAAGAGCTCCCCCCAAAGCTCCTGGCTGGGGAAGACCAAAGGGCCTTCCCGCCCCAGGAGGAGGGTCCTGTGGGAAAGCCGGGCGATGGCGGGGAGGTCTTTTTCCTCGGCGAGGCGAAGGAGGGCCACGGGACCACTTTAGCCCGTACAATGCCCCTTGTGCGCCGCCTGGCTCCCTGGCAGTGGCTCCTCTTCCTTTTGGCCCTCTACCTGGTTTTGGCGGAGGCCTTAAGGCTTTGGCTGGGCCTCCTCTGGGCGGAGCGGGTGGGGCTCATCCTGGCGGCCCTGGGGGTTTGGGCTTTCATCAACGGGAGGTTCATCTTCGCCTACTACCACGCCCTTACCACCTCCTTCCGGGTGCGGAGGCTTCCTCCCTATCCGCAACCCCAGCCGGGGGAGCACCTCCTCCTCCTGGTCCCCCACCCGGACGACGAGGTGCTGGCGGCGGCGGGTCTGATGCGCCGCACTCTTCTAAGGGGAGGGCGGGTGAGCGTGGTCTACCTCACCTCGGGGGATGCCTTTGACCTGGCTGCGGGAAGCCCTTTGCCCTCCAAGGAGGCCATGCGCCGGCTGGCCTTAAGGCGCATGGTGGAGGCCTGGCGGGGCCTCGAGGTCCTGGGCCTTCCCCGGGATAACGCCTATTTCCTGGGGTTTCCCGACCAAGGGCTTTTCGCCCTTTTCACCACCCACTACTACCTGCCCTACGAAAGCCCCTACACCGGGCTTAAGGCGGTGGCCTACCCGGGCTGTTACCGCCCTGGGCTTCCCTACACGGGCAAGGCCTTGGAGGCCACCTTGGTGGAGCTTCTCACTGCCCTCAAGCCCACCCGTATCCTCCTTCCAAGCCCACTGGACGCGCATCGGGACCACCAGGCCACCGCCTACTTCGGCATGCAGGTAGCGGCTTCTTTGGGAATGGAGAAGAGGCTGGAGTACTACCTCATCCACGGGGGGTACCAGTACCCCCTGCCCAAAGGGCTCCATCCCCGGCTTCCCCTCTACCCGCCCCCTAGGGGAAGGGGCCTCCCTTGGCGCCGCTTTCCCCTGAGCGAGGAGGAGGTGAGGCTTAAGGAAAAGGCCATCCGTGCCCACCGAACCCAGATGCGGCTATTGGGCCGCTTTCTCCTGGCCTTCGTGCGCCAGAACGAACTCTTTAGCCCCCTGCCCATCCCGGCGCGGGAGGCCTTAGCCTCGGAGGAAGAGGAGGGGTGGGCCGTCCTCGAGGGGCGGGAGGTCCTCTAGGCTTTCCAGGCCGAAGACCTCCAGGAAGCGCTCCGTGGTGCCGTAAAGCTTGGGCCGGCCCGGGGCTTCCTTCTCGCCCACCACCCGGATGAGCCCCCGTTCCAAGAGACTGTCCAGGACTCCCTCCACGCTTTTGCCCCGCATGGCCTCCAACTCCGCCCGGGCCACGGGCTGGTGGTAGGCGATGAGGGCCAGGACCTCCAGGGCCGCCTTGGAGAGCCGAGGCGGGCTGGGCTTGAGGACCTTTTCCACGGCTCCTAGAACTCCCTCGTGCACCACCAGCCGCCAGCCTCCCGCCACCCGTTCCAGGGCCACCCCTAGGCCTCCCTCCTTGAGTTCCGCCTCCAAGGCCTGGAGCGCCCTCAGGAGCCCCTCCTCCGGATGGCCCAAGGCCTTTAGTTCCCGTAAGGACACGGGCCTGCCCGCAGCGAAGAGGACCGCTAGAAGCTCGGCCTTTAGGCTAGGCATCTTGCAGGTAAGGCCAAAGGGCCTCCTGGGGAATGGACCCTTCCCTTAGGACCTTCCCCGTGCGCAGGTCCACCACGCTGGAGGCTAGGCCCTTAGCCTCCCCGGGGAAGACATAGTCTACGCCGAAGGCCCGGGCCTCGGCCTCTGTGCGGACCGGGGGTTCTCCGCTTTTGTTGAGGCTGGTGGCGGCGGCATACCCGCCCACTTGGCGGAGGAGCTCCCTAAGAAGCCCGTGGTCCGGCATCCTGAGCCCCACGGAGCCATCCCGGCTGATCCAAGGGGGAATGTTTCGCCCCGGCACCACCACGGTGAGCCCGCCAGGCCAGAAGGCCTCCACCAGGCGCAGGAACTTCCCCTTAAGAGGCCCCAGGTCCGCCAGGCCCAAGGCGCTTTCCAGATCCGCCACCAGTACCTGCAAGGGCTTTTCCTCCCCCCGTCCCTTCAGGGCGTAGATGCGCCGGCAGGCGGCCTCATCCTCCATCCGGGCCAGCACCCCCCAGACGGTGTCGGTGGGAAAGGCCACCAGGCCCCCATCCTTGAGGGTCTCCGCCGCTTCCTGGACCTTCTGGTATACTTCTACCATGCCGGTCTACCAGTATAAGGCCCGCGACCGCCAGGGCCGCCTGGTGGAGGCCACCATTGAGGCCGAGGACCTGCGCACCGCTGCCAGGCTCCTTAGGGACCGGGGTCTTTTTGTGGCCGAGATCAAGGAGCCGGGAAGGGGCTTGCAGGCGGAGGTGCGGCTTCCCGCTTTGGAGAGGGGGCCCGGGCTTAAGGACCTGGCCATCTTTTCCCGGCAGCTGGCCACCATGCTGGGGGCAGGGCTTACCCTGCTCCAATCCCTATCCATTCTGGAAAAGCAGACGGAGAACAAGAAGTTCCGGGAGATCATCAAGAAGGTCCGCACCGACATAGAAGGCGGCATGGCCTTCTCCGAGGCCCTGGCCAAGCACAAGCTCTTCTCCCGGCTTTACGTGAACCTGGTGCGGGCTGGGGAGACCTCGGGCGGTTTGGACGTGATCCTGGACCGCTTGGCCACCTTCCTGGAGAAGGACCTGGAGCTGAGGGGCAAGATCCGTAGCGCCATGACCTACCCCACCATCGTCTTCGTCTTTGCCGTGGGCGTGGCCTACTTCCTCCTCACCGGCATCGTGCCCCAGTTTGCCCAGATCCTCACGGACTTGGGTTCGGAGCTTCCCCTGCTTACCCGTTTCCTCATCGCCCTTTCGGACTTCCTCCGGGCGGCCACCCTGCCCCTTTTGCTGCTATTGGTGGTCCTTTTCTTCGTCTACCGCTGGTACTATGGCACCCCCCAGGGGCGGAAGGCGGTTGACCGCGTGAAGCTCCGGATGCCCGTCTTCGGCAACCTAAACCGCAAGACGGCGGTGGCCCGTTTTTCCCGCACCCTGGCCCTGCTCCTTTCCAGCGGGGTGAACATCGTGGAGTCCTTGGACATCACCAAGGGAACCGCGGGGAATAGCGTGGTGGAGGAGATCGTGGACATGGCTAAGCTCAAGGTGCAACAAGGGGAACCCTTGAACCTTACCCTGGCCCAGCACCCCTTCGTCTTTCCGCCCATGGTGAGCTCCATGGTGGCCATCGGCGAGGAAACAGGGGCCTTGGATACCTTGCTTTCCAAGATCGCCGACTTCTACGAGCGGGAGGTGGACGAGGCGGTGGCCAGCCTCACTGCGGCCATTGAGCCCCTCATGATCATCTTCCTGGGGGTGATTGTGGGCATGATCGTGGCGGGGATGTTCCTGCCCCTCTTCAAGATCATCGGCACCCTTTCCGCGCAATAAGCTTCTCGGCCACCTCCGGGGGAACCGGCATCACGGAAAGCCGGTTCCCCCTCTTTACCAGGGGGTGGTCTTGGGGAAAGCAGGCCTTGAGCTGGGCCAGGGGGATGAGGGGCCAGGCCTCGAGGAAGGCCACCTCCACCGTGTACCAGCGGGGCTTTTCCCGGGTGGCCTTGGGGTCAAAATAGGGGCTTTGAGGGTCAAACTGCGTGGGGTCAGGAACCAGGGTCCTCACCACTTGGCAAAGCCCGGCAATCCCCGGAGGGTTGGCGCCCGAATGGTAAAAGAAACAAAGGTCCCCCACCTGCATCCGCATCAGGTAGTTCCGGGCCTGGTAGTTGCGCACCCCGTCCCAAACGGCCCCGCCTTCCTGCTTCAGGTCCAGGATGCTATACACCTCGGGTTCGGACTTGAGAAGCCAGTAGGCCATGGCCCAAGTCTAAAGGGGGCTTTAGCGGGGACAAAACCTTCTTGGGGAGGATCTCGCGAAGATAGGAGCATGCGGGGTCTTTTGTTCCCCCTCCTTTGGCTCCTTTCCGCCTGCACCCTGACCCTGGAAGTGGTCTATCCAGGCCACCGCATCACGGGGCTGAAAACGCAAGGCACCTACTGCGCCTCTGCCAATACCCGGGTGGACTTCCGCTTTAGCCTGGAGGGAAGGCTGGACCGACTGGAGTTTTTCTGGATTCCTGAGGGCCTAAGCCCAAGCCAAGCCCGCCCGGAGGAGCGCTATACCCTTTGGGGGCCTATATATTCTGGAGAGGTCCGGGGCTTTGTGGAGGTGACGCCTTCGGGAGGGATACGGGCGGTTTCCCTGGCCTCGCCTTCAGGAGCGGCGTTAAGGCCCCAGGGCGTCACCGTGGAGCCCTTGCCCGAGCGCAGGCTTTGGCTTCGGGGCCACACCGGGGGCTTGGCTGGGCCCTATGTGCGGGCGGCCAACCCGGTAATCCCCGACTCCTCCCCCTATTGCGATCCGGGCTGGTACCCTTAGGGCATGGCGGCTTGGGGAAAAGCGCAGACCGGGGAGGTGCGCGAGGAGCTGAAGGCCCTTTTCGGCTCCAGGGCCCTCCTTTCCCCGGCGGAGAAAGGGGTGTACCGCTACGACGCCATCCTGGTGGGGCCGGAGCCTTTGGCGGTGGCCCTGCCGGAGTCCCGGGAGGAGGTGCAGGCCCTGGTGCGCCTGGCCCGGAAGTACCACCTTCCCCTGGTTCCCCGGGGTGCGGGAAGCGGCCTGAGCGGGGGGGCGGTGCCGGAGGAGGGGGCCATTGTGGTGGCCTTTACCCGCATGACCCGCCTGGAGCTGGACCCTGTAGGGCGTACCGCCTGGGCCGAGCCTGGGGTGACCACGGCCAGGATCTCGGAGGAGGCCAGGCCCTACGGGCTTTTCTACCCCCCTGACCCCGCCTCCTCGCGCACCAGCACCCTGGGGGGCAACCTGGGGGAGAACGCCGGGGGGCCCCTCTGCTTCAAGTACGGGGTCACGGGGGATTACGTCTTGGAGCTGGAGTTCGTGGACGCCTGGGGGGAGGTGCACCGCCTGGGCCGGGAGGCCTACGATGTGGCTGGCCTGCTTATCGGCTCGGAAGGGACCTTGGGCCTGATCACGGGGGTGCGGGTGCGGCTTCTTCCCCTTCCCCGGTACCGGGCCACCTTGATGGCGGCCTTTCCCCACGTGGGCGCCCTGGCAGAGGCGGTCTCCCGGGCCATCGCCTTGGGGGCGGTGCCGGCGAAGCTGGAGTTTTTGGATCCCGTTTGCGTAAACGCCGTGGAGGACTACCTGGGCCTGGGGCTTCCAAGAGGGCATGCCCTCCTTTTGGCGGAAACGGATGGGGAGGACCTCGAGGTGGTCCAAGAGGAGCTTTCGCTTCTGGAGAGGACGGCCCAGGAACTTGGGGCTAGGGTGCAGAAGGCGCGGGACGAGAAGGAGGCGGAGGCCCTTTGGCGGGCCAGGCGGAGCGTGAGCCCCGCCTTGGGCCGCATCCGCCCCAAGCGGGTCAACGAGGACATCGCGGTGCCCAGAAGCCAGCTTCCTGAGGTGGTGCGGGAGATCCAGGCCTTGGGGGAGGCCTACGGCCTGGTGGTGGCCCAGTTTGGCCATATTGGGGATGGGAACCTGCACCCCAACATCCTCTTTGACCCCAGGCGGGAGAGCGAGGAACGGGTCTGGGAGCTGGCCCACCAGATCGCCCGGGTGGCCCTACGGCATGGCGGCGTGCTTTCCGGGGAGCATGGGATTGGCCTCATGAAGCGGGAGTTCATGAAGGAAGCGGTGGAGGAAGGGACCCTCGAGGCTTTCCGCACGGTAAAGGCCACCTTGGATCCCCAGGGGCTCCTGAACCCGGGCAAGGTCCTGCCCTAACGGGTCTATTTTCACGGGCCTTTGACAGGAAGGAGTCTACCCTGGAAGCATGGATGGCCGGGGCCGGGTCTTCTACTTTGCCAGCTGGGCGGGGTTGGCCCTGGGCCTTTTGCTCCAGGTGAGGCGCTTCCCGCCCCAGGGCCTGGAGGTTCTCGTCCACCTTTTGCTGGTCCTCTGGGCCCTTTGGGCCATGAGCCGGGGCCCCAAGGTGGCGCCCCGCCTTCTCCTCCATCCTCTAGGTGCCTATCTGCTTTTTGAGATGTGGCGGATGGGGGAGGGCTGGCCCTTGGCTGGGTTCTTCACCCCGGCCCTGTACCTGCTTTCCGGGTTCGCCTATCCTCCTTGGTCCTTGGGGCATCTTTTGGGGGCCTTTTGGGGTGGGGTCTTGGTCCTGGCCCCCCTGGTGTGGGGCCGGAACCTGGACGCTTGGCCCCATTTTGCGGTAAGCCAGGCTATCCTCTACAGCCTCACCTTCCTCCTGGCCCGGTTCCGAGAACTTCATGGCCAGATGCGCTTTTGGAAGGAGCAAGCCCTAACCTGCCCCCTCACTGGCCTTCCCAACCGCCGGGCCTTGGAGATGGCCCTAGAGCGGGAGGCGGCCCGGGTGGAGCGGGGGGAAAAGCCCTTTAGCCTGGTGATCCTAGACCTGGACGACTTCAAAAAGGTCAACGACACCCAGGGTCACCTGGCGGGGGACCGGCTCCTAAAGGAGGTGGCCCAGTACCTGGTGACCCACGTGCGCCAGGGGGATCTGGTGGGGCGCTGGGGTGGAGAGGAGTTCGCCATCCTCCTTCCTAGGACCGAGGGGGAGGAGGCGATGCAGGTGGCGGAAAGGCTCAGGACCGGGCTTAGCCGCTTAGGGGTCACGGGAAGCTTTGGGGTGGCGGTGTACCAAGGAGATCTACGGGACCTATTCCAAAGGGCGGATAGGGCCCTTTACCGGGCCAAGGGGGAGGGAAAGAACCGGGTGGAACGGGACCTCTAGAGAAAAGGGGGGTGTGGGGGGCTATAATCCCCGGTTTTCAAACCGGGGATACATGGGTCAGCGAAGCTACATGAACTCCCCCACGTGTCCCATAGGGACACACGGCACATTTTGCGGTAGGTGTGCTACGATATGCCCGTGGACCAGAAGCACCGTCCACCCGTGGCAGGTCACGGGCGCAGCCCGTATCTTGAGCTTGAGCATAGCGCTCGCCTGCCGCGGAACGGAATTTTCCAGGCTCGGACGGAGCCTACAAGATAGCCTTCCGGCTGACCGGGGATAGGTGCTCCAACCTAGAACCGAGAAGCCTCGCTCTTCAAAGCGAGGAGTCGTCACGAGACCCGGTACCCCACCTGGGAGAGCACTTCCCGGGCCCTTTCCCGCTCCTCCCGGCTGGCAAAGCCCAGCCGGATGGCCCCGGCTTCCTCGCGGATGGTGAGGACCTCGATGTCCTTGATGTTGACCCCGGCTTCGCCTAGGGCAGTGGCTATCTTGGCGATCTGGCCCGGGCGGTCGGGTACCTGGACCACCAGGTCGTGCATCTCGGGCAGGAGGCTGCGGCGCACGATGGGGAGGCTATCCCGGGTGCGCTTGGCCTCAACCGCCGCTTGGAGAAGGGCCTCGGGCTGGTCCAGGAGGTCTTCCAGTTCCCCTAGCACCCCCCTTAGCTCCTCTATGGCCTCCTTGAGGGCTTCTTTGTTCTCCACCACCATGTCCCGGCTCATCCGGGGGGAGCCGGAGGCCACCCGGGTCAGGTCGCGAAACCCCCCGGCGGCCAAGAACATGAGGAGGTCCCGGTAGGGGCTATGGGCCACCAGGTGGTTCAGGGCCACGGCCAGGAGGTAGGGGAGGTGGGAGATGCGGGCCACCAGCTGGTCGTGGAGCCCTGGGGGGATCTCCAAAGGATAGGCCCCCAAGGCCTCCACCAGCTGGCGGAGGCTTTCCTTGGCCTGGGGGCTAGTCCTTTCCGTGGGGGTGAGGACCCAGATGGCGTTTTGCAGGAGGCCGGCGTGGGCGTTTTCCACCCCGGCCCGCTCGCTTCCCGCCATGGGGTGGCCCCCCAGGAAGTGGGGGAGGGTGTCCTCGAGGGCCGCCACCACCTTGGCTTTCACGCTTCCCACATCGGTCCAGAGGCTTTCGGGGTGGGCCAAGGGGGCCAGCTCCCGGCCCAGGTCCGCCAAGGCCCCCACGGGTGCGGCCAGGATGCCCAGCTCCAGTTCTTCCACCCAGGGCCCTAGCTGGGGGTGGATCCGGTCGGCCACCCCCAGGAAAAGGGCCCTTTCCAGGGCCTCGGGGTCTTGGTCGTAGGCATGGACCTCCTCGGCCAGGAAGCGCTCCTTCAGGCCCAAGGCCACGCTTCCTCCCAAAAGCCCCACCCCAAAGATCCCCACCTTGCCAAAAAGGGGCTTCATCCTAGGACCGGTGCGGAGAGGGTTTTGTCCAAGGCCTCCACCAGGCGGCGGGCCTTTTGCATGAGCTCGGCGAACTCGTGCTCATGGAGCTGCTGGGCGGCATCGGAAAGGGCTTTTTCCGGCTCGGGATGGGTTTCCACGATAAGGCCGTCCGCCCCCGCCGCCAGCCCCGCCAGGGCTAAGGGGATGACCCATTCCCGCCGGCCTGCGGGGTGGGAAGGGTCCACCCATACGGGAAGATGGGTGAGGCTTTTGAGCACGGGCACCGCGGAAACGTCCAGGGTGAAGCGGGTGGCCTTCTCAAAGGTGCGGATTCCCCTTTCCACCAGGATCACCTGCATGTTCCCCCGGGAGAGGATGTATTCGGCGCTCATTAGGAACTCCTCCAGGGTCATGCTCATGCCCCGTTTGAGGAGGACGGGCTTTTTCACCTCCCCCACCGCCTGGAGGAGGGCGAAGTTCTGGGCGTTGCGGGCCCCGATCTGCAGGGCGTCGGCATACTCCGCCACCAGTTCCACCTGCTCGGGGGAGAGGACCTCGGTGACCACGGGAAGCCCCGTCTCCCGCCGGGCCTCGGCCAGGATCTTGAGCCCCTCCAGGCCAAGGCCCTGGAAGGCGTAGGGGCTGGTCCTGGGTTTGAAGGCCCCGCCTCTCAGCATCCCCGCCCCGTGGGCCTTCACGTAGCGGGCGGCCCTTAGGGTCTGCTCCCGGGACTCCACCCCGCAGGGCCCGGCGGCGATGAGCACGTGCCCGCCCCCGGTTTTGCCCGTGGGGAACTCCAAGACGGTGGGAAAGGGCTGGACCTCGAGGCTCGCCAGCTTGTAGGGCTTGGAGATGGGGATCACCTCCGCCACCCCGGGAAGGGCGCGGAAGTGCTCCATGAGCTCCGGGGTGGGCCCGCGACCGATGGCCCCCACCAAGGTGGTCTCCACCCCCCGGGAAACGTGGGGCCGGTAGCCCACCTTCTCAATCTCCCCAATGACCTCTTCCAGCTCCGCTTCCGTATGTCCTCGCCGCATCACGATCAGCATGGTTCCCTCCGAAAAGCCTTGGGCGCCCCCTTTTTGGGGGCGCCCTTCTTGCGGAAAAGCCTCATGCGGGCCGCAGGGCGCCCCCGGCGGGATAATAAAAGCCGAAGTGGCGCCCAAGGGTCCGCATATTGCCTCCAAGCATAGGGAAGGGAAAGGACCCTGTCAAGGGGGGAGGCCCCCGCCTGGGGTTCGCTCCCGAAGGCTGGCGGTAAGGCGCACCGGCCCGTAGGGCCAAGGCGTCTGGGGTCAGGCGGGATAGTAGAGGGGGGCGAAGGGGAGGCCCAGGGCCTGGGCGAAGGCCTTAAGGCCTAAGCGATCGGGCTCCTCCAGGTGGTAGCGGAAGTTCCAAAGGTAGTGCTCCATCAGGGCCGGGTGGATTCCAAGCCGCTTGGCCTCGGCTTCCGCTACTTCTCCCAGCCGGCTAAGCCCCTGGCGCCGAGCCCTCCTCAAGGCCTGCACCACCTCCAAGGGAGGAGGGTTTTCCTTGCGGTAGGCCCAGACGGCGAAGACGAAGGGAAGCCTGGTGCGTGCAAACCAGAGCATGGAAAGGTCCACCACCGCCACCTCCCCGAAGCGGGTGGGGAGGGCGTGGGGGGTTTCAGGGAGGTGGCTTAGGAGGCTGGCGTAGGCCTGGATGGCCCTATCGCCGATGAGGAGGACCCCGTCGTACTCCTTAAGGAGCTCCAGTCCCCCTTCCTTGGCCTCGTACTGGGGGAAAACCCCCTGTTCCCCAAGGAGGAGCTTTAGGAGCTCCACGCTGGTGGCGCTTTCCGTGGTGAGGGCAATGCGCCTTAGGTTGGCAAGCCTTCCCTTATGGAATAGGTTCACCGAGTACACCCGCCCCAGGACGGCCACGGAAAAGTCGGGAAGAAGCCCCAGCTCCTCCTGGTGTTCCAGGTAGAAGTAGCTGGAAACCAGGGAAAGCCCCACCTCCCCCGAGAGCACCATGCGGTTGAGCTCCGCGGGAACCCCATAGCAGAGCCGCCAGCTCCCTGGCTCCAGAAAGCGGTAGAGGGGGGCGGTGTTGGCGTAGAGGGGAACCCCTAGGGCGTAGACCATCAGGCCTCTTTAGGGCCCCTTTCCCCCCAGGGAACCGCCACCTGGTCCCAGACCCGGATCTCCCGGTAAAGGGCGTCCCGTTCCACGGGGATGCGCCCTGCCCTCTGGATGATGCCCGCAAGCTCCCTTTTGGAAAGTCCCTGGGGGGTGGGGCTTCCCGCCATGTGGACGATGCGCTCCTCAATGAGGGTGCCGTCAATGTCCGTCACCCCCCAGTCCAGGGAAACCTGGGCCAGTTCCGGGGTCAGGGTGGCCCAGTACCCCTTGATGTGGGGGATGTTGTCCAGGTAAAGCCGGGCCACGGCCAGGTTGCGCAGGTCGTCCAGGCCGGTGGTGAACCCCCGCTGGCCCAGCTTCTTGGCCAGAGGGTTGCCGTCCGGTTGGAAGGCCAAGGGGATGAAGCTCATAAAGCCCCCGGTTTCGTCCTGAAGGCGCCTTAGGCGGTCCATGTGGTC
This sequence comes from Thermus albus, assembly GCF_022760855.1. Taxonomy (NCBI): domain Bacteria; kingdom Thermotogati; phylum Deinococcota; class Deinococci; order Thermales; family Thermaceae; genus Thermus; species Thermus albus. The sequence goes on from NZ_JAKTNR010000002.1 coordinate 50,832, forward strand.
CAGGCGCTCCTCCAGGGTCTCTATGTGCCCGTAGAGCATGGTGGCGTTGGTGGGGATGCCCAGCTCATGGGCAATCCTATGGATGGAAAGCCATCCTTCCGCGGAAACCTTGGCCCGGGCGATCTCCTTGCGCACCCTGTCGGCAAAGATCTCCGCCCCCCCTCCGGGCATGGCGTCCAGCCCCGCTTCCTTGAGGGCCTGGAGCACTTCCCTATAGGGAAGACGGGCGATCTTGGAGAAGTGGTGGATCTCCGCCGCCGTCCAGGCCTTCACCTGGACCCCGGGGAAGGCTTCCTTTAGGGCCCGTACCAGATCCAGGTAGTACTGAAAAGGCCTTTTGGGGTGGTGGCCTGCCGTCATGTGGATCTCCGTGAGGCCGGGCTGGTAGCGCTCCCTGACCCAGGCCACCACCTCTTCCACGTCCCAGTCCCAGGCCCCTTCCTCGCCAAACTTCCTTTGGAAGGCGCAGAAGGTGCAGCCCACGTAGCAGATGTTGGTCTGGGAGACCCGGATGGAATGCACGAAATAGGTCTTGTGCCCGTGCTTCCTCTCCCGCACCCGGTTGGCCAGGCGCATGAGGTTTGGGAGGTCTGGGGTCTGGTAGAGGACGAGCCCCTCGGCGAAGGTGAGCCGCTCGCCGGCTTCCACCTTCTCGGCGATGGGCCAAAGCTTGGGGTCCCGGATGCCCTTCACGCCAAGGAGTCTACCCCCTTTCGGAACCGCCCGACTAGGGCTTCCACTTCCTTTCGCCTACCCCCTACGCTCTTTCCCGGCAAGAGGCCCCGCAGGTAACGGTCGGTGAGAAGCAGGTCCACATAGGGGTAGAGGGTGGCCGCCATGACCGCATCCAAAAGGTCGGAGGGGCGGGGTTTGCGGAGGGTATCCGAGGCCATGCGGGCGAGAAGCTCGGCCAGAAGGCGCACGAAGGGCACCTCCTTAAGCCCGGTGCGGGCCCTGATCTCCCTGAGGGCCTCCTCGAGGGCCTCCCGGTAGGGCAGACCCCGGAGGCTTTCGGGCAGGCCCCGGAAGGGGGAGAGGTCCGCAGGGGCTTCCCAGCTTCCTCCCCTCCAGAGGAAATCCTCCCGGGAAAGCCCCCCCTCCTGGCGCACGGCCACCTCCTGCCAGGGGCGCACCCAGTAGCCTTGGGAAAGCTCGGCGAAAAGGCGCTCCAGGGCGGGTAGGAGGTAACCGGCCTTTTCCGCAGGGCCCCGGATGGGGTAGAGGGTTTCCAGCACGTGGAAGGGGCTGGGTGGGGCCAGGACCTGGCCCTTAAGGGCCAGGTACAGCTCCCCGAAAACCTCGTGCCCCCGCTGGCCCAAGAGGTGCTTGGCCATGCGGCTGGCGTAGTTTTGGTCCAGATAGACCAGCAAGGGCTATTCTTTGGCCTTGGCCAGCCAAAGGGAGGCGGCCAGGAAGGCCACCCCCCCGGCGAAGAGGAGGAAGTCCAAGGAGGTCTGGGGCTTGAAGGCCGAGGCCTTCTCAAAGAACTTCACCACCAGAATCATCACGATAACCTGGCCCAGCTTGCCCTTTAGGTCGGCCAGGCTTTCCACCGTGAGGACGTTTTCCAAGGGGAGCTCCAGCTTGCGGATGAAAAGCTCAAAAAGGCCCAGGCTGAAGATGAGGAAGACGGCGCTCAAAAGGGCCAGGTCCACGGCGCCCACCAGGACGGGAAGGGCTTCGTCCAGGGGTTTTTTCACCGCCACCAGGGTTTCCTCGAGGGCATGCCAGGCGAAGTAGAAGGCCCCGAGGAGCATGCCCACCACGGGCAAAAGCATGAGCCAACGCAAGGGGTAGACCAGGGTCTCCGGGCGCATGGGCGCATTCTAAGGCAGGTAGGGGGCCGTGGGGGAGGTGCGGGTGGAGGCCCGTTCTATCAGGAGGGGCTCGAACCGCACCCCCCGGGGTGGCCCGGCATAGCCTTCCATCCTTTCCAGGAGGAGTTGCGCCGCCCGGGCCCCCATGGCCTCCACCGGCTGGGCGATGGTGGAAAGACCCACCTCCTCGGTGAAGGGATGCCCGTCAAAGCCCAGGACCCGCACCTCCTTGCCCAGGGTAAGGCCCAGCCTCTCCGCCTCCTCCAGGACCCCCAGGGCCACCTGGTCGGCGCCGGCGAAGACGTTGAGGGGCGGGGAGGCCTTTTCCAGGAAGTACCGGAGGGCAAGCCTGCCGCCTTCCTGGGAGAGGCGGGTGGTGTAGAGGTGCCCCTCGGGAAAGGGGCGGCCCGTGGCCTTGAGGGCTTCCCGGAATCCGGCCAGGCGCTCGGCGAAGACCGTGTGGTGGAAGGCCCGGTCGGGTTCCTCCTCCACCTTCACGGTGAAGATGGGCCCGGGGAAGCGGGCCAGGTACTCCCCGGCCAGGTGGCCGCCCAGAAAGTTGTCCAGGTAAACGGAGTCGTAGCGGGGATTTTTGGCGTCCACCAGCACCACGGGACGGTCGGTGGGTAGACGGCCCCCTTCAAAGTGTTCGCTGAGGTCGTAGGAGGCCAGGATGAGGCCGTCGGTGAGGAAGGCCAGGGTGGAGCTTTCCAAATAGCGCCTAAGCCGGGCCTGGGAGAGGATGGGAAAGAGGGCCAGGTCGTAGCGCTTTTCCAAGAGCACGCTCTCAATGCCCTCCACAAGCCTGCGGTAAAACTCCGTGGCCACAAAGGGAAGGAGGACCGAGACCGTGTAGCTTCTCCCTCCCGCGATGCGCCGGGCATGGGGGTTGGGGGTGTAGCCCAGCTCCTCCATGGCCTGCAGCACGCGGGCCCGGGTTTCCGGCCGCACCGCCTTGTGGTTGTTGAGCACCCGGCTCACGGTGCCCAGGCCCACCCCGGCCCGGGCGGCCACCTCGAGGATGGTGGGTTTTTTCCTTCTCATGGTCGGACGATCCTACCGCTGGAAGCGCTTCATGGAAACTTCCATCCTTAGGATAGGGCAAGCCCCGGCCCTTTGCAAGAATGGGAGCATGGCCTATGTGCTGTGGGCGTACCTGTTGGGTTCCTTGGTGGGAGGCCTCCTCTTCTTCCCCGAGGTGCGGGCCAAGGACCTTCCCGGGGGCTCTGGGGTTTACCGCCGAAAGGGCCCTTTGGCGGCCCTTTTGGTGGTGGTTTTTGACCTGGGGAAAGGGGCGCTGGCCGCCTGGCTGACCCCGCCGGAGTGGCGGGCCTGGGCGGCGGGGGCCGTGGTGGCGGGGCACAACTGGCCCCTTTTCTTCCGCTTCCGGGGCGGGGGTGGGATTGCGCCCTCCTTGGGCTACTTCCTGGCCTGGCTTCCCGGGGAAACCTTCCTGGCCACGGCCTTGGGCCTGGGGGTGGCGGGGGTCTACCACCTTCTTTACTGGGGGAGGCGCCGGAGGGGCATCTACCCCATTCCCTTTGGGGCCATCTTCGGGTACCTGGCCCTTTTGCTCCTGGCTTCCCCCGAGGGCAGGCTGGGGGCTTTCCTGGCGGCCCTTTTGGTGGGGCTCAGGGGCCTGCAAATCCTTAGGGGAAGATGGTAGCTTTAGGGCATGAAGATCCTCCGGTTCCACGAGGGGCGTTGGGGCATACTGGAAGGGGAGCTGGTCCTGGAAACCGATGGCCCGGGGGGTAACCCCACGGGGAAGCGTTATGACCTGGCCGCGGTGCGCCTTCTGGTCCCGGCCACGCCCAGCAAGATCGTCTGCGTGGGGAGGAACTACCAGGAGCACATCCGGGAGATGGGCCACGACTTCGGCCAGGATCTGCCCAAGGAGCCGGGCCTGTTCCTGAAGGCCCCCAACAGCCTGGCCCACCCTGGTAACCCCCGGGACCCCTGGAACACGGGGGATGCTGTGCCCTACCCCTTCTTCACCCAGGAGCTCCATTACGAGGGGGAGCTGGCGGTGGTGATCGGGGACCGCATGCGGAACGTGCCCCCGGAAAAGGCCCTAGACCACGTGCTGGGCTACACCATCGCCGTGGACATCACCGCCCGGGATGCGCAGAAGCAGGACCTCCAGTGGGTCAGGGCCAAGAGCGCGGACAAGTTTTTGCCCCTAGGTCCTTGGATTGAGACGGATCTGGACCCCCAGAACACCTGGGTGCGCACCTACGTGAACGATGAGCTCCGCCAGGAAGGGCATACGTCCGCCATGATCTTTTCCGTGGCGGCGATTCTCTCGTACATCTCCAGCTTCATGACCTTGGAGCCCCTGGACGTGGTCCTCACGGGCACGCCGGAAGGGGTGGGGGCCCTTAGGCCTGGGGACCGGTTGGAGGTGGCCGTTGAGGGCATCGGCACCCTCCACACCCGGATCGGCCCTAGGGAGGAGCGCCCATGGTGAAGGTCCTGGACCTCCACTTCCAGGGAGCGGAAAGGGTGATCGCCAGCTTCCTCCTGGAGTCCCAGGAGGGGCCAGTACTGATCGAAACGGGGCCCGAGAGCACCTACCCCCGCCTCGAGGCGGCCCTAAGGCGGGAAGGGGTGGACCCCAAGGAGGTCCGCCACGTCTTCGTGACCCACATCCACCTGGACCACGCCGGGGCCGCCTGGCGGCTGGCCCAGCTGGGGGCCACGGTGTACGTGCACCCGCGGGGGGCCCCTCACCTGGTGGACCCCTCGAGGCTCCTGGCCTCCGCCGAGCGCATCTATGGGGCCATGCTGAAACCCCTTTGGGGAGAGCTTAAGGGTATTGCCCAGGCGCAGGTGCGGGCTTTGGCGGACGGGGAGGTGGTGAACCTAGGGGGGCTTAGGGTGCAGGCCCTGGAAACCCTGGGCCACGCCTCCCACCACCACGCCTACCTGGTGGATGAGCTCCTCTTTGCCGGGGACGTGGCCGGGGTGCGAATAGCCCCGGGGCCGGTCCTGCCCCCCACCCCGCCCCCCGACATCCACCTGGAAAGCTGGTATGCTTCTTTGGACCGCATCCTGGCCCTGCGGCCAAAAACCCTTTACCTCACCCACTTTGGAGGGTATGGGGACGTGGAGGCCCACCTCCTGGCCCTAAGGGGTGTTTTGGAGGAGTGGGCGGGCTGGGTCCTGCACCGGCTCAAGGAGGGCCTTCCCCCGGAGGTGATGACGGAGCGTTTTGAGACCTACTGGCGGGAAGGCTTGCGGCGGGCCGGGGTGGGGGAGGAAGGGATAAAGCTTTACGAGCTGGCCGATCCCCCTTACATGAACCTGCAAGGCCTGGTGCGCTACTGGCAGAAGCACCATCCCGAGGCTCTTTAGTATGGAGGGGCGCGGGTTTTCCACCCCCTTTCCTTTAGGCCGGCCTGCGCGCATGGCGGTCTTGGCCTCGGGCCGGGGGACCAACCTGGAGGCCCTCCTCGAGGCCTTTCCGCCCGGAAACCCCTGGGGGGAGGTGGTGCTGGTCCTCTCCGACAACCCGGAGGCCTACGCGCTGAGGCGGGCTGGGAGCCGGGGGGTGGAGGCGCTGGCCATCCCCTGGCGGGGGCGGAGGGCCTTTGAGGGGGAGGCCTTGGCCCTCTTGCAGGCCAGGCGCATTGACCTGGTGCTCCTGGCCGGGTTCATGCGCCTCCTTTCCCCTGGTTTTGTGGAGGCCTGGTACGGGCGGCTTTTGAACATCCACCCTTCCCTTCTTCCCGACTACCCGGGGCTAAACGTGCACCGGCGGGTCCTCATGGCGGGAGAGAAGGAAACGGGCTCCACGGTGCACTTCGTGGACCAGGGCATGGACACCGGCCCCATCGTCCTGCAGGGCCGGGTGCCCATCCTGCCCGGGGACACCCCGGAGGCCTTGGAAAGACGGGTGCTTTTCCTGGAACACCGCCTCTATCCCCAGGCGGTGCGGCTTGTCCTCCTGGGGCTTGCCTTCCCGCCCCCCGAGGAAGGGGAGCTCGCCCCTTGGTTCCGGGGTCTGCCCCCTCGGCAAAGGCCCCTTTACCTGCGGGCGTATGCCCTTCTTAAGGCCTGGGGACAGGAGGCCATAGCGCTATGGGCCTTCCAGGGCCAAGGAGGCGAGTGGGGAAGAGGGGCCTTTTTGGCCGCCCACCTTTTGGCGGAGGACCATCCTGCCCTGCGCCGGGAGCTCGCCACCCTGCCTGAGGAGGTCCGGCTTCAGGTGGAAAAGACGCTGACCCGGGTAGAATCTTCCCCATGAAGGTGCTGGTGGTGGGCTCGGGGGGACGGGAGCACGCCCTCCTTTGGAAGGCGGCGCAAAGCCCCTTGGCGGACAGGCTTTACGCCGCCCCTGGCAATGCCGGGATGGCGGCTTTGGCGGAGCTGGTGCCTTGGCATGGGGACGTGGAGGCCCTGGCGGACTGGGCCTTGAACGAGGGGATAGACCTCACCCTGGTGGGTCCCGAGGCCCCTTTGGTGGAGGGGATCGCCGATGCCTTCCAAAGGCGGGGCCTTCTCGTCTTCGGCCCCACGCAGAAGGCGGCCATGATTGAGGGCTCCAAGGCCTTTGCCAAGGCCCTTATGGAGCGCTACGGCATTCCCACGGCCCGGTTTAGGGTTTTCCAGGACCCCCTTTCGGCCCTGGAGTACGTGGAGGAAGTGGGGGTACCCATCGTGGTCAAGGACTCGGGGCTGGCGGCGGGGAAGGGGGTGACGGTGGCCTTTGACCTCCACACCGCTAAACAAGCGGTGTCCAACATCCTTTCGGGACCCGAGGGGGGCGAGGTGGTCATCGAGGAATACCTGGAGGGGGAGGAGGCCACGGTTCTCGCCCTCACCGATGGGGAGGCCATCCTTCCCCTTTTGCCCTCCCAGGACCACAAGCGGCTTCTGGATGGGGACCAAGGACCCATGACCGGGGGGATGGGGGCGGTGGCCCCCTATCCCATGGGTTCGGAAACCCTGCGGCGGGTGGAGGAGGAGATCCTGAAACCCCTGGTCCAGGGCTTGCGGGCCGAGGGTGTGGTCTACCGCGGGGTGGTCTACGCTGGCCTCATGTTGACCCGGGAAGGGCCCAAGGTGTTGGAGTTTAACGCCCGCTTCGGCGACCCCGAGGCCCAAGCCCTTTTACCCCTTTTGCAAAACGATCTGGTGGAGCTGGCCCTAAGGGTGGCCGAGGGGCGGCTTAAGGGGACGGAGCTTTCCTGGCGGGAAGGGGCCTCGGCCTGCGTGGTCCTGGCGGCACCCGGCTACCCGGAAAACCCCAGGAAGGGGATTCCCCTGCATGTGCCCGAGCCGCCGGAAGGGGTCTTGGTCTTCCATGCGGGGACCCGGTGGGAAGGGGGTAAGTTGGTGAGCGCTGGGGGACGGGTTTTGAACGTGGTGGGGTTGGGCCAGGACCTGGAGGAGGCCTTGGGGCGGGCCTATGCCTTCATCCCCCAGGTGGGTTTCCCTGGGGCCCAGTACCGCAAGGACATCGGCCAGAAGGCCCTGAGACGGCGCTGATCCCTCCACCGGGGCTTAGTATTGCAGTTTGGCCAGGGGCAGCTTGGCGCAGGCCTCGAGGGTCCTCCCCAGGGTGCGGTACCCTTTGGCCTTAAGAAGGGGAACCATCCGGGCAAAGACCTCGGCGGTCATGAGGGCGTCCCCCAAGGCGGTGTGCCGCCCCACCACCGGCACCCCGAAGCGTTCCGCCAAGGCTTCCAAACGGTGGTCCTTTAGGTCGGGGAAGAGGAGGTGGGAAAGGAGCAGGGTGTCCACCAGGGGGGGTTGATGAATCCCCACCCGCCGCAAAAAGGCCATGTCAAAGGCTCCGTTGTGGGCCAGGAGGACGCTATCCTCCAAAAAGGCGCGGAAGGCGGGAAGGACCTCTTCCAGCCGGGGCTTGCCCTTCAGCATCTCCCAGGTTAGCCCGTGCACCTGGCTGGAAGCCTTGGGGATGGGCCGGCCGGGGTCCACCAGGGCCTCAAAAACCTCCTGGCGGAGCACCCTTTGCCCTAAAACGTGCACCCCTCCCAAGGCGATGATGGCGTCCTTTTCCGGGTCCAAGCCCGTGGTTTCCAGGTCAAAGGCCGTGTAGAGGAGGCCCTCTATGGGGGCTTCCTCCAGTTCCTCCGGGACTTGGAGGAGGGTAAGGTCAAAGACCACGGCCCTGGGAGGGGGACCTTCCTGGGCGGGAAGCCTAGGGGCTTCCCGTGCGGGAAGGAGGAGGTGGAGGCGAAAGGCCTCCTTCCAGGCGCTTCCCCCCGAGCGCCCGGCGGCTTCCTCGAGCAGGGGAGGCAACCGGACGCCCCCACCCCCTTCCGGGAGGGTTAGGGTGAGGTGAAGGAAGCCATCCTTCCGCCTGGCTTCCAAGAAGGCTTCCTCTACCTCCTCGAGGGCCTCCGCCAAGCCCCGGGCCAAGGCGTAGGTGTCCGCCAACACCAGAAGCCCCTTGGCCCCCTCCTCCAGGGAGAAGCCGGGGGCGATGCCTGCCTCTCGCTCCAGCGTCTCTAGGAGGAGAGGAAGGAGGTCCTCCGCCAGTACCTCCGCCGCCTGGGGTGGGGGCCTCCAGGAGGCGAGGAGCTGGCCAAGCTCTTCCGCAGTGGCCTTAGCAGTGTTCAGGAGGGCTTGGAGGCGGGGGGTTTGCACCTCCAGGTGCAGCACCTCCACCAAGGCCTTCAGCCCCGCCAGTTTGTCCCGCAGTTGGTGAAGGAGCTTTCCCTCCAGAGCCCCTTCCTCTTTGGCCCCTTCCAGGAGAACCAGGTACCCCTCGTCGCCCTCCAGGGGCACCACCTGAAGCCACAAGGCCCCCTTCGGTCCCTGGGTAAGAAAGCGCTCTTCGGGAAGGCTTAGGGCATGGACCCAAAGCCCCCGGTCCAAAAGGCCCAGGAGGCTTTTGCCCACCCCCAGGCCCTCCCCCAGAAGCCCCCGGGCGGCGGGGTTATAGAGGAGGACCTGGCCCTTGGGGTTGGCCAGGATCACCCCTTGGGGCAGGTGGGCGATGAGAAGGGCCAGCTTCTTGCGCTCTTCTTCCACGAGGGTCTTGGCCTCGGCGATCCGGGCGGCCACCTCCCGTTCCAAGGCCTCCTTTTCCTGAGCCAGGCGGTTGATGAGGTCCGCAAGGGCCTGAAGCTCAAAAGGACCCCGGGGGCGAAGGCGGTGGCCTGGGTTGCTTAGGATCACCTCCGCCTCCTGCCCCAGGGCCCGGGTGGCCGCCAGGTAGCCGAGAAACACGGGATAGAGCAAGGCTCCCAGCACCAGGACGAAAAGAAACCCCACGAAAAGGAGTGCAGGAATCCTGGCCTGGACCAGACGGAGGAACTCCCGGGCTAGGGCCTCCTCCCCTTGGAGAAGGAGAAATAGCCCCAAGGCCACCGTACCTCCCACCAGGAGGAGGCCGAGGAACAGGGCGCCCAAGAAGCGGAGGGCTTCCCTCATCCTTTTACCAGCCTTTCCACTTGGGAAAGAAGGTCCTGGGTGGCGAAGGGCTTGGCCATGAAGGCCTCGGCCCCCAGGGCCAGGGCCTTGGCCCGGTCCGCCTCCTGCCCCCGGGCGGTGAGGACCAGAACCTTGGGCCTTTGCGGTAGGGTTTTGGCCTTTTCCAGCACGGCAAAGCCATCCAGGCCCGGAAGCATGAGGTCCAGCACCAGGAGGTCACAGGCCTCCTGCTCCAGGGCTTTTAAGGCTTCCTCTCCCGTGCGGGCCAGGACCACCTCGTACCCGGCCCTCTTCAGGAGGAACTCCAGGGGTACCAGGATGCTTTCCTCATCGTCCACCACCAGGATTCTCATGGCTCACCTCCAAAGGCAGGGTGAAGGCGAAGGATCCTCCTTGCCTGTTTTCCAGCCATATCCGTCCTCCCAAGCCTTCCACCAGCCTGCGGGCTAGGAAAAGCCCCAGGCCCGTGCCGCCAGAGAAGCTCTGAAAGGGTTCGAACACCAGGGCCCTGGCCTCCTGGGGTACCCCAGGTCCGTCGTCTTGGATGCGGAAAAGGGCTTCCTGACCCGTGCGGGCAAGCTCGAGGCGCACCCGGCTTCGGGCGTGGCGCAGGGCGTTGTGCAGGAGGTTTAGGAGCACCTGGAGTACCCGGTCGCGGTCGGTGAGGGTTTCCACCCTCACCAGCTGGCTTTCCATTGTAATCCCCCTTTCCCGGGCCAGGGGTTCCACCAAGGCCAAGGCCTCCTCCGCCAGGGCCTTAAGGTCGGTGGGGCTCCTGGCCAAAGGCACCCCGGCTTGCAAGCGGGTGTAGGCCAAGACCTCCTCCACCAGGCGGGAAAGGCGGGCAGCTTCCTTGGCCAGAAGGGCGGTGAAGCGGCGCCTTTCCTCCTCGCTGAGGTCGGGGTTGGCCTCGAGGATCTCCGCCAAGGCCCGCACCGCGGTGAGGGGGGTCTTGAGCTCGTGGGAGACGGCGGCCAGGATCTCGTCCTTGGCCTGGTCCAAGGCCTTTAGGCGTTCGTAGGCCTCGGAAAGCTCCCGCTTGGCCTCCTCCAACGCCCGGGCGTAGGCCCGCACCTCCCGCGACTCCCGAGCGGCTTCCTCCAGAAGGGCTTCAAAGGGGGAAGGGGTCTCGGGAGCCTCCCGGGTGGCGGAAAGGAGAAGGAGCCTGGCGGTGGCGGGGCCCACCGCGGCGGAAAGCCAGGACTCCGCCAGGGCCACGGCCTGGGGGCCGGAAAGGGTCTTGGCTTCCTCCCGGAAGGCCTTTTCCGCCTCTGGGCCCAAGACCCGGCCCACCAAGGCGGCCAGCTCCCCGAGTTCCCCGGTGCGCCCCTCAGGGGCAGGGCCTTTCCGGGTGAAGAGGGAAACCCCCACCGCAAGGGCCAGGTTCAGCCCCACGCTGGCGAGAAAACCATGGGTTATGGGGTCAAGGCCTTGGAGGCCCAAAAGCCCTTCGGGGTGCAGGAGGGGATGCGGACCCTCCAGAAACCCTTTGGGGAGCCAGCCAGAGCGGGCCAAGGCGGGCAGGAAGAGGGTATAGGTCCAAAGGGCCATTCCTCCCAGGAGGCCGGCCAGGGCTCCTTGGGGGGTGGCTCCCTTCCAGAAGAGCCCCAAGAGCCCCGCTGGGGCCAGCTGGGCCACGGCCACAAAGGAGATGAGGCCCATGGCCACCAGGGCATAGGCCTCTCCTGCCAGGCGGAAGTAGAGGTAGGCCAAGAGCATTACCAGAAAGATGGCAAGCCGCCGCCAGGCCAGAAGGCTGCCTAGGGCCTTCCGGCGCAGGAGCAGGGGGGAGAGGAGGTGGTTGGAGATGAGGATGGAGAGGGCCAGGCTTTCCACCACCACCATGGCGGTAGCGGCAGAGACACCTCCTAGAAAGGCAAAAAGCGCAAGCTCCTGTCTTCCCAGCGCCAAGGGTAGGGCCAGCACGTAGAGGTCGGGGTGTTCCTGGGGCAAGAGGAGCCTTCCCCAAAGGGCCAGGGGAACCACGGGCAGGTTAATGAGCAAAAGGTAGAAGGGAAAAAGCCACGCGGCCAAGCGCAGGTGCTCGGGGTTGGTGTTCTCCACCACGCTCACGTGGAACTGCCGGGGGAGGAAGAGAAAGGCCAGGCCAGAGAGGAGGACCAGGCTCACCCAGGCGAGATGACCGGCGAGTCCCTCAGGGGGCCGGAGGAGGGGTAGGAGTTCGGGGGCCTGGTAGGCGTGGGGGAAGGGGTTTCCCAGCCAAAGGAGCACGACCCCGCCCACGGTGAGAAAGGCCAGGAGCTTCACCCAGGATTCAAAGGCCACCGCCAGCACCAGCCCCGGGTGCTTTTCCGAGGGGTCCAGGTGCCGGGTGCCGAAGAGGATGGCGAATAGGGCCAGGAGCAAGGCGGTGGGGAGGGCCACGTCGCCTATGGGTTCCTTCCCCCCGCTTAGGAAGAGAAAGCCTTGGGCAATGGCCTTGAGCTGAAGAGCCAGGTAGGGCAACAGGCCTACCACCAGAAAAAGGGCGGTGAGGGGACCGAGCGCCCCAGGCCCATAGCGGAGGAAAAAGAAGTCGGCCCAGGAGGTTAGGCGGTGGGTGCGGGCCAGCGCCAAAAGCTTGCCGTGCAGAAAAGGCCAAAGGACCAGGACCAGGGTAGGGCCCAAGTAGATGGCCAAAAAGCCCATGCCCTCCGTGGCTGCCCGGCCTACACTTCCGAAAAAGGTCCAGGCGGTAGCATAGACGGCCAGGGAAAAAGTGTAAGCGTGGGCGCTTTGGGCGAAGGCTCTGCCCTGGCCCTCCCCCCAAAGGGCCACCAAAAATAGGGAGGCCAGGTAGAGGAAAAGGATCAGGAGAACCCAAAGAGCGCTCATGGCTTACGGTAGAGCAAGTAGGCCAGGAGGATGACCAGGCTCCAGGCCAAGAAGAGGTAAAGGTACAGAAGGGGGAGCCCCCAAGACCCCTTTCCCCCTAAGGGAAAGAGGCCTAGGGGAGGGGTAAAGAGGGTCAAAGCCAGGAGGAAGAGGGCCAGAGCTCTTTCCTTCATCGCAGTTGGAAGTGGCTTGCGGTGCTTTCCTGGATCTCGGCGATGGCCCGGAAGCCCTCGAGGGCCTTCCGCCTTTCCGATGGCGTTAAGGCGGACCAGAGCACCCGGTTTCCCACCTCCTTTCCTTGGCGCAAGCTCTCCAGCTGGTGCTTGAGGCGCAGGGTGAAGAAGAAGCGAAAGGCCTCCTCCAACCTGTCCGCCCCTTCCTGGCTCAGGGTACCGCTTTGGGCCGCCACCCTTAGCCGCTCCACCGTCCCTCTGGCCAGGCTCCCCGCCTGGAGGGCATAAAGCCGGGCCAGGGCCACGATGGGAGCGATGGCGTGCCGCTTCAGGTCAAGGAAGCCCTCCTCGGTACGCACCCGGCCAAAGAGGCCCAAGGGGGGGCGGAAAGCGAGGCTAGCCTGGGCCATATGGTAAAGGAAAACCCCCTTCTGGCTGCCTTGAAGCAGGGTTTCTTCTAGAGGTTTCAGGGAAAGCGTGCCGGCGGCGGAGCGGAAGTCAAAGAAGATCTGCGTGTCCAGGAGGGCCTGGGGTTCGGGGGCCTCCATCCAGTGGCGGAAGGTATCCTGCCATTCCCTTAGGCTTTTCCGCCAACGGGTGGCCATGTACCCCCCCTTGCACTCCGGAATACCGGCCTGGATAAGCCCCTTTACCACGCGCTCCGCCAGGGCCTGGAAGTAGGGGTCGTGTCCCCCTTCTGCCAGGACTAAGGCATTGTCCTGGTCGGTGAGGAGGGCCTGTTCCCTGCGGCCTTCGGAGCCAAAGACCATGAAGCTGTAGGGGATGGGTGCGGGGCCCAGGGCCTTTTCCGCCTCCCTTACCAAGCGCCGGATGAGGGCGTCGTTGAGGGAGGCCACCACCCTGCCGATTTCCACGCCCCCGAGGCCCCTTTGGAAGAGGGCTTCCACCAAGGAGGCCACCTCGAGGCCATACCGGGAAAGCTCCAGCCGCTCAATCCGCCTTAGGAGGACCAAGGGGCTTTGGGCCTGGTTGAGGAGCAGGTCGGTATGGGTCACCACCCCCACCACCTTCCCCCCTTCCGTAAGGGGCAGGTGGTGGATGCCCCGCTCCACCATGGCCGCCAGGGCCTCATAGATGGGGGTTTCCGCCGGGAGGGCGAAGAGGGGCGTGGTCATCACCTGGGCCACGGGGGTGGAGGGGGAAAGGCCCTCCGCCAGGACCCGGTTTCTTAGATCGCGATCGGTGAGGATGCCCAAAGGCTCCCCTTCCACCAGGAGGCTGGAGATGCCCTCTTGGCGCATCCTCCTCGCGGCCTCTTCCACCGTGGCCGAAGGGGGGATGAAGGCGGGGGGTCGGCGTACCAGGTTGCCCACGGGGGCAAAGAGGGAGGGTTCTGGCGCCAGCCGCAGCCTTACCCGTTCCGCCAGGCCTTGGCCAAAAAAGCGGGCTGCTTCCGGGTAGGCTAAAAGCCTTTGGAAGGACTCCTTGGGGAAGGCCAGGACCTTGACCGGGGTCTTGGCCACCACCCCCAGGGCCGGGGGTTCGCCGGAAAGGAGGGAAGGGAAGCCGAAGAACTCCCCCGCCTCCAGGGTTCCCACCTCCCGTTCCCCGTCCAGGAGGGCCACCTGGCCTTCCAGGAGGAGGTAGAGCCTCTGGGCGGGTTCCCCTCCCTGTTCCAAAAGCCGCGTCCCCGGGGGATGGTGCTCCTCGAGGGCTTGGTGGAGAAGGGCCTCGAGGTCGGCTTCAGGAAGGGCGTTTAAGGGAGGGATCTTCCGGGGATCCATAGGCGGGGGTTAACCAGGCCACCAAGGGAATGAGGTAGTGCAAGGCCACCTGGGCCTGGAGCAGGATCAAAAGGCCTATCCCCAGCATGAAGGCTGGAGGTAGGAGGATGAAAAGCCGTACAACGCGGCCAATGCCTGGTGGAGGCAAGGGCCAAAGGCGGTGGTAAACAATGCCCAGAATCGTTCCTATGCCAACCCCTAGAGCGATCTGGAAGAGCATCTTGGGTGTGGGAAAGGGCAGGCCCAAGAGGTAATGGCCGCTCAAGTAAAAGCCAAAGAGGACCACCAAGCTTCCCAGGTAAAACCTCAGATAAAGGAGGTGCATAGGAACATTGTAGGGGGGCGAAAGCCCCCCTTTCCCTTGCTTAGTGCTCAGCTGCCTGGCCTGCTCCTTTGGGGATACGGATATCCTCCACCAGGTGCTGGATGTGTTCGGGGGGCGGGGGCGTGATTCGGGAAACCACGTAGGCCACCACGAAGTTGAGGATCATGCCGACAACCCCGATGCCCTCGGCGCTGATACCCCAAAGGTTAGGGATCACCGGGGCCGGGGCGCCGAAGATTTGCGGTGCCCGCATCATGCCGATCATGGTTGCGGTGAAGATGAGCCCCACCAGGATGCCGGCAATGGCCCCCTCCCGGTTCATGCGCTTATCAAAGATGCCCAGGAGAATGGCAGGGAAGAGGCTGGCCGCTGCGAGGCCGAAGGCGAAGGCCACCACCTGGGCTACGAAGCCCGGGGGATTGATGCCGAAGTATCCCGCAAGGATCACCGCCAAGAGGATCACGATCCGACCCGCCAAAAGGCGCTGGGCCTCGGTGGCAGTGGGGCGGAAGATGCGGTAATAGATGTCGTGGGAGATGGCGCTGGACATGGCCAGGAGCAAGCCGGCGGCCGTGGAGAGGGCAGCGGCCAGACCTCCGGCGGCCACCAGGGCGATCACAAAGGGGGAAAGCTTGGCCACCTCCGGGGTGGAAAGGACGATGATGTCGTTGTCAATGTGCACCTCGTTCTTGCTCTTTTCGTCAGGGGTATTGAAGTCCGGCTTGCCGCCCTTTAGGGCGAAGGCCCGGCCCGGGGCCACGGTGACCTTGCCGTCTCCGTCCTTGTCTACAAAGGCCAGGAGCTTGGTTTTTTCCCACTTGGCCACCCAGTCAATCTGGCGCACTTCTTCCAGGCTCTTGCCATTCAGGGTGGAGATGAGGTTGTAGCGGGCAAAGGCCGCCACCGCCGGGGCTGTGGTGTAGAGAAGGGCAATAAAAAGCAGGGCCCAGCCGGCGGAATAGCGGGCGGAACGCACATCAGGCACGGTGTAGAAGCGGATGATCACGTGAGGCAAGCCTGCGGTGCCCACCATCAAGGCCAGGGTGATGGCCAAGATGTCAATCATGGGTTTGCCCTGGAAGGGCTTGGTGTACTCGGTGAAGCCCAGGTCCACTTGAATCTGGTTTAGACGGGCCACCAAGTCGCTAAAGGTAAAGGCCAGCTGGGGAACGGGGTTGCCAGTGAGGATATTGGCGATGGCGATGGCGGGGATCAAGTAAGCGATGATCAGCACCGTGTACTGGGCCACCTGGGTCCAGGTGATGCCCTTCATGCCACCCAGCACGGCAAAGAAGGCTACCACGGCCACCCCGATGATGACCCCGGTGGCGATGTCCACCTGGAGAAAGCGGCTGAACACGATGCCCACGCCCCGCATCTGCCCGGCCACGTAGGTAAGGGAGATAAAGATGGTGGCGATGGCGGCCACGGCCCGGGCGGTGTGGGAGTAGTAGCGGTCGCCAATGAAGTCGGGTACCGTGTACTTCCCGTACTTGCGCAGGTAGGGGGCCAGGAGCAGGGCCAAGAGTACATACCCCCCGGTCCAGCCCATGAGGTAAACGGCCCCGTCATACCCCATGAAGGAGATTAGCCCCGCCATGGAGATGAAGCTGGCGGCGGACATCCAGTCGGCGGCGGTGGCGGCTCCGTTGGCGATGGCGGGCACGCCCCGGCCCGCTACATAGAACCCCGCAGTTTCCCTAACCCGGCTGGCGTAACCGATATAGATGTATAGGGCAAAGGTAAGGCCCACAAGGAGATAGGTCCAGACTTCCACGCTCATGGTCTTCCTCCTACTCGTGCACCCCGTACTGGCGGTCCAGTTGGTCCATCTTCCAGGCGTAGTAGAAGATTAGGACGACGAAGACGTAGATGCTTCCCTGCTGGGCGAACCAGAACCCCAGGGGAAGCCCCCCTAGGCGGATGCTGTTTAAGGGTTCCACCAGGAGGATGCCGAAAACGTACGAAACCAGCGCCCAGATGATAAGCAGGTTTCGTATCAAGGATGTGTTGGCCTTCCAGTACCCTTCCAGGTTGCTCATAACTCCCTCCCCCGCTAGGGAAGCGCTCTCTGCGCCCCTTTTTTGCCTCCCTCGCGGTTACGGGCAATCTTAGGGAAGGATGAGGGAGGTGTCAAGAAATCTAAACTTTGTGGGTATGCGCAAAAGCGTGGCTTTTCCGTAGGGAAAGGGGGGCTGGGGTATGCCCCAGCCCCCGGCAAAGTAGGGCTACTCCTCCAGCGTGGACAGATCCCCCGGGTCCTTGCCCAACTCCTGGGCCTTGAGGAGACGGCGCAGGATCTTGCCCGAGCGGGTTTTGGGAAGCTTGTCCAGGAAGACCACCTCTGAAGGGGTGGCGATGGGGCCCAGCTCCCGGCGCACGTGGGCGATGAGGCTCTCCTTGAGTTCCTCCGATGGCGTTTGGCCTAGGCGGAGTACCACGAAGGCCTTGATGGCCTCCCCCTTGAGGGGATCGGGGACTCCGATCACCGCCGCCTCGGCCACCGCCGGGTGGGAGACCAGGGCGCTTTCCACATCCGCGGTGCCGATGCGGTGCCCAGCCACGTTCAGGACGTCGTCCGCCCGGCCCAGGACGCTGAAGTACCCCTCCTCATCCCTGCTGGCCACGTCCCCGGCCACGTACACGTTCCCCGGCACCTCGCGCCAGTACTGGAGGTAGCGGTCGTGGTGGCCCCAGACGGTGCGCATCATGTGGGGGAAGGGGCGCTTCAACACCAGAAGCCCCCCTTGCCCCGGGGGAACGGGTTTCCCCTCCTCGTCCACCACCTCCGCCTCCACCCCCGGCAAGGCCACCCCGGCGAAGCCCGGCTTGGCGGGGAGGACCAGGGGGGTGCCCAGGGTAGGCCCACCCAGCTCCGTCTGCCACCAGTTGTCGGCCACGAAGCCCCGCCTTCCCTCGTCCGCCAGATGCTGGTAAGCCCAGCGCAGGGCCTCGGGGTTTAGGGGCTCCCCGGCCACGGCGATGAGGCGCAAGGAGGAGAGGTCGTACTTTCCTGGCCATTCGGGGCCGAACTTCATGAAGAGCCTTACCGCGGTGGGGGCGGTGAACATCACGTTCACCCGATAGCGCTCCACCACCTGCCAGAAGGCCCCGGGGTCGGGATAGTCGGGGGCGCCTTCCCGGAGGACGCTGGTGATGCCTTCCAAAAGGGGGGCGTAGACGATGTAGGAATGCCCCACGATCCAGCCGATATCGCTGGTGGCCCAGAAGAGGTCCTGGTCCTTAACGTCAAAGAAGGTGCGCAGGTGGTAGGTGGTGCCCACCATGTACCCCCCGTGCACGTGCACCACCCCTTTGGGTTTTCCGGTGGAGCCGGAGGTGTAAAGGATGAAAAGGGGATGCTCCGCGTCCACCATCGCCGCCCGGGCCTCGGGGGGGTTTCCCCAAAGGAGTTCCTGGAAGTCGTGGTGCCCTTCCGGAAGCTCGGTCTGGAAGGCCCTCTGGAACCAGACCACCTTCAGCGGCAGGTCCTTGATGGCCTCCTCCACGATGGAGCGGAGGTCCACCCCCTTGCCTCGGCGGAAGCTCACATCCCCGGCGATGAGGAGTTTGGCGCCGGCGTCCAGGATGCGCTCCCTTAAGGCGCTCACCCCAAGCCCGGCGTAGACCACGCTGTGGATGGCCCCCAAATAGGCGGTGGCCAGCATGGCCACGATGCCCTCCAGGGTCAGGGGCATGTAGATCACCACCCGGTCGCCCTTCTCCACCCCCAGGCGCTTTAGCCCCGTGGCCAGCCGGCGCACCCGGTCCAGGAGTTCCCCGTAGGTGAGCTTTTCTTCGCGACCATCCTCGGCCAGGTAAAGGAGGGCCACCTTGTTCCTGAGGCCCCTTTCCACGTTGCGTTCTAAAGCGTTGTAGACCGCATTGGTGGTGCCTCCCAAAAACCAGCGGTGCTCGGGGAGGTCCCACTCCAGGGCCTTTTGGAAGGGTGTTTCCCAGTAAAACCGACCGGCCCATCCTCCCCAGAAACCCTCGGGGTCCTCGAGGCTACGCCGGTACTCTTCAAAAAAGTTCTGGAGATTCGCCTTCCGGCGCACCTCCTCCGGGGCCCAAAGCCGCTCTTCTGCCTTAAGAAGCTTTTGTACCGCCATACTCCTCCTCCAAAACCGATACATCCCCCGGTTCCAACCCCAAAAGCTCCGCCTTTAAAAGGCGCCTCAGGATCTTCCCGCTTCGGGTCCGGGGCAAGCGCTCCGTGAAAAGGATCCGGGGTGGGGGCACGGGGCCCAGGTGCCTTAGGAGGTGGGCCTTGAGCTTTTCTGCCAAGAGGGCCTTAAGTTCCTCCGGCACCTCCTTCCTGGGTACCACGAAGACCACGATCTCCTCCCCCTCTTCCCCGGGTATGCCGATGGCGGCAGCCTCCGCCACCTGGGGGTGGGTGAGGGCGGCCGCCTCCACCTCCGCGGTGCCCAGCCTGGCCTCCCCCGCCTTGATGACCTCCTCCGAGCGGCCCAGGATGCGGAAGTAGCCTTCCTCGTCCCAGGTGGCCAGGTCCCCGGTCCAAAAGAGTTCCCCTTTCCATGGGCTTTCCCCTCCCAGGAGGTCTACCATGTGGGCCGGGCCAGTGCGGAGAAGGACCAGGTGCCCCTTGGCCCCAGGGGGCAGGACCCGACCTTCGCCATCCACCACCCGGGCCTCCACCCCCGGTAGCGGCACCCCCACGAAGCCCGGCTTGGCGGGAAGGGTTAGGGGGGTGGCCAGGGCCGGGGCTCCCAGTTCCGTCTGCCACCAGTTGTCCAGGGGCCAGGCCAGGTTCTCCCGGGTCCAGCGCCACACCTCCGGGGCCAGGGCTTCCCCCACGCTGCCCACCAGGCGCAAGGAGGTGGGCCGGGCCTCCCCGTGGCGGCGCAGGGTGCGGAGCACCGTGGGGGAGGTGAGGAGCACGTCCACCCCTAGGCGCTTTAGCCGCTCGTAAAAGGCGGCGGGGCTGGGGTGGTCGGGCCGGTCCTCCACCAGGAGGCTGGTGCCCCCTAGGAAAAGGGGCGCGTAGAGGCCGAAGGAATGCCCCACCACCCAGAAGAGGTCAGCGGTGGTATGGAAGACCTCCCCTGGCTTCAGGTCAAAGAGGTAGCGCAAGGCCCATCCCACGCCCACCATGTACCCCCCGTGGCCGTGGACCACGCCCTTGGGCTTTCCGGTGGAACCTGAGGTGTAGAGGATGAAAAGGGGGTGTTGGGCAGGGACGGCTACGGCCTCCACGGGTTTTCCCTCCGAGGCCCGTTCCAAAAACTCCGTGGTGCCCCGGGTATGCCAGAGCACCGGCAGCTCCAGGCCGGAAAGGGCGGCCTCCACCACGGGTCTTAAGGGGATGAGCTGGCCCCGGCGGAAGTAGCCGTCGGCGGCGACAAGCATCCGGGCCTGGCTTTGCAAAAGCCGCTCCCTAAGGGCCTCTGGGCCCAGGCCTACAGGCAGGGCCACGTGGATGGCCCCTATCCGGGCCAGGGCAAGAAGGCTTAGGGCCGCTTCCGCGCCGGTGGGCAGGTAGAGGGCCACCCGGTCACCCCGCCTCACGCCCAGGGCCTGGAAGACCCCGGCTAGGCGGCTGGAAAGGTCTAAGAGCTCCCAGTAGGTCCACTTGGCCAACTGCCCTTCCCCGTTCAGGGTGAGGAGGGCCACCTGCTGGGCCTTAGCGGGCAGGTGCCGGTCCAAGGCGTTGAGGGCGGCATTGGTGTGCCCGCCCAGAAACCAGCGCCGGCTTTCCGGATCCCAGGCCTTTTTCCAGGGAGTTTCCCAAAAAAACTCCCGGGCGAAGCCCCCGAAGAAGGCCTCGGGGTCCTCGAGGCCCGCCCGGTAAGCGGCGGCATAGTCCCGTAGGTTGGCCTCTTCCTTAAGGGGGCGTGGGGGCTCCACCACCTCCACCAGGGGGACGGGTTCCAAGGGGGGAGGGGCTAGGCTCGGAGGCTCGGGGGGGCGCAGGTGGGCGGAAACCTGGGCCACCTCGGAAAGGGCGCGGGCCAGGCGGCCGAAGGCAAAGGGAAAACGCCTGGCGGGCACCACCACTCCCAGGGCCCCTAGAAGCCCGCCCTCGGGTCCAAAAAGGGGGGCGGCCAGGGCGGAAAGCCCTAGGGCGTACTCCTCCATTTCCGCTGCCAGCCCCGATTCCCGGATGCGGGCGAGTTCCGCCTCGAGGGCCAAGGGGTCGGTCAGGGTGTAGGGGGTTTTGGGGCGCAAAGGGGGCAAGGGCAAGGCCCCGTAGGCCAAGAGGACCTTGCCCAAGGCCAGGGCATGGACCTCCTCCGGCAGGGTGTCCCCTAAGGGGTGGGGTTGCCCCTGCCGTCCCCGGGTCTTGAGCCGGACCCCTTCCGGGGTCAGGAGGGCCAGGTAACACCGTTCCCGGGTGCGCAGGTAGAGCTCCTCCAGGGCTTCCTCCAAAGGGGTGGTTTCCACCCGCAAGGGTTTGGTCTGGCCCAACCGGTACCCGCGTTCCGTTTTCACGGCGAAGCCTTCCTCCGCCAGGCTGTTCAGGAGAGCGTAGGCGGTGGAGAGGCTTTTCCCCAGGAGGCGGGCCACCTCCTTCACCTCCACCCCTTCTGGGTGCTCGGCCAGGTAGGCCAGGATGCGCAAGGCCGCTTGGACCGTGGAGAGGCTTCTCTTCCTGGCCATTTACGCTTATGTTGGGCAAACCGAGACCCGCCTGTCAAGAAAAGGGGGGTTTGGCAAATGGTGAAAAACCCCCCTTTTCTTGACCCCGCCCTGGGGCCAGCCTATCCTTAAAGGCCAAGGGAGGGTATATGGACCGGATAGAGGGCGTTCTCAAGGAGGAGCGGGTCTTTTACCCCAGCGAGGCCTTCCGGCAACAGGCCCACATAAGGAGCGAGGAGGAGTACCAGCGCCTGTATGAGGAGAGCCTAAAGGACCCTGAGGGTTTTTGGGGACGGGTGGCCTCGGAGCTCCACTGGTTTGAACCCTGGCAGAAGGTTCTGGAGGGGGACCTGCCCCATGCCAAGTGGTTCGTGGGCGGCAAGACCAACCTTTCCTATAACGCCCTGGACCGCCATGTAAAGACCTGGCGTCGCAACAAGGCGGCCCTTATCTGGGAAGGGGAGCCGGGGGAGGAAAGGGTTTTGACCTACCACGACCTCTGGCGGGAGGTGCAGAAGTTCGCCAACGTGCTGAAACGCCTAGGGGTCAAGAAAGGAGACCGGGTCACCATCTACCTGCCCATGATCCCCGAGGCCGCCATCGCCATGCTGGCCTGCACCCGCATCGGGGCGGTCCACTCCGTGGTCTTCGGTGGCTTCTCCAGCGGGGCCTTGGCCGACCGCATCAAGGATGCCGAGGCCAAGGTGCTCATCACCGCCGATGGCGGTTACCGCCGAGGCCAGATCGTCCCCCTCAAGCAGAATGCGGACGAAGCCCTTAGGGAAGTTTCCAGCGTGGAGCACGTGGTGGTGGTGCGCCGCACGGGGGAGGAGGTGCCCTGGACCCCAGGCCGGGACCACTGGTGGCACGAGCTCATGGAGGCGGCCTCAGACCGGGCCGAGGCCGAGCCCATGGAGGCGGAGGAGCCCCTTTTCATCCTCTACACCTCGGGTTCCACGGGCAAGCCCAAGGGGGTCCTCCACACCCTGGGCGGGTACATGACCTATGTCTACCTCACCACCAAGCTGGTCTTTGACCTGAAGGACGAGGACCTGTACTGGTGCACCGCCGATGTGGGCTGGATCACCGGCCACTCCTACGTGGTCTACGGGCCCCTCTTGAACGGGGCCACCACGGTGATGTACGAGGGGGCCCCCAACTGGCCCGAGCCCGACCGCTTCTGGCAGATCGTGGACAAGTACGGGGTGAACATCCTCTATACCGCCCCCACCGCCATCCGGGCCTTCATGAAATGGGGGGAAGGCTGGCCCCTTAGGCACCGGTTGGACTCCCTGCGCCTTTTGGGTACCGTGGGGGAGCCCATCAACCCCGAGGCCTGGCTTTGGTACTACCAGGTGATCGGCAAGGGACGCTGCCCCATCGTGGACACCTGGTGGCAGACGGAGACCGGGGGCATCATGATCTCCACCCTGCCCGGGGTCCATCCCATGAAGCCCGGGCATGCGGGGAAGCCTTTCTTTGGAGTAAGCCCAGAGATTTTGGATTCCCACCACCAGCCGGTGGAGAAACCCGATGAGGGCGGGCATCTTTGCATCACCCGCCCTTGGCCCAGCATGCTGCGCACCGTCTGGGGGGACCCGGAGCGCTTCCTGCAACAGTACTTCAGCCAGCACCCGGGCAGCTACTTCACCGGGGATGGGGCTAGGCGGGATAAGGAGGGGTACTACCTCATCCTGGGCCGGGTGGATGACGTCCTGAACGTGGCCGGGCACCGCCTAGGCACCATGGAGATCGAGTCCGCTTTGGTCTCCCACCCCGCGGTGGCCGAGGCGGCGGTGGTGGGCCGGCCCGACCCCTTGAAGGGGGAGGCCATCGTGGCCTTCGTGACCCTGAAGGAGGGGCACGCTCCCTCCGAGGCCTTGCGGGACGAGCTCAAGGCCCACGTGGCCAAGGTGATCGGGCCCATCGCCCGCCCCGACGAGGTGCGCTTCACCGAGGCCCTGCCCAAGACCCGCTCCGGCAAGATCATGCGCCGCCTCTTAAGGCAGATCGCCGCCGGGGAGAAGGAGATCAAGGGGGATACCTCCACCCTCGAGGACCGCTCCGTGGTGGAGCGCCTCAAGGAAGGGGCCTAGCCTCCCCCCTGTCCAAGGGCCGGGTATACCCGGCCCTTGGGGCTCAGGTGGGGACGCTACTGGGCCGGGCTCTTGTGCACGTGCACCACCTTCCAGCCCTCGGGGAAGCGCACGGCCACCCGGCTTTCGTTCACCGCCCGGTGCCTTAGGCCTCCTTCCTCCTCCACGGTAAGCAGCAGGGTGTAGCTGAAGATGGCCACGTCCCCGTAGCGCTGCAGGCGCCTTTCCAAAAGGTCCAGGCGGTAGGGCTTGCCTCCCGTAGCCCAGCGGCGCTCGGTCATGTAAAGGTGGAAGGGAAGCCCGTCCAACCGGTGCGGGGTCACGAACCACTCGTATAGGGAAAGCTCCTCATGGGTGGTGGCCCGGTAGCCCTCGGGGTCTCCTTGGTAGATGCTCTCAAGATGCCTCTCCAGAAACTGCCAAAGTTCCGCCTCGCCCTCCACGGTTCACCTCCCCGGCTGGTACTCCCCCCACTCCTCCCTTAGCACCCCGCAGACCTCCCCCAGGGTGGCCCGGCGGCGGAAGGCTTCCAGCACGTAGGGGAATAGGTTCTCGCTTCCTTTTGCCGCACGGCGCAGGTTTTCCAGGCCGATCCGCACGCTTTCCCCGTCCCGCTGGGCCTTGAATGCGGCCAGTTCCCGCTTGCGCCTCTCGTGGAGCGCGGGGTCTATGCGCTGCACGGGGGTGGGCTCGTTGAGGGGGCTTTGGGGATCGGCGAAGCGGTTCACCCCCACGATGATGCGCCGGCCTTCCTCCACCTCCTTCTGGAACCGCCAGGCGGACTCCTCTATGGCCCGCTGGAAGTACCCGGCTTCCACCGCCGCCACCGCCCCCCCCAGGGCGTCGATCTCCCGGATGAGCCTTTCCGCCTCGGCCTCCAGCTGGTCCGTGAGGTGCTCCACGTAGAAGCTCCCTCCCAGGGGGTCTATGGCCCGGGTGACCCCGCTTTCGTAGGCCAGGATCTGCTGGGTGCGCAAGGCCAAAAGGGCGCTTTTCTCCGTGGGCAGGCCCAGGGCCTCGTCGTAGGCGTTGGTGTGGAGGCTCTGCGTGCCGCCCAAGACCGCGGCCAGGGCCTGGTAGGCGGTGCGCACCACGTTGTTTAGGGGCTCTTGGGCGGTAAGGGTGGAGCCCCCGGTCTGGGTGTGGAAGCGGAGGGCCCAGCTTCTCGGGTCCTGGGCCTTAAACTCCTCCCGCATGATGCGGGCCCAAAGCCTCCTGGCCGCCCGGAACTTGGCGGCTTCTTCAAAGATGTCCCCGTGGGCCGCGAAAAAGAAGGAGAGCCGGGGGGCGAACTCGTCCACCCTAAGGCCCCGGTCTAAGGCCGCCTTCACGTAGGCCTTGCCGTCCGCCAGGGTGAAGGCGATCTCCTGGGCGGCGGTGGAGCCAGCTTCCCGGATGTGGTAGCCGGAGATGGAAATGGTGTTGAAACGGGGAACGTGCCGGGCGCAGAACTCAAAGATATCCGTTACCAGACGCATGGAAGGCCCCGGGGGGTAGATGTAGGTGCCCCGGGCGAAGTACTCCTTGAGGATGTCGTTTTGCACGGTGCCGGAGACCTTTTCCCAGGGGACCCCTTGTTCCTCCGCCACCAGGAGGTAAAGGGCCAGGAGCATCATGGCGGGGGCGTTGATGGTCATGCTGGTGGAAACCTGGTCCAGGGGGATGCCCGTAAAGAGCTTTTTCATGTCTTCCAGGGTGGCGATGGACACCCCTACCCACCCCACCTCCCCCACGCTCATGGGGTGGTCGGGGTCTAGGCCCAGCTGGGTGGGCAGGTCAAAGGCCACGCTTAGGCCTGTCTGGCCCTGGGAAAGTAGGTATCGGTAGCGGGCATTGGACTCCTCGGCGGTGGAGAAGCCCGCATACTGGCGCATGGTCCAAAGCCTGTCCAGGTACATCCGCGGGTAGATGCCCCGGGTGTAGGGATACTCCCCGGGGCGGCCCAGCTTTTCCCGGTAACCCTCCGGCAGGGACTCAAAGAGGCCTTCCATGCCCTAGTTTTACAGGAAAATCCGCACCAGGAAAAGGAAGAGAAAAAGGGCACCTAGGATCAGGAGAAGGGGCGGCAGGAGCAGGCTATACGTGGCCAGCACCAGGGCCAGGAAGTCCTTCCAGTCGGGTTTCGTTTCCCCTCTCATCCCCTTTTTAGCCTACACCTTGGGGGTTCAAGGGCCCAGGGATGGGGGTGGGGGCCAAGGCTTTACCTGTGGATAGCTATGCCTTCTTTTGCTAGCATTGGGCCATGGCCCTCTCCAAGAACACCCGGAAGGTGCTTAAGGTGCTGGCCCGGCGCGGAGCCCCCGAGGTGCTTTTGGCCCTAAGCCGCGGTACCTCCCGCTTTTCCGATTTGGGCACCCACCTGGGCCTTTCCCCCCGCACCCTGGCGGAGCGGCTTCGGGAGCTCCACCTCCTGGGGTTCGTCCAGCGGCAGGCCTACGCGGAGGTGCCGCCCCGGGTAGAATATGTCCTGACCCCGCGGGGTAAGCGGGTTTTGGAATTTTTGGACGCATTGGACGAGATATTGGAGGCCGTGCAGGAGGGCAAAAGGTGAAAGCGAAAGCCGTTGTGGTGACTTCGGGCAAAGGGGGGGTGGGGAAGACCACCACCACCGCCAACTTAGGGATGGCCTTGGCCAAACTGGGGGAGAAGGTGGCGGTGGTGGATGTGGACGTGGGCCTCAGGAACCTGGATGTGGTCATGGGCCTCGAGGGGCGGGTGGTCTTTGACCTCATTGACGTCCTGGAGGGCAAGGCCAAGGTACGGCAGGCTTTGATCCGGGACAAGCGCGTGGAGAACCTCTTCCTCCTTCCCGCCTCCCAGACGAGGGACAAGGAGGCCCTGGATCCCGGCCGCTTCAAGGAGCTCGTCCAATATCTCCTCCAAGAGGAGGGCTTTGACCGGGTGCTCATCGACTCTCCCGCCGGCATTGAGAAGGGCTTCCAGACCGCCGCCACCCCCGCGGAAGGGGCCTTGGTGGTGGTGAACCCCGAGGTCAGCAGCGTGCGGGATGCCGACCGCATCATCGGCCTCCTGGAGGCCCGGGAGATCCGGGAAAACTTCCTGGTCATCAACCGCCTGAGGCCAAAGATGGTGGCCCGGGGGGATATGCTTTCCGTGGAGGACGTGGTGGAGATCCTGGGCCTTAAGCCCATCGGCATCATCCCCGAGGACGAGCAGGTCCTCGTCTCCACCAACCAGGGGGAACCCTTGGTCCTCAAGGGGACAAGCCCCGCCGCCCAGGCTTACATGGACACCGCCCGCCGCATCCTTGGAGAGGAGGTTCCCTTCCGCAGCCTGGAGGATAGCCAGGGGCTGTTGTCGGTGATCCGGCGGCTCTTCGGAGGTCGCTGATGTGGTGGCGCAGGCGGAGCAAGGATAAGGCCAAGGAGCGGCTCAAGCTGGTCCTGGCCTACGACCGGGCCAAGCTTTCCCCGGGCCTGGTGGAGAACCTGAAGCGGGACCTTTTGGAGGTGTTGCGCCGTTACTTCCCCGCCCAGGATGAGGGGCTTAGCGTGGCCTTGGAGGAACGGGGCGAGCGGGTGGTTTTGATTGCGGACATCCCGTTAAAGTAGGGGCTTATGGTCCTAAGGCGCCCCAACCTCCTGGCCTACGATTGGGGGCTGATCCTCCTGGCCCTCACCCTCTCCGCCCTGGGGATGGTTAACTTACGTAGCGCATCCCCCGATCCCAGCCTTCTTTCCCGGCAACTTTTGGCTTTGTTGCTTGGCCTCCTCCTGGCCGTGGGGGTACAGTTCCTCTCCCGGCGCACGGTGTTCGCCTTGGCCTACCCCTTGTATGCCCTTTCCCTACTCCTTTTGGCGTTGGTCTTGGGCTTGGGCCGGGAGATCAACGGGGCCAAGGCCTGGTTCGTGCTGGGGCCCGTGCAGTTCCAGCCCCTGGAGCTGGCCAAGCTGGGCCTCATCCTGGCCTTGGCCCGGCTTTTGGAGTCGCGGGAGGTGCGCCGGGTGTGGGACTACTTCCTGCCGGGCCTGTTGACGGCTCCCGTGCTGGCCCTCCTCCTCCTGCAGCCGGACCTGGGGGGTAGCCTGGTGGTCCTTTTTGGCGCCTTCACCGTGCTCTTCGTGCGGGGGTTGCCCTGGAAGCACATCTTGGTGGGCTTTCTCGCCCTGGTTCTCCTGGTGCCCACCGTGGTCTGGCCGAACCTCAAGCCCTACCAGCGGGAGCGGGTCCTCATCGTTTTGGATCCCTACCGGGACCCCCTGGGCCAGGGCTTCCAGGTGATCCAGTCCACCATCGCCATCGGCTCGGGAGGGCTTTTCGGCAAGGGGTATGGCCAGGGCACCCAGACCCAGCTGGGCTTTGTCCCCTTTCGCCACACGGACTTCGTCTTCGCCGTGTGGGCCGAGGAGTGGGGGTTTGTGGGGGTGGCGGCCTTATTGGCCCTTTATGGGCTTCTTCTCCTGCGTATCCTGGGTGTGGCCCTGGAGTGCCCCCGCCTATCCGACCGCCTCTTTGTCGCCGGGGTGGGGGGGATGCTGGGCTTCCAAGTGGTGGTGAACCTGGGGGTGGCCCTGGGGATGATGCCGGTAACGGGCCTAACCTTGCCTCTTTTCTCTTATGGGGGCTCCAGCCTGGTGGCCACGCTTTTCTCCTTGGGCTTGATCCTCCTGGTGCACCGGGACCGGGCGGTGCCTTGAGGCTTGTACCCGAGGCCCTGGGACCCTAAACTGGGCCCCGTGGCCGGGGAAGCGCTGGTACGCCTTTTGGGGGTGCGGAAGGCTTACGGGAAGGTGGTAGCCCTGGATGGCGTGGACCTCGAGGTGCAAAAGGGCGAGTTCTTTAGCCTCCTGGGGCCCTCGGGTTGCGGGAAGACCACCCTGTTGCGGCTTTTGGCCGGGTTTGATACCCCGGATGCCGGCCGCATAGAGATCGCAGGCCGGGACGTCTCCCGGGTTCCCCCCTACGACCGGCCCGTGAACACCGTCTTCCAGAACTACGCCCTCTTCCCCCACATGACCGTGGAGGGGAACGTGGCCTTCGGCCTGCGCATGAAGGGCCTGCCTTCCGAGGCCATCCGCAAGAAGGTGGCCTGGGCCTTGGAGCTGGTGGACCTTTTGGGCCTGGAAGGGCGCTATCCCCGGGAGCTATCGGGAGGGCAAAAGCAGCGGGTGGCCCTGGCCCGGGCCCTGGTGCTGGAACCCCAGGTGCTCCTTCTGGACGAACCCCTTTCCGCCTTGGACCTAAAGCTCCGCCAGGAGCTCCGGGTGGAGCTCATGCAGCTTCAGCGGAGGCTCGGCACCACCTTCATCTTCGTCACCCACGATCAGGAAGAGGCCTTGGTCATGTCCGACCGCATTGCGGTGATGCGCTCGGGCAGGATTGAGCAGGTGGGCTTGCCCGACGAGGTCTATGAAAGGCCCAAAAACCGCTTCGTGGCGGATTTCCTGGGCCGCTCCAACCTCCTCCCCGCCAGGCCCCACCCCCAAGGGGCCGAAACCCCCTTGGGGGTGTTGCGCCTAAGGGAGCCCCTTTCCCGGGAGGCCCATCTGGTGATCCGCCCGGAGAAGATAAGGCTTTACCCGGTGGGAAATGGGGTGGTGGAGCGGCAGAACCTGGTGCGGGCCAGGGTGGAGGAGATCGTCTACACGGGGGCGGAAAACCAGTACTACCTGCGAGCCGGGGAGGTGCGGCTCCTGGCCTACACCCTAAACCAGGACTTGCAGGAACCAGGGGCGGAGGAGTTCGCCTACGGGGAGGAGGTTCTTTGCTATCTACCCCCGGAGAACCTGGTGGTGCTCCATGAATGAGGCGGCTACCCCCTGGCAGCGGTTTTTGCGGGTCCTGGTGACGGTGGGCCCCGGGGGGACTTGGCTCCTGCTCTTTGTCCTCATCCCCACCCTTTTGGTGCTCTTGGCCTCCTTCCTCACCCGGGGGCCTTATGGCGAACTTACGGGGCCTTGGGGGTTGCATAACTACGTCCGGCTGGTGCAGCCCGTCTACCTCGAGGCCTTTGCCCAAAGCCTTTTGGTGGGCGTTCTGGCCACCCTCCTTTCTGCCCTCATGGGCTATCCCCTGGCCTTCTACATCGCCCGCCATCCCCGGCGGGACCTCCTCCTCTTCCTCCTCCTTTTGCCCTTTCTCACCAACTTCCTCATCCGGGTCTACGCCTGGCTGGTCCTCCTGCAGCGGGAGGGGCTGGTCAACGCCTTTTTGGGGGCCTTCGGCCTGGGGCCTTTTACCTTCTACCCCTCCTTTTTTGCGGTTCTCCTGGCCACGGTCTACACCTTTTTGCCCTTTTTCGTCCTGCCGGTCTACGCCAGCGTGGAACGCTTGGACTGGCAGCTTCTGGAGGCGGCCTACGACCTGGGGGCCAAGCCTTTTAGGGCCTTCCTGCACGCGGTTCTGCCCCAGACCTACCCTGGGCTTTTTGCGGGAAGTGTGCTGGTTTTCATCCCCGCCATGGGCACCTTCGTGGTGGCGGACCTCTTGGGGGCAGGCAGGGTGGTCTTGATCGGCAACCTCATCCAGCAACAGTTTGGCCTTACCCGGGACTGGGCCTTTGGGGCGGCCCTTAGCGTCTTCCTCATGGGGTTTGTGCTCCTGGCCCTTTACCTTTACGCCCGGCTTCGGGGGGAAAGGGGGTTGGACGAGCTGGTATGAAGAGGCTCCTTTCCCTCCACGCCCTCTTGGTCTACCTCTTCCTTTACCTGCCCATCCTGGTCATCGTGGCCCTTTCCTTCAACGAGAGCCGCCGAGGAGTGCGCTTCACCGGCTTCACCCTGGACTGGTACCGGGCCCTATTCCAAGACCCGCGGGTCTTGGAATATTTTCTGAACACCCTCACCGTGGCCTTTGTGTCCACCTTGGTGGCCACCCTTTTGGGGACGCTTTTGGCGGTGGGGCTCGTGCGCTACCGCTTTCCCGGCAAGGGGTTTTTCCGCTACCTCCTTTACGTTCCCGTGGTGGTGCCCGATGTGGTCATGGGGGTTTCCCTCCTCCTCCTTTTCGCCTTGGCCCGGGAGCTTTTGGGCTTTCCCCGGCTATCCCTCCTGACGGTGATCCTGGGCCACATTACCTTCCAGGTGGCCTTCGTGACCCTGGTGGTGCGCTCGAGGCTCCTTCTCCTGGACCCGGCCCTGGAGGAGGCGGCCCGCGACCTGGGGGCCCGGGGGTGGCAGACCTTTTGGCACGTGACCCTGCCCCTGGCCTGGCCGGGGGTGGCGGCGGGGGCCCTTTTGGCCCTTACCCTTTCCCTGGACGACTTTGTGGTCACCTTCTTTACCGCCGGACCCGGGGCCACCACCCTGCCCCTTTATATTTATTCCAGTGTAAAGCTGGGAGTAAGCCCTAAGGTCCACGCCCTTTCCACCTTGATCATCGGCCTTAGCGCCTTCTTTCTGGCCTTGGGGTATGCTGTAAGCCGGAGGCGGGTATGAGGCGGTTTTCCATCCTTTTGTTGGTGCTCATCCTGGTGGGCTCGGGGTTTTACCTCCTGCGGCCAAAGACAGGGGCCGGGGCAGAAGGGACCCTTTATTTCCTCAACTGGGCGGATTACATCCCAGAGGAGCTCCTCAGGAAGTTTGAGGCAGAAACCGGGGCCAAGGTGGTGCTGGACACCTTTGAGTCCCCCGAGGCCATGCTGGCCAAGCTGAAGGCGGGGGCGGACCGGGAGTTTTCCCTGGTGGTGGCCCCCGACTACTACGTGCTCCAGATGGCCCGGGAGGGCCTCCTCGCCCCCCTGGAGAAGGAACGGTTGAAGAACCTGGCCAACCTGGACCCCTTTTTCCTGGACCCGCCCTACGACCCTGGCCAGCAGTACTCCGTGCCCTACCTCTGGGGCACCACGGGCCTGGCCTACCGGGAGGATTTGGTAAAGGGCCCTGTGGACTCCTACGCCGTCCTCTTTGAGCCGGCCCGGCAGGTGGGGCCTTTCCTCCTCCTGGACGAGATGCGGGAGACCATCGGGGCGGCCTTGAAGTACTTGGGCTACTCGGTGAACACCACCGACCCCGAGGCTCTAGAGAAGGCCAAGGGGCTTCTCCTCGAGGCCAAGCGCCGCTCCGTGGGCTTCGCTGGAGGGGTGGAGGCCTTGAACCGCATCCTGGGCGGGGATGCGGCGGTGGCCCTCGCCTATTCCGGGGATGTCCTCCAGGCCAGGCAGGAGGACGAAAGGCTCCGCTACGCCATCCCCAAGGAGGGGGGCACCCTCTGGACCGACGCCCTGGTGGTCCTGAAGCGGGGTCCGGCCCAGGACCTGGCCTACCGCTTCATAGACTTTCTCTTGGAGCCTCAAAACGCCGCCACCTTGGCCGAATACACCCGCTATGCCACCCCGGTGGCCATGGCCCTTCCCCTGCTCCCTGAGGAGATGCGCCAGGACCCCACGGTGTTTCCTCCGGAGGAGGTGCGGGAAAAGCTTGAGTTCCTTAAGGACCTAGGGCCGGATATCGTCCTTTACGACCGGGTCTGGACCGAGGTGAAGGCTCGCTAAAGACGGCCCGTCTTCCCGTGGGCTATACTGCCCTCATGAGGAAACTTCTCCTTCTTCTCCTTTTGGGCCAAGGCCTGGCCTGGGCCCAAGGAGCGGAAGGGCTATGGGCCAAAACCTGCGCTGTCTGCCACGGGGATAAGGCCCAAGGGGTAAAGCCTTACCCCGGCCTCCAGGGGGCGGCCCCCTTCTTCGCCACCCCGGAGGGTAGGCGGTACCTGGTGCTGGCGGTCCTCTACGGCAAAAAGGGGGAGGCAGGGCTTATGCCTGGCTTCGCCCAGCTCAAGGATGAGGAGCTGGCCGCCCTTTTGAACCACCTAAGGGCCCTTCTCCAGGCCAAGGGGGAGGCCTTTACGGCGGAGGAGATCCGCCGGGAGCGGGGCCTAAACCTCACTCCCGACAAGGTGAAGCGCCCTTAAAGGGGGTCTTCCAGGACCGCCCCTTCATCCGCCTGCCGCACCAGGGCGGCATAACGGGCGAAAACCCCGTGGGTGAAGGCGGGAGGCCGGGGTTGCCAGCGCTCCTGGCGTTTCTTTAGTTCCTCTTCAGGAAGGAGGACCTCCAGAAGGCGCCTTTCCACGTCAATGCGTACCCTATCTCCCTCCTGCAACAGGGCGATGGGGCCTCCCACGAAAGCCTCGGGGGCCACGTGGCCGATCATCAGCCCCCTTGTGCCCCCGGAGAAGCGGCCATCGGTGAGGAGGGCCACCTCAGGGCCCAGGCCTTCCCCCACCAAGGCGCTGGTGACGGAGAGCATCTCCGGCATGCCGGGAGCCCCCTTGGGCCCCACGTAACGGATCACCACCACGTCCCCGGGGCGGATCTCCTTGCCCAGGACCTTTTCCATGGCGGCCTCCTCGGAGTCAAAGACCCGGGCCGGTCCTTCAAAATAGGTCCGCTCGGTGCCGGCCAGCTTTAATACCGCTCCCCTGGGTGCCAGGTTGCCCCTTAGCACCACCAGGCCCCCTTGGGGCTTCAAGGCCTTTTCCACGGGGAAGACCACCTTCTGCCCCTCCGCCTCCCGGTAGGCCCGCTCCACCTCCTCGGCCAGGGTGTTGCCGGTGAGGGTCCTTTCGTCCCCATAGAGAAGCCCCGCCTCCAGGAGCTTTTTAAAGACCAAGGCGGTGCCCCCAGCCTCGTGGAGCTCCCAGGCGGTGTAGGTGCCCCAGGGGAGGAGGTCAGCGATCACCGGGGTCTTGCGGGAAACCTGGTCAAAGTCGTCCAAGGAAAGCTCCACCCCCGCCTCCTTGGCGATGGCCAGGAGGTGGAGGACGGCGTTGGTGCTTCCTCCCGTGGCGGCCACGGCGGCGATGGCGTTGAGGAAGCTCCTCCTGGTGAGGAAGTCTTTGGGCTTCCAGTCCCGCTCTAGGGCCTGGGCCAGGATGCGGCCCGCTTCCCGGGTGGCCCTGGGCTTTTCCGGGTGCACGGCGGGGATGGCGTTGTAGCCCACGGGGGAGAGGCCCAGGGCCTCGAGGGCCATGGCCATGGTGTTGGCGGTGTACTGGCCCCCGCAGGCCCCGGGGCCGGGGATGGCCCGGCGTTCTATTTCCAGAAGTTCCTGGTCGTCTATCTTCCCTGCGGCCCGCTGTCCTACCGCCTCAAACACCGAGACAATGGTGAGCTTCCTTCCCCGCCACTCGCCCGGAGCGATGGTGCCCCCGTAGAGGACCATCCCCGGAACCCCACTCCGGATCACCCCCATGGCCCCTCCGGGGATGGTTTTGTCGCAGGCGGAAAGGACCACCATGCCGTCATAGAGGTAGCCCTGGGCCACCAGTTCCACGCTGTCGGCGATAACCTCCCGGCTTACGAGGCTGGCCCGCATCCCGGGGGTGCCCATGCTGATGCCGTCGGAGATGGCGGGGGCCCCGAACTCAAAGGGGAAGACCCCGGCCTCCCGAAGCCCGGCCTTCACGTCCAGGGCCAGCTGGCGGAGGTGGTAGTTGCAGGGCATGCCGTCGGTGAAGGTGTTCACCACCCCCACGAAGGGCCTAGAAAAGTCCTCGTCCCCCACGCCCACCGCCCGGAGCATGGAACGGGCGGGGGCTTGCTGCAAGCCTTTCTTGATGCGGTCCGATTTCATGCGTCCCTCCAGGAAACCATCCTTCCATGGTACTGCCGCGGCCTTTGGAGAAGGCGCACCAGGGCCTCTGCCGCCCTTTCTGGGGTGAGGAGGAGGCCTTCCTCCTTGTACCCGCGGAAAACCTGATGCAGCACCGGGGCGGCGCTTCCCTGGGCCTCGCGGGCCTGGCGTTGCATATCGGTCTCCACCACCCCGGGCCGGTAGACGAAGCAGGTGATCTCGGGCACCTCCGCAGCCAGCTGCTTGGCCAGGTGCTCCTCGGCGGCCTTGGCCACGGCATAGGCCCCGATGCCGGGGAGGTTAGACTCCGCCGCCCCGGAGCCCACGTAGACCGCTACCCCCTCTCCCCGTGGCCGCAGAAGGGGGTAGGCGAAGCGGGCCAGCTGGTACCCGGCGATGAGGTTGGCCTCGAGGACCTCCATGAAGAGGGCTTCGGCGAGCTCGTATACCAAGGGCCCGGGGTGCAGGACTCCGGCGTTGTGGATGTAGCCGTAAAAGCCTCCCAATGCCTCCGCCTTTCTCACCAGCTCCTCGGCCACCTGGGCCTTCCCGGCGCTCCCCGCCACCGCCTCTGCCCTTGCCCCCAGGGCCCGCACCTCCTCGGCCACCTCCATTAAGGGCTTCTCCGAGCGGGCGTTTAGGACCAAATCGTACCCCGCCTGGGCCAGCTCCAGGGCCAAAGCCCGGCCGATGCCCCGGCTGGCCCCGGTGAGGATCAGGGTCCTTCTCATAGGAGCTCCTCCGCGGGGATCTCCACCCCCATGAAGGCCAGGGTCTCGCCCGCCCCCAGGGTCCTCACCTCCTTGTAGCCTCCTTCTCCCGGCCCCCTATGCACCAAGACCCTTCCCCCTTCCAGGTCCACCACCCAGACCTCCGGGACCCCCGCCTTGGCGTAGAGGGGGACCTTCACCCCTAGGTCGTAGGGCAAGGAGGTCTCCGCCACCTCCACCAAAAGGAGGGCGTCTTGGGCTTCTGGGATCCGGTCCCGGTAGAAGTCTTCCCGGTAGGCGAGGAGGACCAGGTCGGGTTGGAGTTCGCTTTCCTGGGAAAGCCGCAAGGGGTCTTGAACCTGCAGGAGGGCTTTTCTCGCCTGTTGCAGGGGGAAGAGAAGGTCCAAAAGGCGTTTGACCGCGGCCATATGGCGCTTGCCCACAGGGCTCATGTTCACGATCTCCCCTTCCAGGAGTTCCACCCGGGCGTCCTCGGGGAGGATGCCGGCCTCCGCCATGCGGTGGAAGTCTTCGGCGCTGAAACGGTAGCGGAGCATTTTCCCTATTTTAGCCGGCGGAGCACCTCCTGGGTGAAGGCCTCCGTGCCCACCTGGCCCCCCAGGTCCGGAGGGGGCGCCTCGAGGAGGGCCCGGGCCACGGCCCCTTCCACCTGACGGGCCAGCTCCACCAGGCCGAAGGCGTGCTCCAGCATCATGGCTGCGGAGAGGATGGCGGCGGTGGGGTTGGCGATGCCCTTGCCGGCGATGTCGGGGGCGGAGCCATGGACGGGCTCAAACACCGGGGTGCCCCGGCCCAAGGAGGCGGAAGGCAGAAGCCCCAAGGAGCCAGGAAGCACCGAGGCCAGGTCGGAGAGGATGTCCCCGAAGATGTTCCCCGTCACCACCACGTCAAAGCGGGCCGGGTTTTTCACCAGGTGCATGGCCATGGCGTCCACGTACTGGTGTTCCAGGGAAACCTCCGGGTAGCCCTGGTGGACCTCCGCCACCGTCTTGCGCCAGAACTCCCCCACCTCCAGCACGTTGGCCTTGTCCACGCTGGTCACGTGCCGCCTTCGCTTCTGGGCCGCTTTAAAGGCCACCTGGGCCACCCGTTCCACCTCGAGCTTGCTGTAGCGTTCCGTGTTCCAGGCCTCGGCCTCCGACATCCCCCGGGGCTCCCCGAAGTAGATGCCCCCGGTGAGTTCCCGCACGATGAGGACATCCACCCCCCGGGCGATCTCCTCCTTGAGGGGGGAAAGCCTTTCCAGCCCAGGGAAGACCTTGGCCGGGCGCAGGTTAGCGAAGAGGTCTTGGCTTTTCCTCAGGGCCAGAAGCCCGGTTTCCGGGCGGATTTTGCGGGGGAGGTTATCCCACCTGGGTCCCCCCACGCTTCCCAAAAGCACCGCTTGGGCCGCCTCCACCCCCCTTTGCGTGGCCTCGGGAAAGGGCTCGCCCAGCTGGTCTATGGCGGCCCCCCCAAAGGGGTAAACCTGGTAGGTGAGGCCCAGCCCATGGGCTTCGTCCAGGGCCTTAAGGACCTTTAGGGCGGCCTCGGTCACCTCGGGGCCGATGCCGTCGCCCGGCAGGACCGCTACCCTCATTCCGACCTCCTGGGGTAGGGAAGGCGGCGGTCAAACTGGTCCAGAAGCTCCCCCGCCTGGAGAAGCTCCCCGATGGGGTCCCAAAGGCCTTCCACCAAGGCCTCCCGCGCCGCCTCGGGGATGAAAAGGGGGGCGGTGCGCCCGCCAAAGCGCACCTCCTTACCCACCAGGTCCACCTCCACCTCGAGAGTTGGATTCTCCTCCACCGCCTGGAAGAGGATCGCCAGGTCCTCAGGGGCCAGGGTCACGCAGGGGAGACCAATGGCCGTGGCGTTGCCGAAGAAGATCTCGGCGAAACTCTCCCCGATGATGGCCCTAAACCCCGCCCGCTTGATGGCCTGGGGGGCGTGCTCCCGGCTACTTCCGGAACCGAAGCCCGCCTCCACCAAGAGGATGTTGGCCCCTTGGTAACGGGGGTCGTTGAGGGGATGGGGCTTAGGGTTCCCCTTCTCGTCAAAACGCTCATCGTAGAAGAGGTACTTCCCAAGCCCCTCAAAGGTGAGGACCTTCATGAAACGGGCGGGGATGATGCGGTCCGTGTCTATATCCTCGCCCCTTAAGGGCACCGCCCGGCCGCGGATCTCCGTGAACTTCTCCAGCATGGCCTACCTCCCAATCCCAAAGACTTCCCGAGCGTCGGCGATCTCGCCCGTCACCGCCGCCGCCGCCACCATGAGGGGGCTCATGAGCACCGTGCGCCCCTTGGGGCTTCCCATCCTTCCCTTGTAGTTGCGGTTGGAGGAGCTGGCCGCAAGCTCATCCCCTTCCAAACGGTCCGGATTCATGGCCAGGCACATGGAACACCCTGGATTCCGCCACTCAAACCCCGCTTCCCGGAAGATTTCGGCGATGCCCTCCTCTTCCGCCTTCCTGGCCACCCACTCCGAGCCCGGCACCACCAAGGCCCTTACCCCCTTCCTCACCTTGTGGCCCTTGAGGAAGCGGGCCACCTCGCGGAGGTCGGAAAGCCTGGCGTTGGTGCAACTGCCGATGAAGGCCACCTGCACGGGCACCCCTTTGATGGGCTGCCCCGGCCTGAGGCCCATATAGGCCAAGGCCTCCTCGGCCAAGGGCCGCTCCTCAGGGGAAAGCTCCTCCAGAAGGGGAATGCGGCCATCAATGGGTACGGCCTGCCCTGGGTTGATGCCCCAAGTCACCGTGGGGGGGATCTCCTCTGCCCGGAAGGTGACCACGTCATCATAGGTGGCATCGGGGTCGGAGGCCATGGCCCGCCAGCGCCTTTTGGCCTCCTCCCACTCTGCGCCCTTGGGGCTATAGGGGCGGCCCTCCAGGTAGGCGAAGGTGGTTTCGTCCGGGTTTACATACCCGATCCGGGCCCCACCTTCAATGGACATGTTGCAAAGGGTCATGCGGCTTTCCATGTCCATGGCCTCCACCGTGCTTCCCCCATACTCGTAGGCGTAGCCCAGTCCCCCCTTTACCCCCAGGTGGCGGATGATGTGCAGGATCACGTCCTTGGCGTAGACCCCGGGAGCCAGCTTCCCTTCCACGTTGATGCGCCGCACCTTGAGCTTCTGGGCGGCCAGGGTCTGGGTGGCCAGGACGTCCCGCACCTGGCTGGTGCCGATGCCAAAGGCCACCGCCCCGAAGGCCCCGTGGGTGGAGGTGTGGGAGTCCCCACAGGCGATGGTCATCCCCGGCTGGGTCAGGCCCAGCTGGGGGCCGATCACGTGGACGATGCCCTGGTTCCCGCTTCCCAGGTCAAAGAAGGTGACCCCGTGCTCCTTGGTATTTTGCCTTAAGGCCTCCAGCATGCTCTGGGCCAGGGGGTCCTGGAAGGGCTCCGTGCGGTCGTGGGTGGGGACGATGTGGTCCACGGTGGCGAAGGTGCGGTGGGGGTAGCGCACCTTAAGGCCCAGGTCCCTAAGCATGCCAAAGGCCTGGGGACTGGTCACCTCGTGGAGGAGGTGGAGATCAATGAAAAGCTGGCTTTGCCCGCTTTTTAGCTTTCGCACCTCGTGGGCTTCCCAAACCTTCTCGTAAAGCGTTTTTCCCATGCTCCCTCCCTTTATGAAAATCCCCCGGGATTTTGGCCCGGGGGAAGGCAACAGGGCTTCCCTAGGCCGGGCCTGCCCGGCCTAGGTCTAGCAGGAAACCCCGCCGCATTGCCCTATAGCCTAACCCCCTTTTGCCTTGGGGTCAAGGGTTGTGCTAGCCTAAGGACAGATGACCACGGAGGAGCGGCTTTACAAGCTGGAAGGGATTGTGGAAGGCGTGATGGCCACCCTTCCCGAGCGCATATCTTCCCTCGAGGTGCGGATTGACCTCCTCCGCAAGGAGCTCAAGGAAGACATAAATTCTTTGCGGCAGGAGTTCAAGGCCGATGTGGCGGCCTTAGAGGGCAGGCTCCAGGAGCAGATGACCTCTTTGCGCCAGGAGCTCAAGGCCGATATGGCTTCTTTGCGCCAGGAACTCAAGGGGGATATGGCCGCCTTGCGCCAGGAGCTTAAAGCAGACATCAATACCGCCCTAAACCGCCTCATGCTTTACTTCAGCGCCCTGGCGGTCATCCTGGCCCTCCTCACCCTTTGGCGCTAGGGCTTGACGGGAAAAGGGGCCTTCCGTACAATGACCCTTGCGTCTGCCGGGGTGGCGGAATTGGTAGACGCGCACGATTCAGGGTCGTGTGTCCTCGCGGACGTGCGGGTTCAAGTCCCGCCCCCGGCACCAAAAGGCCCCGCTTAGGCGGGGTTTTTGCTATTCTTAAGGCCATGACGCGGGTTCTTTCCGGCATCCAGCCCTCGGGGGAGATCCACATCGGCAACTACCTGGGGGCCATCAAGCAGTGGGTGGAGCTCGGGGAAAGGCTGGGTCAGGAGGCCCTTTTTTGCATCGTGGACTACCACGCCCTCACCAACCCCCTGGCCTACGACCCCAGCACCCTGGCCCGGCGCACCTTTGAGGCGGCCCTGGTCAACATGGCCGCGGGGCTTAACCCGGAAAAAGTGACCCTCTTCGTCCAGTCCCATGTCCCTGAGCACACGGAGCTCTCCTGGGTCTTCACCACCATCACCCCCTTGGGGGACCTTACCCGCATGACCCAGTTCAAGGACAAGGCCGCCAAGCAGGAGGCGGTCTGGAGCGGGCTTCTCATGTACCCCGTGCTCCAGGCGGCGGATATCCTCATCTACAAGGCGGATACCGTCCCGGTGGGGGAGGACCAGGTGCAGCACATTGAGCTCACCCGGGAGATCGCCCGTCGCTTCAACGCCCTTTTTGGGGACACCTTCCCCGAGCCCCAGGCCCTTTTGAACCCCGAGGCCCCCCGGGTGCCGGGCATTGACGGCAAGGCCAAGATGAGCAAATCCCTGGGAAACACCATCGGCCTTTTGGAGGACGAGGGGAGCATCTGGGAGAAGATCCGCCACCTCCCCGATGATCCCCAGCGCATCCGCCTCTCCGACCCCGGAGACCCGGGGCGGACCGTGGTCTTCACCTACCTGTCCTACTTCGCCCCCAAGGAGCTGGTGGAGGCCTTAAAGGAGGAGTACCGGAAAGCGGGGATCGGCACCCTGACGGTAAAGAAGATCCTCTTTGAGGAGATGATGAAGGCCCTGAGGCCCATCCGGGAGCGGGCCGAGGCCCTCAAGAAGGACCCCGACTACGTGATGGACGCCCTCTTGGAGGGGGCCAAGCGGGCCCGGGCCCTGGCCCAGGCCACCATGGCGGAGGTGCGGGAGAAGGTGGGCCTTCTCCTTCCCACCAGGCGCCCGGTGTACCGGTGATCCGGCTGGAGTTCCCCGGTTTTTCCGGCACCCCTTGGGAGCTCCGGGAGGCCCTCAGGCGGGGCCGCCTTTCCCCCAGGGCCATACCCCTTCTCCTTGTGGTGGAGCAGGCCTTGGCCCAGGTTCCCGAGGACCTGAGGCCAAGGAGCGAGCTCCTTCCCATCCTGGCGGAGCTTTTGCTGCTGAAGCTTTCCCCACAAAAGGCCCTGGTTCCCAAGGAGGAAGGGGAGGAAGCCCCTTTGGTGCAGGCGCTTTTGGACCTTTCCGAGACCGTGGCCTTTTTGCAGAAACGGCTTGAGAAGCGTTCCCGGCTCATCCCCGTCTCCCCGCCCCCCCTTCCCAAGCCCGCCCTCCGCCTTCCCCCAAGGGCCTTGGCGGAGGCGGCAAGGCCCTTTAGAAGGGCGGTGTTGGCCCTAAGCCCAAAGCCCTTTGGCCTCATGGAGGCCTGGGCCCGGCTTCGGGGTTTCCTGAGGGGCCGAACCCCTTTCCACCGCCTTCCCCTAAGGGGCTGGGGGGAGCGGGCCATAGGCTTTGCCGCCCTCTTGGAGGCCTCCCGCCTGGGGTGGGTGCGGCTTAGCCAGGAGGGAAACTTTGGGCCCCTGTGGGTGGAAAGGGGCTTGGAGGATCAGGAAGAGGGGTTGGTGTCCAGCCCGTTCCCGGGGCCTTGTGTTAAGGGGAACCTCCCTCCAGTAGGGCCCTGGTCCTAGGGGATAGAAGGGAATCCTGGGTCAAGCGGGTTTGCTCCTAGGTGTCATCTAGTTTAGGGGAGATATAGGCCGAGCGGCACAAGCTTTTAGAAGGCGCGCCTTAGGGCGAGGTGAAGCGAAGGAGGAGAGGGTAGGGGTTCCCTGCCCAGGATGATTTGTATGATGGTGCGGAGCTGGGGAAGGAGTGTTAGCAGATCATCTTAATCGGGATTGAGGTAATAGGGAGCCTTGAGCCTGGCCTTTACATGGGAAGGAGTTTCTTTGTGTCCTCAGAGAGAGCTTGTGGTCCATGCTGCTCATTTGGAAACCTTGCAGCCAGGGTTGTGGCCCTTTGTGGAGGGGAAGGTGTGTAAGGTTGTGCGATTGGCAACTATGTCTAGCCGACATCTGAGTGTAGATCTTTGGGATCCTGGCTTATAGATAAAGCTTGGAAAGGGTAGATTAAGCTGGGGGGTTACAGGATAGCCTGGTAGAGCTCCAGGGTTTTCTCTACCATCCTTTCCAATGTCCATTCCTGATCCCAGGGAGGCGGCTGAGAGTAGGCGAGTAATGCCTTTTCCAAAGCACTACTAAGTGCGTCGGAATCCGCTTTTTCCGCTACGAGAGCGCCATGCTTTCGTAGCCATTCGCCTAACCCCGGAGTGGGGGCGGAGACAATAGGTATGGACAGGGCAAAGGCCTCCAGGACCACATAGGGAAAACCCTCATAGCGGCTGGTGAGAAGGAGGAGGTCGAAGGCCGGGAAAACCTCCCTGGCCTCCCTAGTCCCGAGCAGAAGAATCCGTTCCCCAATCCCAAGCTTTTCCGACTCCTTCTCCACTTCCGCCCTTAAAGGGCCATCCCCCACCATGACCAACCTCAGCTGGGAGTCCTTAATGCGGGCGAAGGTCCTCAAGGCCAAAAGGGGGTCTTTCTGGTCGGAAAAGCGTCCAACAAAGCCTACCACCTTCTCCCCCTTCAGGCCAAGAACCCTTCGGGCTTCCTCCCTGGAGGGAAAGCCCTTGGGATCTATACCGTTTAGAACCACTTCCACCCGCTTATATCCTAGCCTTTGTAAGGCATCTCTCTCCCAAGGGGAAACGGCAATGGCCAGGTCGGTGAAGGGGGCCAAAGCCCTTTCCGCTAGATTATAGACCGAAGGCCCTCGCAGACTAATGATGCTGTGAGGAGTGTAAACCGTTTTCGCCCCAATGAGGGAACCCAGGAGCCGGGCTAGGGCACCGGCTTTGGAGCTGTGGCCGTGGACGATGTCGAAGGGCCCGTGTTTCTTGGCGTAGGCGTAAAGCTTCTCCAGAACCGCTATATCGGTTGGATGGGGCCTTCGGTGTATTGGAACGTGAAGGAGGCTAATCCCAGTTTTCTGTAGAAGGGAAAGGTGCTGGGCGAACACGACGTCCATCCGCAAGGGGGAGTAGGCTAAGTGGACTTCGATTCCCCGCCGCCATAGACCAAGGGAGAGGTCCACCACATGCCGCCCAGCGCCGCCTCCTGTGGCCTCTAGTAGTAGGAGAACTCTTGGTTGCACTGCCCCCACCTATTTCTACCAGCTTAGAGCCATCCCCTGCGTCCTTTTAGCAGGCGCTTGAAACGGGTTACCAAGGGTACCGGAAGGGCGAGAAGCAGGGCGTTTTTGGCGAGGCCCAGCCAGCTCTCCTTGTACTGCGGGACGAACTCCCGCAGAAGAATCCGTAGCCGGCTCCACAGTTGTTTGCGGCGTTTCTGCAAGGAGATTCCTGAAGGGTTCACGTGGTACCGAAGAACCCTATCTTCCAAGTTGGCTACGGGGTAGCGTTTGGCCATGCGGAAGAAAAGGTCATAGTCTTCGGCCGCTGGGTAGTGACTGGAGTATAGGCCCACCTCCTTTAGGGCTTCGGTCCGAAACATAATAGCGGAATGGATAAAGCAGTTGCGCCCGTGGAGGCTTCGCAGGATGGCCTGGTACTCGGTTGGGAAGGATTCAGGAAATACCTCCCGACCCTCATCGTCGACAAATTCGACTTGTCCTCCTACCAGGGCATAGGCAGGGTTTTCTTCGAGAAACTTCTTTTGCTTCCAAAAGCGCCCAGGTAGGGATATGTCCCCTGCATC
Source organism: Thermus albus (assembly GCF_022760855.1). Lineage (NCBI taxonomy): Bacteria > Thermotogati > Deinococcota > Deinococci > Thermales > Thermaceae > Thermus > Thermus albus. Next base: position 93,216 of record NZ_JAKTNR010000002.1, read on the forward strand.
GAGCCTGGCTACGAAGGTGTAGTTACGCTCCATTATCCATTTGAGGCCATGGTTGAGGGCGTATTCTATACCTTGGTTTTGCTCGAGGCGTAACAGGAATCCCCGATGGGGACGACGTAGATGGGGAAGGACTATAGGAGGGGAGCTACCATCATCCACTACGATGACATCCAAGGGGACTTCCGAGGGTAACTGGGAGAGGCTCACCTCGAGACCCTTTTGATCGTTATAGACGGGAATCAAAAGGGCTACCCTTTCATCCTGACCACTTTCTATCCCTGTGTTCATGTTTACACCCAAAGATTTTAACACTCACCTACACCACGTTGCTTGGTGATGTAGGTGGAAAAAACTCGTATGGAAACCTCCGAAAGGTCGTGGGAAATCATCTCGGTATGGGTTGGCTGACACCCCCAAGGTTATCCAAATCTAGCAGAGGGCATTTCCACGGTAGAGCCCAAGGAAAGTAGTAAGAGGGAGGACACGGCTGGTGGTGTAGCACTGTTCTGTAGGGTAAAAAAGGAGTAAGGGATCCTGTAAGTCGGCCATTATAGTCTTGGACAAAATTTTTATAGTTGAAGGCAGATCCAATAATGGCGGCTATACTGAGTGCCAGGAAGAAACTTTTGGTGCGAAATGGGCTCATATGTTCCAGATCTAGAAGACGAAGGGTGAAGAGGGGCAGAGTAACTACCATGAGCTCCACGAATCTTATCCCTACCCAAGCGCTGTAGTAGGCTAAAATCTGAAAAAACAGGGTTGGTATCCCAAGGGTTAGCCAGGAAAAAATCTTCAGTCCCCAGGAAAGCGGGAGGGTGGTTAGTCCTATCAAGAGCACAAGCGCCATCGCTGTTCGAGACATTCCTGGGACTTGGGGGGAGTACACCGTGTGAATGGTAGACAATTTGTTTCCGAAGTAGAAGTCCAGTTTAGCCTGTACGTAATCCCAGTGCCAAAGGAGCAACACGGCATTAATAAGGCCTATGGTCACCCAAATAATCCACCCCCTGCGGCCAATCCGGAGGCTTTCTACAAAGAGAAGTACTGTAACCGGTACCAGAATGGTCAGGTGAAAAAAAGGGCCTAGAAATCCAAAAGCTATAGCCGAAGCCCAGTGATTTCTGCGCAGGGACTGCCAGGCCAGGAGCAAAGAGGCGACGGCCAGGCCGGCCCTTATGGCGTTCATCCCGTACTGGAAAAAGAAGACAGGGATGAAAAAGGCTAAAAGAAAAAATCGTTCCTTCGGATCGCTTCGCCAGAGGAAGACGGTTAAGGCTCCCACAAAGATCACGCCAATAGCTCTTAAGGCTGCAAGGGGAGAGCCCCAGAGGTTGGTTAGCCACCTCGCTAAGAGGTCAAAGCCAGGTTCCATCCCTGTAGGTTGGCCCGATAGGTAGCTGTACCAGAGTAAAGTTTCGTACTGATATGTGTCGGTGCCGCTGTAGCGGAATGCCAATATGATACCTAGAGGGATCATGCCGATCACGAATAGGCTTCTCCTGTTCGTCCAGTATCTCTCTGTAAAGAAGAGTAGGCTAACGCTCCATAAAAGCCCGAACAGATAGACAAGCCCGAGGTAGTCTTCCATAGTTTTACTCCTTGGTCTTTCCTCCCCGTATGATTCCCATAAAGGGCGGAATGCCTGTCTTTTGCCAAAGGAAGAGGGCTTGCCCGAAAGCAGTGAGACTGGCGGAGGCCAGTAGAGAAAAGGCGATACCGATACCTGCGAGAGACGGGGCCAAAAGGAACACTAAGGTAAGGTGAAACATCCCACCCAATAAGACAAACAGGGTTTGGAAACGATCCAGACCCAAGGGCACGAGGAACAAGCCTCCCCATACGGTGCTTAAGGCAGTAAGGGCGATCCAGAAGGCTAGAATACGCACCAGCGAAGAGGCCTCTTCGTAACCTGGGCCGAAGACGATACGTACCAAGGGGGAAGCCATGAGAAAAAGGCCTAGACTTAGGATAACCCCTAGCAAGAAAAAGGCTATAAGGGCTTTTCTCCCTAACGCTAAGGGGGAGGGCTGTTCCTTCCTCAGAAAGCGGGGATAGAAGGCGCGAAACAGGGGATTGAGGAGGGCACTTACAGTGATCACCAGCTTTTCTGCCGCGGCATACTGGGCTACTTGGATTGGAGTTGTATATAGGCCGAGTAAAAAGGCATTTCCCCCCATGGTGAGAGTAGACCCTAGCTGCGCTAAAAAAAGCCACCACCCCTCTCTTAGAGTAAGGGAAACCGAGGCCCAGCGTGGAAGGAGCCTGCGGATAAAGTTGGGTGACCCACCCATGTAGAAGCGCACTGCGATGAGCCAACTTGCACCCGAAGTTACGAGCGCGGTGGTGCTTGCGATCAAGGCGTAGACGAACCCTCCTTCTGGTCCTCGCACCCAAAGAAAAAGTGCGACAATCGTAAGCAAACGTTGCCCCATCTCTAAGAGAAGCGGAAGTAAAACCAAGCCTCTGCCCCAAAAGAGCCAATTCAAACTGAAGGCCTGGGCAATTACTAATCCATAGAATGGAAGGAGCAGGTGCCAAGTCCTTTGAACCGAAGGTACAGGATAGAGCCCCAGCAGCAGGCCGAAGCCAAGGGCAGCTAGGAAACCCTGCGCCACCACTACCCTACCGATGTTTTCCGTGACCTGTTCTGGATTGTCTATGGTGGCTACTTTACGAGAAGCCGATAGCTCAAAACTATAGTTTACGAGAACGAGCAGGTAGGAAACTAGCCCTTGAGCGAAGGCTACCTGCCCATAAACCTCCGGACCCAAGGTTCTAGCTAGATAAGGTACCGTAACGAAGCCTAAAGCCTGGTTCAAACCATGGAGGAAATAGAGGAACAAGACGAGTCGCGAGAAAGAAGATCCCATTACCAAGCCCCATGTTTTTTCAGGACTGCCCAAAGGGTTCTAGCTAGGATATACAGATCCAGCCATACCGACCAGTTCTGCACATAGTACCGGTCCAGCTCAACCCTTTGTTCGTAGGACAGGTGGTTCCGCCCGGAAACCTGCCAAAGCCCAGTGAGGCCTGGTTTCACCTTAAGGTAAAGCTGTGCATGGTTACCATAGCGCTCCAGCTCCACCACGGTGACGGGTCTTGGGCCTACTAGGCTCATTTCCCCCCGGAGGATGTTTACAGCCTGGGGAATCTCGTCCAAGGAGTAGCGCCTCAAGAAGCGCCCTATGCTCAGGATACGGGGGTCGTTTCGCAGCTTTTGGTTATGCTCCCACTCCGCTTGGGCAGCGGGATCTTTGGCCAGAAGTTCCCTTAGCACCTTTTCTCCATCTTGACGCATGGTGCGGAATTTGAGGAGGAAAAACTCCTTCCCTCCCTCCCTCACCCTCCGGTGGCGGTAGAAGGGGCCTCCCCCATCTTCCAGCCAAAGGAGGAGGGCTATAGGGGGCAAGAGGAGGAGGAAGGGGATCAGGAGGAGGGTTCCCCCCACCAGGTCCAAGGCCCTTTTGAGGCGCAGGTTGTGGGGGAGGAAGAGGTTTTGCCTCACCTCCAAAACGCCAACCCCGCCAAAGTCCCGCACCTCGGCCCAAAGAACCCCTCCCCGCCAGCGGGAGAGGGCGGAAAGGGGGAGGAAGACCCTGGGGAAAGGGGGGAGGGCGTTGGGGTCGGGGATCTCCTCCATCAGCACCCCATAGGTCCAAGGGCCTAGGGGGGCGGGCTTCAGCCCAAGGCGCCTAGCGCCATCCAGGACCTCCCGCAAGCGCTCCCCATCCCCTGCCACCAGAAGCCCACCCCCCCACCAGTCCCTAGGGGAATAGAGGTGGCGTAGGAGGGCCCTTAGGAGGGGAAGGAGGAGGAGGGCTAGGAGAAAGGCCAAAAGGAAGGAAAACCGGGAGTAGAGGGGGCCCGTCTTGGAGAGGAAGGCCCCCGCCAAGAGGAGGAGGAAGCCCAAGGCGGTGGCGGTCCAAAGCCTCTTAAGCTCCAGGGCCGGGTGGAGGCCCAAGGCGGGGTAGAGGCCAAAGGCGCTAAAGAGGAGGGGGAAGACGGAGAAGGCGGGGAGGAGGCGGAGGTAGAGTTCCGGGTCTATGGTCCCCCCTGTGTAGGCCCTTAGGGCCAAGGCGGTGGAGATGGAGAGGCCGAGGGCCAGAAGGTCCGAGAGGAGGAGGAGAAGGCCCGTAAGCCAGGGAAGGGGTAGGCCGCCTCCCATGGCTCTTTTCCAAGACACCTTAGGCCACGCCATATACTGATTACATGGTATCAAGCCCCCCAAGGCGGTTGGAGAAATGGCGCTGGCTATGGGCGGTCTTCGTCTTCCTCTACCCCTTTGTGGTCCTCCCCGGGGTCCCGGGGCACGGCCCCGTCACCCTTGCCAAGCACTTCTATGTCTACCTCTTCCTGCTGGCTGCCCTCCTTTCTGGAATAAAGCTTTCTGGCAATCCCAGCCTTCCTGGGCTCCTTAAGGACCTAAGGGGTTTTCTCAGGAACCCCCTTCCCCACCTTAAGAAGGACCTCCCCGTCACCCTCCTCGCCCTACTGGGCCTCACCATGGCCCTGGCCACCCTCTTTTCCCCGGAGCCCATCGTGGCCCTAACGGGTTCTCTTTCGGACTACACGGATGGCCTCCTTTGGTCCTGGCCCATGCTGGTCCTGGCCTTTTTGGCCTACCGCCACAGCCAGGAGGACCCGGAAACAGGGCTTTATATTGCCAAGGCCACGGTCCTGAGCGCGGGAGTTCTGGCCCTTTGGGGGCTTTTGGAGGTCCTCCTGGGGCGGGGCTTCTTTTACTCCACGGCCTCCCAGAACCTACCGATGGCCACCTTCCCCCAGAAGGGCCACCTCTCTGGCTACTTCGTCCTGGGGGTGGGCGTGGCCATGGGCCTGAGGAGCCCGTGGGGGCTTGTCCTCTCGGCCATGGGGATAGGCCTGGCCTACAACCGGACCGGCCTTTTGGCCCTGGCCCTCCTCATAGGGGTCTACGGGTACCTCTCGATCCGCAAGAGGATGGGGCGGGAAGGGCTCCGCCTGGCCTTGGCGGTCTTCCTGGGGGTGGCCGTGGGTATGGGGGCGGTGAGGCTTTCCGAGGGGAGAGGAGGGGAGGGGGGAGGGGCCGTGCGGGAGGTGGGGAATCCCGGCACCTTTTTCACCCGCCTCTACTACTGGCAGGCCTCCTTGGAGGGTATCGCCCACCGCCCCCTTTTGGGGTATGGCGGGGGGGTTTTTGAGCACCACTGGGCGGGGTTCCTGGACCGGAAGACCGCGGAGGCCTTTTTGCGGGATGAGTTCGGTAAGGGGGACCATGAGCTCTTGGAGGTTCTTAGCGCCCCTGGGGTGGACCCGGTTTTCATCCTGAAGCGGCCCGATGGGGAACTGGAGGCCCTCCGCATCTACAGCTTCCGGGCCCACAACGGCTACCTGGAGGTGGCCCTGAAGTGGGGCCTTCCGGCCCTCCTCCTCTACCTGGGCCTCCTCCTCCTGGGCCTAAAGGGGCTTTTCCGGCTATCCCCCTTAAGCTTTGGGCTACTTGGGATTCACGCCTTCTTTCTCTTCTGGTTCCCCATCCCCGAGGAGGAGGGGGTGTTATGGGCCCTTTGGGGGGCCAGTTTGGCGGGGGTCCCGGAGGCCCTCCCAAAGGGAGCGAAGCCCGTGGGAGGAGGGGAAGTGCCTTAGGCCTAGCTCCAGGGCTTCCTTCGCTTCCTCCCTCCTTCCCGCTCCCAGCGCGGCCTTAGCCCAGAGGATGTAGAAGCTCTCCCGGGCATAGGGGAAGCGGAGGGCGAGTTCCCGGGCTATTTCCAGACGGGCTTCCCCATTCGACAGGCCCTCCAGGGCCAAGAGGAGGGGCCAGGGGGAAAGGGGGTAGCGCCTCCTGGCCTCCTCCAGGAGGGCGGAGGCCTCCTCGGGGCTCCCTTGGCGCAGGGCCTCTTGGGTATAGGAGGGGAAGAAGAGGTGCCTTTGGGCGCAGTGGTAACCCCCGCAGGGCCAGTACCAAAGGAGGGCCAGGAGGCTTGCCGCTAAAACCCCTCCAAGCCCCAAGGGCCTGGGGGAAGGGAGGAGGGTAGGGGTAGCGGCCCCTAGGGTCAAAAAGGCCAGGGCCAGGTAACTTGGGTAGTAGCCGCTCACATCGAAGAGCATGGGGGCCCATAGGCCAAGGGCGCTTAGGGCCCAAGGCCAGTCCCGGCCCCTAAGGGCGCGCACGGAGGGCCAGAGGAGAAGGAGGAGGAGGCCAAACCGCACCACGCCCCCTGTGGCCAACGTTTCCAGGAGGTAGTTGTGGGGGCTACGGGACCAGACTCCAGGGAGGCCAGGGTAGTCCATGAAGGCCTCGAAGACCTGGCTGTAGGTGCCGTTTCCCATCCCCAAGGGGTGCTGGAAGGCCATCCGCAAGGCCAGGCGGGCCATGAGGAGCCGGGCCTCCACGTTGCCGATGCCCTCCCCCGTGGCCCCTTGGGCTTCATCCCGGGTTTGGGCCGCTTTAAGGCTTAGGGCGTTGAGGATGGCGTTGCCGGGGACAAGGGCTTCCAGGGTCCCCACCCAAAGGAGGGCGAGGAGGAAGAGGAGGAGGGCCCTTCGCCCAAGGCCCTCCTTGCGCAAAAGGAGGAGGGCTAAGGGCAGGAGGAAGAGGAGGGGCAGGTAAACGGCCCTGGCTCCTGAGATGAGGACCCCGTAGAGGGCCAGGACGAGGAGGAGACCCTGGGGCCAAAGGAGCCCCTCCCTCCTCGCGGTCCGGGCCAGGAAGAGGGGCAGGGCCCCTAAGGCTATGGAGCCCAGGAGGTAGTGGTGGGACCCTGAGATGTAGACGACAAGCCCCGCCTGCCACAGGGCCAAGGCGGTGTAGAGGCCGTCCAGGAGGAGAAAGGCAAGGAGGAGCAATACGCCCACCCGCCACCTTCCAGCCGCCAGGCCCAAAAGGGGCCAGACCTCCCACAGGGCGGCCACCAGGGTATGCCCTGGGGCCAAGCTCCAGAGGAGGGAAAGGAGCCCAAAGCCCCACCAGGCCCAGGCGAGGGGAGGGGGACCAACCCCTAAGAGGACGGAGAGGAGGAGAAGTCCAATCCCCAGGAGGGCCAGGGAGAGGGGAGGCTCCTGGAAGAGGTGGTAGGGGGTTTGCCAGAGAAGGTAGAGGCCCAGGAGGTAGAGGCCTCCGGAGAGGGCTAGCCTCCACATGGCCCTAGGATAGGGGAAAGGGGGGCTAAAAGGAGAGGGCTTCCCCCTAACTGAGGGAAGCCCTCTCCCCTAGGCCTTACGGGACTGTGTATGTCTCGTCCTGCGCGGATTTAACCGTAACTTTGGGGGTGTTGTCTCCGGCGTCTTCCACCTTGCATTCAGTCACAACCCCCGTGCCCGGGTTAGGTACGGAGTAGGATCCGGCGGAGTAACCCTCCTTGCAGTTATCGGACGTGACAACGGTGTGGTTGGGGTTCTCCGCCACGTAGGCAAAGGCCGCCTTGTAGACGTTCTGAGCGTAGGCTTGGGCCGCCCGGTTTACCGCGGTTTTCCTGGCGTTCAGCAGGTTGGGGATTAGGACCGCTGCCAAGATGCCGATGATAGCGATGACGATCAGGAGCTCAATCAAGGTAAAGCCTTTTGCGTTACGCATACTTTCTAACCTCCTTAGGGGTTTCCGCGCTTTCATGTATTGCGCGGCCATGAGTGCCTGTTGCCGATGGGCCTAACGTTTTAGCATTCTCAGCACTTTTAACCTCCCTCTCACCTCCTTTCAAGGAGCATTTTTCTTCCCCCCGGCCCCGCTGTCAACCCCCCCTTTTGGGGGGGGTACAGCTTTAGGGTGGGGTAGGGGTGTGAAAGGGGTGTGAAAATCCTCATTGGGCATTCCGGGGGTAGATGGTGAGGGTATAGACTTGGTCCCTCCCTGGCACGTACAGCTCACGGTTGCCCACCTTGTTCTTCACACGGAGGTTCAGGGTGATGCGAAGGGGGTTGGAAGCAAGGGAGAAAAGCTGAAGGTTCTCCTTATCAATGAGGTCAAGAACCACATACCATTGGGCTTGCGAAAAAGTGGTGGCTGAACAGTTCTGGTTGTTAAGGCGGTACTCCAAGAGCATCCTTGTGTTCGCATCCGCCCAAGCGTTGGGGGATTTGTAGTCATCCGAAACGTCCTTACGCTCTTTGAGGCGGTAAGCCTTGAGCTGGCAAAGGTTACCGCTTGGGTTTGGAATAAGCGCCGCAATGCAGTTGGGAGGGCTACATTGCTCACCGTTTACGTTTACATTGGCTGAACCCAATATAGCCCGGGCCTCCTGAAGGGTATCGGCTAGGTACCCTGCAGCATCCTTTACTTCTTCCCAAAGCTGCGCTTGCGCACGAGCTATTTGATTGCTGGAGATGGTAGTTTGAGTAAAGGCTAAGAGGGCAAGGGTGAAAATGGCCAAAACAGCAAGGGCCACTAGGATTTCCAACAAGGTGAAACCGTCCCTCTTCATGGTGACCACTCCCGAAAAAAGGTGTATGCTTTGTTACCCCCAGATAGGGTTAGCTTCAGGGTTACAAGGGTGCACCTAACAGTTTGATTGCCTTGTGTGCAGTTAACGGTACATGTGAACGTGCTGTCGACCTGTGTGCACGGGCTGAGGGTGATGGAGGAATCCTTCGGGAAACGCCCACCGGCTTCTAAGGTTACTGCGAAACCCGCAGTTTGGGAGGGTGCTGGCACGGTTAAAACGTACGCGTTCCCTGAAGCACTGTAAACCGCATTCCTGGTGGCTCTTTCAAAGAAGTCCTTGGCCACCGTTACGGCTCTCCCTTCAGCGCTGGTGGCCCGATTCACACGGAAGATGCCAAGAAAAGAGCTGAGGACGAGGCCACTAATGAGACCGAAGATGGCTACGGCAACCAAGATTTCAACAAGAGAAAAGCCCTTTTTCATCGCACCACCACCTTGGCGGTAACCCCTATGACGTGAACCGAGCGTGTTAAGTCCGTATACCGCTCATGTTTGAGGGTGAACTTCTTTAAAGGAGCGTCTGTCGTGCCATAGGGCGGATAAAAGGTTATGGTGACGGGCGTAGAGGAATGATTGGTGGTAATGGTCACACCCGATAGGGTAAACGTTGGAGAAGAGAGGTTGTCACAGTTCGTTCCCGAGGCCCAGCCTACAGTGGAGGAGGTAAATACCTTCACGCACCGAGAACTATTGGTGCGCTTCGCTTCCGCGCGCGCTTGCTGAAAGGCCCATGCCAGGGAACGGGCCACCTCATCCAACTGGGCCTGGGCCCGCCAGCGGAGGTAGTTGGGTACGGTGAGGCCCAGGAGAAACCCCAGTATTCCCAACACGATGAGAAACTCCAGCAGGGAAAATCCCCTCTTCACAGCCGCCTCCAGGTTCCAGAAAGGGGAGTGAGATTTAAGCTTTCGCTACGAAATTTGGCAAGAACGAGCGGATCGTAGAACACCTTAGGTTCTTCCTGACCGGTACCAGTGATGTCGGTGCGACACTCTTGGTTCCCGCCTTGGGTACAGTTGCTGTTTACCTGGCCTTCTGCTATGATCGCACCGCGGATAACAGCGTTACCCTGTTGGTTGTAGTCACCTGTGACGTAGATTAAACCTTTAAAGCCGCTTCGGCAAGTGCCATTTACGGTTAGATTGCCAAAGACGACCAGGATGCCTTCGCCGCACAAACTGTCATTACCGGAAAGGTGGACCTCACCCTGGAGTACTTTTATCTCCCCATTGTTAAGAGTCCCGTTAAAGGATTTGGTGATTCCGTAGTAATTTTGAAAAGTGGTCTTACTTACGCCGAAAACTCTCATGAAAAGCTCGTCTCCGGTAGAGGGTAGCAGAGAGTCAGAGCCCGTAAGGGTGCCGCCAGAAACCTGGGCTTTCCCATCTACCTTAATCGAGCCCTTGGTATCAACAGCAACTATCTGAGGAGCTAAAGGGGTTCCTTCGGGTATGGAGGGTAGAGTTTCCTCTATGGAAATCGTTTTGTTTTGGGTGTCAACATTACTAATGGTCACTTCCGGCGCTTCATTACCTAGGATGATTTTTGCTTTTTGCCCCTGGACTAGTCCTACCACTGTGGTGAGGTGAAGCGTTTTGCCATCCGTAGACAGCGACCGCACCCCGTATTCCACCAACGCCACTTTGGCCCCGTTTTCTATGATGTCACCATCACTAACGTGGATGAGCTCTAAAGTAAGCGTATTGCCCCTTTTGCCTTTTACTTTGTAAGTCTTGGGACCGGAACCGGTGAGGATTTGGATGTAGCCCTCTAGCGGTATCAGTTGGGTGGCTGTGGGGTCTGATAGAGCCAGCTCAAATGTTCCCTGTTGGGGTACCGTTAAATTCCCGTTAGGTAAGGACACTGTGGAAAGCCCTTCTTCAGGGAATGCGCGAGGTAGCAGGCCGTTACCGAAGCCTTCTCCTACGATTTCAACGTCACCCGAGATTTTCACTTGTTGCTGGAGAGAGCTTACAGCTGCGTTGATCTTTATGGGAAAGTTGCATCCCCGGAAGGCTCTCTCTACCCGTGCCTTGGCATTGGCGTACTCAGCTTCGGCTCTCAGGCGTAGAGGGCCATACAAAATGGGTTGACCATCATTTGGGACAGCTTCGTCGTTCACGTAATAGATAGCTGTTAAGGAGTTCCAAACATACTTTTGGGGAACCCGCCCACATTCATTGGGTTGAGCGTTGGCTTCAGCTAGCACAGGAAAAGCATCCAAAGCGCTTTCTGCTACTAGAAAAGCTTGGTAAGTACCCCGCTCCACAGCGCTACCTTTCAGGGCACCCAGGGCCATGTAGCTGGTGGCCGCTAAAAGACCTGAGAAGACCACCAAAAGCACGATAAGCACAATGGGCGTTGCAATACCCTTCCTCATGGTTCTCAGTATGGGTGGATCAACCAGGAAAGCGCATCCCCCAAATGGGGGACGGGGTATGATAGGCCCATGCAAGAGGTCTACATCATCTCCGCGGTGCGCACCCCCATAGGCCGGTTTGGGGGGGCGCTGAAGGACGTGAGCCCAGTGGAGCTAGGGGCCCATGCCATGGGGGCGGCCCTGGACCGGGCGGGGGTGGAGGGGAAGGCCTTGGACCTCTACGTCTTCGGCAACGTGCTGAGAGCCGGCCATGGGCAGCTCCTTCCCCGGCAGGCGGCCCTTAAGGCCGGTATCCCCAAGGAGGTGGACGGGTACCAGGTGGACATGGTCTGCGCCTCGGGGATGATGGCGGTGATGAACGCGGTCCAGTTCCTGAGGACGGGGGAGGCCCACCTGGTCTTGGCCGGGGGGATGGAGTCCATGAGCCAGGCGGGGTTTTACCTCTCCCATAGGGCGAGGTGGGGGTACAAGTTCCTCATGGGGGCGCCGGAAGGCCTTCAGGATATCCTCCTCAGGGACGGCCTATCGGACCCCTTCAGCGGGGAGGCCATGGGGGAGCAGGCGGAAAGGCTGGCCCAGGACTACGGGGTAACCCGGGAGGAGGTGGACGAGGCCGCCTACCTCTCCCACCAAAGGGCGGCGGAGGCCACGGAGAAGGGGTGGTTTGCCCAGGAGATCGCCCCCATGGAGCTTCCCGGGAAGAAGGGCCCGGTGGTGGTGGAGAAGGATGAGGGCATCCGCCCCGAGACCACCTTGGAGTCTTTGGCCTCCCTGAGGCCCGCCTTCCGCAAGGATGGGGTCCTCACTGCGGGCAACAGTAGCCAGATCTCCGACGGGGCCGCGGCCCTCCTTTTGGCCTCGGAGGAGGCGGTGAAGGCCCATGGCCTAAAGCCCCTGGCCCGGGTCCTGGGGGGAGCCTGGGCGGCGGGGGAGGCCTGGCGCTTCCCCGAGGCGCCCATCCCTGCGGTGAAGCGGCTTCTGGACCGGCTGGGGATGCGCCTAGAGGACTTCGGCCTCTTTGAGAACAACGAGGCCTTTGCTCTCAACAACGTCCTTTTCCATCGGCTTCTTAAGGTACCCTACGAGCGCCTTAACGTCTTCGGGGGGGCGGTGGCCCTGGGGCATCCCATCGGGGCCAGCGGGGCCAGGATTCTGGTCACCCTTCTGAACGCCCTTAGGGCAAGAGGGGAGGAAAGGGGCCTGGCGGCCATCTGCCATGGCACCGGGGGGTCCACGGCCTTGGCGGTGGAGTTGGTCTAGACCAGGCCGTCCAGGTCAAAGGCCTCGAGGCGAAACTCCTCCAAGGCCACCCGGAAGGCCCCCTGGTAGGCGAGGAAGCGGGCCGCTTCCCGCAAGGTTTCCTCCACCCAGGCGGGGTCGTTGCCCAGGAGGCTTAGGCCCACCACCTCAAACCCCCAGGCGTCCAGGCCGTATAGCCTTGCGGCGCTCACGGGGAAGCGGGCCTTGACCCGTTCCAGGACGGGCTTGATAAGGGCGCGCTTTTCCTTGAGGCTACGGGCTTTGGTCTCCAGCCTTGCGGTGTAGAGGCCCAGGTAAGCTTTCATGGCAAGGACGCCGCCAGCGTCAAGGATAGTTTGCAATGGACCGGGCTTTGGCGCAACCATAACCCTTCCTCTTTTGCCGCGATGGCTTCCACCTGGCGGTAAAGGACAGGTAGGGCTTGGCGGCGTCACCCATGGGGAGGAGGCGGGTTTGGTTGTGGGATGCCCGCAATACGAGGCCGCTTTCCCCTACCCGGTTCTCCCCGAGCCAAGGGCCTCGAGGCGCCGCACGCCGCGGCGGCCCACTTGGGCGGGGACCTCTTAGCCCAAGACCTCTTGGGCTAAGAGGCCATCCTAGAACATGGGCCCGATGCGGAAGTGGAGCCGGCCCGTGGGGCTTTCTGGGCTGAAGGCGTAGTCCAGGCGCAAGGAGGGAAGGAGGGCCCCAAACAGGTCCAGGTCCAGCTGGAAGCCTAGGCCTGCCCCCCACTTCACCCCGCCGGTGTTGTCGGCAAGGCCCAGGTCGGTGAAAAGGATGCCGTAGAGGTTGGTCCCCCCCTGGGGGGAGAGGCGGAAGTCGTAGCGGTACTCCACGCTCCCCGTGGCGAAGGAAAGCCCCCCATATTTGCGGTCCTCGTAGCCCCTTAGGAGGAAGGCCTCGGCCCCACCTCCGGAGAGGAAGAACCGTTCCCCCTCTGGGGGGAAGCCAAACAGGGTGCCCGCGGAGAGGCGGAAGGCCAGGGCCTGGCGTTTTTCCTCGTCCAAGGGCAGGTAGGTTTTGCCCGTGGCCACCAGGGGCACGAAGAAGCTCCGCCCCCCCGTGTCGGGGAAGGAAAGGCCTAAACCGGTGCTGAGGCCCGCCTCGTAGCCTTGGGTACGGAAGCGGGGGTTGTCCACCTCGGTGTAGGTGAGGCCGGTGTCCAGCCTCAGGGTCCAGCCGGGGGTAGGGAGGAGGCTTTGCGCCTGGCCCAGATCCCTGTAGTTCGTGCCGTCGCAGTACTTGGGGTCGCCGGGGTCGCTGACCGCGGGGTCGCAAGGGGCCTTGGGGTCATAGACCTCCAGGGCATACGCCGAGCGCCTCAAGGAAAGCCCCAAGGAGAGGCGCAGGTTCTCCAGGTCCTTGGAGAAGGGGCGGGAGAGGGAGAACCCACCCCCACTGCGCCTTTCCGTGTACTCCCATTTTGTGTCTGTGCTCCCGTCCAAGAGCTTGTTGTTGCCGATAGGGGTGGAGAAGAGGCTAAAGGAGAGGCTGGTGCGCACCTCCTTGAGGTCCAAATACTCCAGGTAGAGCCAGGGGATGGTGTAGCTTAAGGAGAAGGAGAGGTTGTCCTTGGCGTCGTTTTGCACGAAGGCCAGGTCCACCCCCACCTGGTGGGCCAGGCCGAAGAGGTTGGTCTCCTTGAAGGAAACGCTTCCCGACCAGCCCTCCAGGGAGCTCCAGCCCAAGGCGGGCTGGAAGAGCCCGGTGCGGGCCTCCTTCAGGGAGAGGACCACCAGCACCTGGTCCTCCTTTTCCCCCGGGGCCAGCCGCACCCCGGGCGGCTCGGAGAGAAGCCCCGTGGCCATGAGCCGGGCGATGGCCTGGCGCAGGGCAGGGACGCTGAAGAGGCTTCCCGGCTTGGGCAGCTCCCTTAGGATCACCTCCTCCTGGGTGCGGTGCTCCCCTTGCCACTCCAGGCGGTAGCCCCCGATCTTGAGCTCCAGCACCTGGAGGCGGAAGACCCCTTCCTGGAAGCCATAGCGCACGTCGGCCACCTCATACCCCTTTTCCTGGTAATAGGTGGCGATGCGCCTGGCATCCTCCTGGGCCAGGGCGGGGGTGTAGACCTCCCCGGGCTTGAGCCGGAGAAGGCCGAGAAGGGTTTCCGCGGGGAAGGCGGTGTTGCCGGTGATCTCCACCCGTTCTATGGCCCCGCCCTCGGGCCCCGCCTGGAGCCGTACCACCACCCCCTCCCCTTCCGGCTCCAGGCTGAAGTTCACCACCCGGGAAAGTTTTTTGGAAAGGGCCTGCACCCCTTCCAGGAGGAGGTCGTAGCGCAGGTAATCCCCTTCCTTGAGGGGAAAGCCGGTGAGGTCCAGGCCATCGCCCTCCAGGCGCACCACCTTTAGCTCCTGCACGGCCACGGTGAGGACCCCTTCCTCCAGCCGGCTCGCCTGAGGGTCGGGGCCGCTAAAGCGATACCCCGCCCGCTCGTAGCGGGCGGCCAGGGCCCTAAGGGCCTCCTGGTACTTGGCGAAGTCAAAGGGGCCCTTTAGGGCTTCCAAGGGCTTTAGGAGCTCGGCCTGGGGGAGGAGGCTTGCCCCTTCCAGGCGCACCTCCTTCACCTCCGGGGTTTCCTGGACCCGGAAGGTGAGGAGGATCTTACCCCCTTGTTCCTTGGCCTCCGTCTCCACCTGGGGGGCGAAGGGGAAGCCATTTTGCCGATAAGCTTGGGAAAGGGCTTTGGCGGCGTCTTGGGCCCTAAGCGGGTTATAGGTGGCCTCCGGGCCGATGGCGAAGTTCTGCTCCAGAAAGCGCAGGAGGGCCTCCTGGGGGAAGGCCTGGCCCTCCACCCTCACCTGGGCGATGGGGGGGTAGGGGGTGAGGATCACCTTGAGGACGTCCCCTTTCAGCTCCACCTCCACCCTTTGGAAGTAGCCGGTGGCCAGGATGGCCTTTTTGGCCTCCTCGAGGTCCCCAGGCTCATCCCCCACGCCAAAGGGCAGGGCGGCCCGGGCTAGGGCCTGGAGAACGGGGTCCCCTCCTTCCACCACCACCTCCCGGATGGGGGCGGCCAGGGCCATCAGGCCCAAGAGGGCCAAGGCAAGAAGCCGTTTCATGGGCGAGAGCTTACCAAAAGCCGGTGAAGGGGGCGTGAGAGTAGAATGTTCGCCATGGAGGTCTACGAGAAGATCCAGGAGGCGGTGGCCTCCATCCGCTCCAAGACCGATTTTCTTCCCGAGGTGGGCATCGTCCTGGGTTCGGGGCTTGGCCCCTTGGCGGAGGAGGTGGCCAAGGAGGCGGAGATCCCCTACGGGGAGATTCCCCATTTTCCCCTTTCCACCGCTCCCGGGCATGCGGGCCGGCTCATCCTGGGGGAGCTAGAGGGCAAGCGGGTTCTGGTCTACCAGGGCCGGGTCCACTACTACGAGGGCTATAGCGCGGAAGAGGTGGTCTTCCCCGTGCGGGTGGGGTATTTCCTGGGGGCCAAGACCTTTATCCTCACCTCCGCGGCTGGGGGTCTAAACCCCAGGTTCCAGGCGGGGGGGATCATGCTCCACCTGGACTACTTGAACCCAAGCGGGGTAAACCCCCTAAGGGGGAAAAACGACGAGCGCTTAGGGCCGCGCTTTCCCGTGATGTTTGACGCCTACGATCCTGGCCTCTTGGAGCTGGCCCGCAAGGTGGCCAGGAAACAGGACCTGCACCTTTATGAAGGGGTCTACGCCTGGTTTTTGGGGCCCAGCTTCGCCAGCCGGGCCGAGCTCAGGATGCTCAGGGAACTTGGGGCCGACGCCATCGGCATGTCCACGGTGCCCGAGGTCATCGCCCTAAGGCACCTGGGGGCCAGGGTCTTGGGCCTTTCCACCATCACCGACATGGCGGTGCCGGAAAGGGAGCACCACGCCAGCGAGGAGGAGGTCCTGGCGGTGGCGGCCAGGACCGGGCCCATCTTCCGCCGCTTTGTGCGGGGCATTCTGGCCGAGCTTTAGGCCATGGGGCTTCCTCAGGTGCTGGAAAGCATAGCGGCCGCCTGCCGCCGCGCGGGGCGGGACCCCAAAGGGGTGCGCCTGGTGGCGGTGACCAAGGGGAGGAGCCCGGAGGAGATAAGGGAAAAGGTCCTGCGCTACGGCTCCTTTCCCTTGGGGGAAAGCCGGGTCCAGGAGGCCCTTAGCAAGATGGAACTCCTGGTGGAAGCCGAGTGGCACCTCATAGGCCCCCTGCAGCGCAACAAGGCCAGGTTCGCCCCCCGGTTTGCCCTCATCCACTCCTTGGATTCCCTGCGCCTGGCGGAGGCCTTGGAGCGGGTGGGGGAGAAGGTGGGGATGAGGCTTAGGGTCCTGGTGGAGGTGAACCTGGGCCGGGAACCCCAGAAGCACGGGTTTTTGGAGGAAGAGCTTCCCGAGGCTCTGGCCCGCATCCGGGAGATGGAGCACCTTTCGGTCTTGGGCCTCATGACCGTGCCCCCCATGGGCCCCGAGGCCGTGGTGCGCCCTATCTTCCGCCGGCTTTCGGAGCTCGCCGACCGCTATGGCCTTCCCGAGCGCTCCATGGGCATGTCCGAGGACTTTCCCATCGCCGTGGAGGAGGGGGCCACCCTGGTTAGGGTGGGCCGGGCCCTTTTTGTAGACTAAAAGGCGCATGGACCTAACTCCCTTGGACATTCGCTACCAGGAGTTCCCCACCGGGCTTCGGGGCTACCAGAAGGAGGCGGTCAGGGCCTACCTGGCCCAGGTGGCCGAGGTCCTGGAAGGCCTCGTCCGGGAGAACGAGGACCTTAGAAACCAGGTAAGGGCCCTTGAAGAGGAAAACGCCCGCTTGAAGGAGGCGGAAGGGGAGCTGAAGCGGGCGGTGGTGGCGGCGGAGCGCATCGCCCGCGAGCTCAAGGCCCAAGCGGAACGGGAGGCGGAGCTCATCAGGAAGGAGGCCCTGGCGGCCAAGGACCAGGTGCTAAGGGAAGCGGCGGAGGAGCTTAAGCGCCTCAAGGCGGAGACGGAGCGGGCCAAGCAGGAGAAGGCCCTCTTCCTGGCCCAGTTCAGGGCCCTTTTGCAGGGGTACCTGGACTCCCTAAAGCGCTTGGAGGAAGACTCTTGAGGCCGTGTCCTCCGGGCAAGGGCCTTAGGCCCAGGTAAAGCCAAAAGCGAAAGAGGGCTTCCCGCAGCCAGTAGGATAGCGGGTATTGCCCGGGAACCGGGTAGCCCTCCGCCCGCAGGCCCAGGAGCCGGACCAGGAAGAGGGCCCGGGGCAGGTGGGGGGCGTCGGTGACCACAAGGATGCGTCCGGATAGGTGGGGCTTGAGGAAAAGGAGGTTCTCGTAGGTGTTTTGGCTTTCTTCCTCGCAAAGCAGGGCCTCAGCTGGCACGCCCCTCTCCCGCAGGTAGCGGCAACCCACCTCTCCTTCGCTGTAACGGTCCCCTGGGGCCTTGCCTCCCGCCACCGCCACCTTGGGGGCCAGGCCCTTTTGGTATAGGGATAAGGCGGCCTCGAGGCGCCTTTCCAGGATGGGGGAAGGCCTCCCCCCATACTGGGCGGCTCCCAGGACCACGATCCAGTCGTAACCCCCTTCCCTAGGGCCCGGCGGTGGCGGAAGGGAGGCGGCGAGGACAAGGAGGAAAAGAAAGGCCCAACGCACCTCCCTCAGGCTACCGGGTTTTGGGCCTTGGGGACACGGGGCCTTTCCTCTTTGGTATACTGAAGGTGCATTGGAGAAGATCTTCGGCAAGACGGAAGGGCTCAAGAAGAGCGAGCTCAAGAGGCTTTCCAACCTGTACCGCAGGCGGATACCCAAGGAAAAGGTCCTCACCCCCGAGCTGGCCCAGGCCCTGGCTGGGCTTTCCCAGGAGATCAAGAGGCCCATCAGCCTTCTTTTGGACCGGGAGGGCCGGGTGGTGCGGGTGGGGGTGGGGGATGCCAAGGACCTGCCCATCCCCGAGGGGGCCAAGGGGGAGAGGCGGCTATCGGGCTTCCGCCTCCTCCACACCCACCTGGCCAAGGGAGGGCTTTCCCGCCCGGACCTTACCGTGCTCTTTCTAAACCGGCTGGATAGCCTGGCGGCCCTGGAGGTGGAAGACGCCAGGCCCACCACCTTGCACCTGGCCTTCCTGGCCCCGCCCCGCTCCCAGGAGGAGGACTGGCGCATCCTGCCCCCCAGGCCCTACTTCCAGTACCTGGAGTTTGACCATCTGAAGGAGGTGGAGGCCCTGGAGGAGGAGCTTTCCCGCCAGGCCCGGGTGCGGGAGCTGGAGGATGGAAGCGGGGAGCGGGCCATCCTGGTGGGCATAGACCGGGGGGAGGGCCCCGAGGCGGAGGCCTACCTTTCCGAGCTGGCGGAGCTCACCCGCACCGCGGGGGGGGTGCCGGTGAAGAAGGTGCTGGTCTACCGTCCCCACCTGGACCCCCGGTATTTGGTGGGGCTAGGGAAGCTGGAGGAGCTAAAAAGCCTGGCTTACCACGAGAACGCCTCCACCCTCATCTTTGGCCTGGAGCTCACCCCTGCCCAGGCCCGTGAGATTGAGAAGGCCACGGGGCTTAAGGTCCTGGACCGTACCCAGCTCATCCTGGACATCTTTGCCCTGCACGCCAAAACCCCCGAGGCCAAGGCCCAGGTGGAGCTGGCCCAGCTAAGGTACCTCCTCCCCCGCCTGGTGGGGAAGGGCAAGGAGCTGAGCCGCTTAGGGGGTGGGATCGGCACCCGGGGCCCCGGGGAGACCAAGCTGGAGGTGGACCGGAGGAGGCTCCAGGAGCGGATCACCCACCTGAGCCACAAGCTCCAGGAGTACACCCGGCGCCGGGAGGAGGCGAGGAGGCAAAGGAAGCGCCGGGGGGTGCCCCTGGTGGCCGTGGTGGGCTATACCAACGCCGGCAAGACCACCCTCCTCCAGGCCCTGGCCCGGGGCGGGGAGCCAGGGGAGGACAAGCTCTTCGCCACCCTTAGGCCCCTTACCCGCAGGGGCTTCCTGCCGGGGGTGGGGGAGGTGCTCTTCACCGACACCGTGGGCTTCATCCGCCAGATGCCCAAGGAGCTCCTCACCGCC
The DNA here is from genome assembly GCF_022760855.1 of Thermus albus. Lineage (NCBI taxonomy): Bacteria > Thermotogati > Deinococcota > Deinococci > Thermales > Thermaceae > Thermus > Thermus albus. Next base: position 112,249 of record NZ_JAKTNR010000002.1, read on the forward strand.
TTCCGGGCCACCCTCGAGGAGGTAAGGGAAGCGGACCTTCTGGTCCATGTCCTGGATGCCTCGGAGGAGGGGGCCTTGGCCCGGTACCGGGTGGTGGAGGAGCTCTTGGCGGAGCTCGGGGTGGAGGCCCCTAGGGTTTTGGCCCTCTCCAAGGCGGACCGGGCAGCCCCCTACGACCTCTTCTACTTGCGGGAAAGGCTGGGCGGGATTCCCGTTTCCGCCCTGAAGGGCACGGGGCTTTTGCAGCTGAAAGAGGCCCTGGCCGAGGGCCTTCTGAAGGTGGGCGTGCGGCCCCAGGCCTGGGCCCAGGCCCCTCAGTACACGTAAAAGCCCTTAAGGCCGGTTTCCTCGGCCCACCCTACCTCCACCTCCTCCACCCGAGCCAAGCGGGGGCCTTGCTTCAGGTGGTGGAGGAAGGCGAGGAGGTCCTCCTTAGGGCCTTCCGCCACCACCTCCACCCGGCCGTCGGGGAGGTTTTCCGCGTAACCGGAAAGGCCCAGCTCCAAGGCCTTCTTCTGGGCGAAGGCCCGGTACCCCACCCCCTGTACCCTGCCCTTCACCAAGGCTACCAGACGCGGCATGCGTCCATTATCCCCCAAGGTTTACCCGCCGGATCCCGTCCGCGCACCCGGATGGGGAGGAAGGCCTGGCCGGGGCCAGGGGGTGGCCCCCCACTAGAGGGCGCTCCGTGGGTGCCGGAGAGCGTGGCCTAAGGAGGGGATGCCCCCGGGTCCCCCACCTTGGCGAACCGTATTGGGGTGGTTTAAGGGGTTGCCACGAGGTTTTCATCTCCCTTCTCTATGCTAAGGGGGATGCGGTGGGGGCTTCTCCTCCTCTTAGGGGTTTTGCTGGCCCTTGGCCTCCTCCTGGCCTGGCCCCCCCTGCTCCGGATGGCGGTGGAGCGGGGTATGGCCTTGGCGGGCTTTAGGGGGGAGGTGCGGGAGGTGGGGGGGCATCTCCTTCTGGGGCTGCGCCTGAAGGGGGTCCGGCTCCAAGGGGAGGGGGTAGCCCTGGAGGCGGAGGAGGTGCGCCTGGGCTATGACCTCCTGGGCCTCTTGCGCAAGGAGCTTCCCCTCTCCTTGGCCATAAGGAGGGCGAGGATAACGCCCACCTGGGAGGCCCTGTTTCCCGAGAAGCCGGGGCCGCCCCCTGCCATTAGGACCATCTTTCGGCAGCTCCGGCTGGAGGAGGTCCAGGTGGAGCTTCCCAAGGGGAAGAGGCTTTTCCTACCCCCCTTGCGCCTTACCCTGAGCGGGGAAAACCCCTATGCCTTCCTGGCCCGGCTTCCGGGAGGAAGCTTCCAAGGGGAGGCCAAGGCCTTAGCCCCGGACCTTTCCGCCTGGGAGGTTGGCTATAGGGGCGAGGTGCGGGGGCTTTCCTTCTTCTATGAGGGGCTTAAGGGGGGGCGGGTTTCTGGGGTTTTCCGCCTCCTGCCTTCGGGGGTGGAGGGGGAAGGCCAGGTGGAAGGGGGGGTGGTGGAGCTTGTGGGCTTCACCCTCACCCAGGTGGCGGGGCCCATCCGCCTAAGGGAGGACCGGGTGGAGGCGGAGCTAAGGGGAATGGGTCTAGAAGGCCCCCTTTCCGCCCGGGCGGAGGTGGACCTTAAGGGGGAGCGCTACCGCTTCTCCCTCGAGGGGCGGCCTACCCTTCCCGCCCTGGCCCGGCACTACCGCCTCTCCTTGCCGGTGGAGGGGGATGGAACCCTTTGGCTGGAAGGGGAAGGCTGGGACCAGATCCGGGTCCAGGGGCGTTTTATGGGGGAGGGGCGGCTTTTAGGGGAGCCCTTCCGCCACCGGGGGACCCTTTCCTTTGACCGGGTTTTCCGCTTGCAGGCGGAGGCCGAGGGAAAGCTTTTTGACCGCACCTACCGCCTGGCCTTGGGCCTGGTGGGGGGGGAGTATGGGGCGAGCCTCGAGGACTCCCTTGGAAGCCGGCTTTCCCTGAGGGGCTGGGGGAACCGCACCGAGGCCCAGGGCCAGGTGGCCTGGCCTAAGCCCTTGGAAGGCTTGGCCCAGGTGGCCTTCCGGAGCCAGGGAATCCAGTGGCAGGCTGAGGTGCGAAGCCCCGGGGTAACCCTGGCCCTCTTCCAGGCCCTGGACCTGTCGGGGGAGGTACGGGGGGAGGGGGATCGGGTATCGGGGCGGCTTGGGCCAGTGACCCTCTTTGGCACCTGGAGCGATCTTGCCCTCCACCTGGCCCCCACGCCCTTGACGGTGGGGGGCCTCGAGGGGAAAGGAAGGCTTCTTGGGGGGAGGCTTAGGGCCAGCTTGCGCTATAACTCCCCTTACACCGCCTTTCCCCTGGAGGTGTGGCAGGAGGCAGGGGCCTACCGCTTCCAGACCCCCTATGGGGAAGGGGTGTACCGGGGTGGGGCCTTAGCCCTTAGCCTCCGGGGGTTACCCATCCGGGCCTTGGAGGAGTTCCGGCTTTCCGGCCACGCCCTGTACCGGGAAGGGGGGCTTTCGGGAAAGCTTAGCCTAAGGGGCCGCTACCTGGAGGCGGAAGGAAGTTTGCGGCGCCTGGGGGCGGAGGTCCAGGGGAGGGTCAGGACCCCCTTGGGGGAGCTTCCCTTCGCCGGGGCCTACGACCCCGAGCCCGGCCTGGTCCTAAGGGCCCAGGACCTTTTCCTGCGCTACCGCAGGGGAGTAAGCCTGAAGGGAAGGGCGGAGCTTGGACCCTTAACCCTCTGGGCGGACCTGGCCTGGGACGGGGGTTTCCGGGGCCAGGCCCGGGTGGAAACCCCCTGGGTGGCGGGAGTTCTCCAGGGGAAGGGCGGGAGGCTGGTTTTGGCGGAGATGAAGGGGTACGCCCAAGGGGAAGGGGAGGTCTACCCGGAGCTACGGATTGCGGGCCGGCTTCTCCCTCCCTGGCCGGAGGGCCTCGAGGTGCCCCCCTTGCCCTTCCACCTGGACCGAAGGGGGCTGGAGGTGGAGGGCGTGGGGCGGCTGGACTTCGCCGAAAGGTTCCCCTTTCATCTGGACCTCCCCTGGAGTTACCGGGGCCTTTCAGGAGGGTTCCAGGCGGTGGGCACCCTGGAGGGAGGCCGTCTTGCCCTTTCCCTTCCCTACGGCCGCCTGGAGGCCCTGGGGGCCTGGCGGGACCTGCGGGTAAGGGGGCAGGGGGAGGTCCCTCACCTGGGGAAGGTGGAGGTTGCAGGGAGTGCCGATCTCCTAAGGCTTTCCTACCGGGCCCAGGCCCGCTTGGGGAAACCCACTTTGACCTTAAGCTTGGTGGGGCAGGGGGCAGGCTTGCGCTTTTTGGGCCAAGCCCCCGGCCTTCGCATCCTAGGGGGGTATGAGAAGGGGCTGAGCCTCTTGCTGCAGGCGGAAGGGTTTGACCTTTCCCCTTGGGGGCTTCCCGCAAGGGTTACCGGTACCTGGGGGACTCGAGGGGGAAGGCTGCAGCTGGAAAGCCCCTACGGAGAGGCGCTCCTCACGGGGGAGGAGCCTCTTAGGGCTAGGGTGAGGTTTCGGGGGCCTTTTGTTTGGGGCGAGGCCAGGATCTCCCCGGAAGGGCTTTTCCTGAAGGTGGAGGGGGCCTACGGGGAGGAGGGCGTGGGGGTCCGCCTGGCGGGGGAAGGAGGCGGGCCCTGGCAGGCCCTGAGCCTGGGCTTTTCTGGTGAGGCCCACCTCCCGTACCTGGGGTCCTTGCCCCTGAAGGGCCGGGTTTGGACTGAGGAGGGGAGATGGCGCTACCAGGTACAAGGTCCCCTCTTCCTGGAAGGGGAGGGGCTGGCCTATAGGGGGGGCTTTGCCCTACCCTTCAGCGCCTGGGGTAGGGAAGGTAGGCTGGAAGGGAGCTTCCAGGGGGAGGGACTCCGGCTGGAGGGGGAAGGGGAGGGGCGCTGGGCCGGCCTACCCTTTGCCTTCCAGGGGAGTTTTGCGGAAAACCCCTTCCTAGAACTGCGTTGGGAGGGCGGAAGGGCGGAGCTTAGGGGGGAGGAGGTGGGGTTTTCCTTGGAGGAGGTGGCCCCCGTGGCGGAGGTTCTTGGCCTTCCCCTTAAGGGCATGGCCCAGGGACGGCTTTCCCTGAAGGGAGTGGGGGAGGCCTGGGCCCAGGTGCGGTATGGGACGGAACCCTTGGCGGTGGCCTACCGGGAAGGGGTGCTTCGCCTTTTCCTGACCGAGCGCCATGTGGGCCTGGCTTGGAATCCCCGGGAGGCACGGCTTTGGGGCCTTGGGGAGATTTTGGGGGAAGGGTGGCTCCGCCTGGGGCCTGGGCTTAAGGGGGAGGCGGAGGGAGACTTCCGCTATGGCCACCTGGAGCTTGGCCTCAAAGGGCCCTTGGAGGATCTGGTCCTGGAGGCCCGTTACCAGCAGGAAGAGCTGGGAAGGACGGAGCTTTTGGGCCTGGTAAACCTCTTGGCCCTCAAGGGCCAGGGCACCTTGCGCCACGCCTCCTCCTACGGGGAAGGGGAGGTGGCCCTAACTTGGGAGGGTACCCGCTACGCCGGGGAAGGAGGGTTCCGTAGCCTACGGTACCTGGAGCAGGAGGGGCCGGTCCACCTTCGGGGGGAAGGAGCCAGGTTGGAGGCCAGCTGGCAGGCTCCCTTGGCCCTCCGGCTTAGCTATGACGGGGCCTGGCGGCTTTGGGCGAAGGGGCAAGGGGAGGTCCAGGGAATGGCCTTGCGGGCGGACCTCACCTGGGGTCCTGAGGGGTACTTGGGGGAGGTTTGGGCGGAGGGGCGGGGCTTGGCCCTAAGGGGGAAGGGGGAGGGGCCTTTGCGCCTGGAGCTTTTGGGGAAAGACCTTCCAGGAGAGGTAAGGGCGGAGGCCACCCTGGAGGGCCTTTTCCTTTCAGGAAGGGCCCGGTACCGCCTGGGATTGGCGGGGTCGCAGGCGAGTTCTGGAGCCGATCTAGAGGTCAAAGGCGTTTTCCAGGGGAGGTTGCCGAGGCTTTCCCTAGAGGGCCAGGGGGGGCTGTTTGGGGAAGGGGAGGTTCTGCCCTTGCGCTTCACCTACGATTACCGGGGCGGGCCTTTGCGGGTGGAGGACCTCTTTTTGGCGGGCGAAGGGGAGGGTTACCACCTAAGCCTAAAGGAAGGACGCCTCAGCCTAATGCTGGATAAGGACCTTACCCCCTTTGGCCTGCCGGTGCGTTTGAAGGTCCAGGGGGATGGGCCATGGCAGGAGGCCCTCCGGGTGAGCTTGGAACGCGCGGAGGGGGTGCTTTCCGGTAGGGCCTGGCTGTGGCCCTTCCGGGCGGAGCTTTCCGGGGAGGTGCTGGGGGAAAGGGTGGGGGTCGGGTACCGGGATGGCGAGGTGGTGGGGGTTTTCCAAGGCCCGAGGTTTTCCGGGGAGGCCCGTTACCGGAAAGGGCTTTCTGGCCTTTTGACCCTCCGCTACCCCTTGCCCGGGGGGAGCCTAGCGGGGAGCGTGGACCTGGGCCAAGGCATTTTCGCCCTTCAAGGGGAAGGGGCCTGGCGGGGAGACCTTAAGGGGGGCTTCTGCTTGCCCCTGCCATTGGGAAGGTGTCCGGGCTTGGAGGGGGAGGTCCGGGGAGGGTTGGCCTACGGGGAGTATGCCTTTTCCGGCAGCTACGTTTACCGGGCGAAGGAGGGCTACCTGGGGGCGCTTTCTGGGGAGGGTAGGCTTTCTACCCCTTACGGGGATCTCTTGGCCCGAGGGCGAGGGCTGGGCCTCGACCTTTTGGGGGAGGGGCTTCCCCTGGAGGGGCGCCTGGACCTTTCCCCTTTCCACCTGGCCTACCGCTATGCCGGAGCCTTGCCCAAGGGGCTTGGCGAGCTCTGGGCCCAAGGGGTCTATCCCGGGGAATGGCTTAGGGGCCGGTACCGTTACGGGGAGGTGGAGCTTGCCCTTTTGGGCCTTCCCGGGTTCCAGGTGGGGGTGGAGGGGCAGGGGGTCTTTGGACAACTGGGTCCAGAGGGTCTGGCCTTGGTGTTCCAGGGGTTCGCTTACGGTCCCTTGGCCTTGTCCGGAAGGGTGGAAGGCCCTTGGGCGGAGGTGGGTTTGCGCCTGGACCTGGCGGCCCTTGGCCGCAGGACCGAGGTGCAGGGGCGCTATGGGGTGAAGGGGCTTTCCTTGGCCTTTTCCGGAGACCTGGAGGGGGAGGTGGCCTGGAAGGAGGCCTGGCGGGGGAGGCTGGCCTTTAAGGAGGGAAGCCTGGAGCTATCCGGGAAGGGCCTTCCCGAGGCCCAAGGGGAGGTCTTAGGGGAAAGGGTGCGCCTGGCCTGGCCGCTATTGGAGGTGGGGGGTATCCGCCTGGACCTGGCCTCCCGCCGGGCGGAAGGGGAGGGAAGGGTTTTTCAGGGCCTTCTTCCCGGGGGACTGGCCGTGCGGGGGGAGGGGGAGGGCCTAAAGGTGGGGTACCGGGTACCCGGCTTGGACCTGCCCTTGGAGGGAAGCCTGGACCTAAAGGAGCTTTCCCTGCTGCTTGCCAGCCCAGAAGGGGAAGGGGCCTTGCGCTACGCCGGAGGGAGGGTGGAGGGGTCCTTGGCCTTGCGCCCTTACGGCTTCCCCTTGCGCCTGGAGGGGGAGGGGGAGCGGGTGCGGCTTATGGGGGAGCATCCCGCCTTCCCCTGGTGGGTGGCGGGGGCAGGGAGCCTGGAGGGAGAGGTGGACCTTTCCGGAGCCTACCGGCTTACCTACCGGGCGGGGGAGCAGGTCCTCAGACTTTCGGGGAAGCTTCTCCAGGCCCGCCTCGAGGCCCAGGGCCCCTACCTTGCTGGTGCCCTTTCCTACCCCGCGGCGGGGGAGCTTCGGGTAGACCTTCCCCTTCCCCCCCTGGAAAGCCGCTTCCGGGGCCGGGTCTTTGGCGAGGGGTACAGGGTGGAAGGGGTGTTGGAGGGAGGGGTGGGCCGCATCACCGCCAAGGGCACGCTCTTTCCCCTGGCTGGGGAGGTGCACCTGGAGCGGGCCAATCTGGAAGACTTTGCCGGCCGTTATGCCCCCTACTTGAAAGGCTGGGTTTCTGGAAATCTGGCCATAAAAGGCCTGGAAGCCCAGGCCCAGTTGGAAGGGGAGGCAGGGGTGTCCGGCACCCGCCTGCCCCTTCGCTTCCTGGGCCTCCTGGCGCGGGGAGGGGTCAGGGGGGAGGGACGGCTTGGGGAAAGCGCCTTCCGGGTGGACCTCAAGGGGGAGCGGCTGGACCTTACCGCTTCCCCTAGGGGTTTCCCCCTCCACCTCCTCCTCATGGCGGTGGCGGGCCCCTTGGAGGGGGAGGCCTACTGGACGGGAGCGGTGCGCCTGCGCCTTCCCCTCTCGGATCCCCTAAAGGGCGAGGGGGTCTTGGTGGGGGAGGCCTTGCGCTTTGTGGGGGCGGGGGATGAGCTTAGGGGCCAGGCGGTCCTGCGGTTGGAGGGCGGGCGGGTCCATGTGGACCGGCTTAGCCTTTCGGGCCGGGGAAGCTGGGAGGGTGGGGGGTACTGGGGTAAGGAGGGAAGCGACCTTTATCTGAGCCTTAGGGACACGGTCTTCACCCCCGTGCTCCAGGTGGTCCCGGCCCTGAAACCCTACCGGCCTGAGGGCTCGGGGAGCCTGCTGCTTCGCCTCAGGGGGGATGGCTTCCAGGCGGAGTTCAGGGATTTCCGTTTCCGGTTAGGGCCGGTGGCCGGGTACTTGCCCCAAGGGCTTCTTTCCCTAAACGGCGGGGCCAAAGCGGAAGGGGAGCTTACCCTTTCCGCCCCCTTCCCGGGAAGGGCCAGGCTGGGCCTCGAGGGGCGCTTGGAGGACTTCCGCGTGAGCGCCAAGGGCACGGTTTCCCTCCCAGGGCTTAAGGAGGAAACCCCGGCGGAGGTGGCCTTCCGCTACCCCGGTTACGGGGTGGAGATCCAGCTGGGGGAGGCCCAGGCCCAGGGGACCCTTTTCCCCTTGCGCCTGGCCGGTTATGGCCGGCTTCCCCTTTACTACCCGCAGTACTACCTCCAGGAAGGGCTTTTGGACGTGAAGGGCTTCTTCCTCTACGAGGAAAAGGGCACCTACCACCTCACGGGAAACGCTGAGGTCCTAAGGGCCCGCCTGGCCCTGCCGGAGGCCCAGACCCGGCAGCTTTCCCGCGAGGGGGTGGCCTTGCAGGCCCCCACGGGGAAGCCCACACCTGTGCCCTTGGTGTTTGATGGGGTGCGGGTTTATGCAGAACGGGGCATCCTGGTGCAGGAAAGCCTGGCCCAAGGGGAGCTCAAGGGGGAGGTCTTCTTGGGCGGTAGCTACGGGGACCCCTTCTTGGCGGGGGAGGTGCGAAGCCTTTGGGGAAGCTTTAGGCTATGGGACTCCTTGTTTACCCTGGATCCTGGGGAAAGCGTCTTGCGTTTCCGGCCGGATCGGGGCCTCCTGCCCGAGTTTGGGCTGAAGGCCCTGGCGGAGACCCGGGGCTACAAGGTGGTGCTAATGGCCAGCGGGGAGTTCCTGCGGGAAAACGGCCGGGTAAAGGTGCGCCTCGAGCCCCGCTTCACCTCCGACCCCCCCCTCAGCGAGCCGGAGATCTACGCCCTTCTCACCCTGGGCACCCCCGATGTGAACCGCCTGGCGGAAACCCTGCCCCAGGCGGCCCTGGGGGCCGCCTTGGAGAACCTGGTCCTGGGGCAGCTGGAACGGGAGCTCACCAAGGCTCTGGGATTGGACCGTTTCCAGCTGCAGGTGCCCATCCTGCAGGGCGGGGATCTAGGGGATGTGCGATTTTCCGTGGGTAAGTACCTGAGCCCGGAGCTCTTCTTGGGCTACGAGGTGGACCTAAGGGGAGAGCAGACCCTAAGCGCCCAGTACCGGTGGGATGGGCTGACCTTCTCCTTGGCCTCCACCTTCCTGCCCGGGGATGGCAGGCTTTCCCGCTTCACCTTTGCCCTGGGGTACGACCTGACCCCCACCCTGGGGTTGACCTTTAGCCTCGAGGCCGCCGACGCCACCCGTTTCAGCGTGGGGGCCCTTTACCGGTGGTAGCATGGCCCCGGTATGCGCGCTCTAGCCAAGCTGGCCCCCGAAGAGGGCCTAACCCTGGTGGAACGCCCCCTGCCCGAACCGGGACCGGGGGAGATCCTGGTGCGGGTGGAGGCCGCCAGCATCTGCGGCACCGACCTCCACATCTGGCGGTGGGACCATTGGGCCAGGGGGCGGATTAAGCCCCCCCTTATCACCGGCCACGAGTTCAGCGGGGTGGTGGTGGCCACAGGCCCTGGGGTTAAGAGGCCCCAGGTGGGGGACCACGTGAGCCTGGAAAGCCATATCGTCTGCCATGCCTGCCCCGCCTGCCGCACCGGCAACTACCACGTCTGCTTGAACACTGAGATCCTGGGGGTGGACCGGGACGGGGGCTTCGCCGAGTACGTGGTGGTGCCGGCGGAAAACGCCTGGGTCAACCCCAAGGACTTACCCTTTGAGGTGGGGGCCATTCTGGAGCCCTTTGGGAATGCCGTGCACACGGTGTATGCGGGAAGCGGGGTGTCCGGCAAAAGCGTCCTCATCACCGGGGCGGGGCCCATCGGTCTCATGGCGGCCATGGTGGCCCGGGCCAGCGGAGCCGGGCCCATCCTGGTCTCGGACCCCAATCCCTACCGCCTCTCCTTTGCCAGGCCTTATGCCGACCGGCTCGTCAATCCCTTGGAGGAGGATTTGCTTTCCGTGGTGCGGGAGGTGACGGGAAGCGGGGTGGAGGTGCTTTTGGAGTTTTCCGGAAACGAAACCGCCATCCACCAGGGGCTAAGGGCCCTGATCCCCGGGGGGGAGGCCAGGATCCTGGGGATCCCCTCCGATCCCATCCGCTTTGACCTGGCGGGGGAGCTGGTCATGCGGGGGATCACCGCCTACGGGATTGCCGGAAGGAGGCTATGGCAGACCTGGATGCAGGGCACCGCCTTGGTCTATTCGGGCCGGGTGGACCTGACCCCCCTCATCACCCATCGCCTGCCCTTAAGCCGGTACCAGGAGGCCTTCGCCCTTCTTTCCCAGGGGCAGGCGGTCAAGGTCATCCTGGACCCCAGGGCGTGAAGGGTGGCCTTTCAGGGCCCGCCTGTTTTATACCACCCTGCTTGCGCCAGGGTGGGGGCCCCGGAAAGAGGTCCCGAGAGGTATTAGCCTGGTGGGAAAGGGGGTGGGGTATGGTTTCTCGTAGGAGGGTTCTCCTGGGGCTTTTCGGGCTTTCCCTGGTGCGGGCCCAAGGGTTTAGGGTGGAGGAGGTGGTGGGGGGCCTGGAGGTGCCCTGGGCTTTGGCCTTTTTGCCGGACGGTAGCTTCCTGGTCTCTGAACGCCCCGGGCGGATCCAATGGGTGCGGGAGGGAAGGGCTAGGCTTTATGCGGAGCTTCCCGTCTACCACCGGGGGGAGTCGGGGCTTTTGGGCCTAGCCCTTCATCCCCGCTTTCCCCAGGAGCCCTATCTCTACGCCTACCGCACGGTGGAGGAAGGGGGCCTCAGGAACCAGGTGGTGCGGCTAAGGCACCAAGGGGAAAAGGGGGTGCTGGAAAGGGTGGTCCTGGACGGCATTCCCGCCCGCTCCCACGGCTTGCACTCGGGAGGGCGGATAGCCTTCGGCCCCGATGGCATGCTTTACGTGACCACGGGGGAGGTCTACGAGCGGGAGCTGGCCCAGGACCTTTCCTCCTTGGGGGGCAAGATCCTGAGGATTACCCCAGAGGGCAGGCCCGCACCGGGGAATCCCTTTTGGAACCGGCAGGGAGCCCGGCCCGAAGTCTACAGCTACGGCCACCGCAATCCCCAGGGCCTGGCCTGGCACCCCCTTACGGGGGAGCTTTTTGCCAGCGAGCATGGGCCCAGTGGGGAGCAAGGCTTTGGCCACGATGAGGTGAACCTCATCGTGGCCGGGGGGAATTACGGTTGGCCCCGGGTGGTGGGCCAGGGGAACGACCCCCGTTACCGCAACCCCCTTTACCTCTGGCCCGAGGGCTTTCCCCCCGGGAACCTGGCCTTCTGGAGGGGGAGTCTGTATGTGGCGGGGCTTAGGGGACAGGCCCTGGTGCGCCTGGCCTTAGAGGGGATGAAGGGGAGCTGGCGGGTGGCCGGGGTGGAAACGGTCCTTTCCGGTTACGGCAGGCTTAGGGAGGTGCAGGCGGGTCCGGACGGCGCCCTTTACGTGACCACCTCCAACCGCGACGGGCGGGGCCAGGTGCGCCCCAAGGACGACAGGGTGCTGAGGTTGCGTTAGGCTTTAAGGGTGGAAAGGATCTTGCCCTTTCGCTTTGACGAAAAGGAAGGGGTCTTCTGGCTTCTGGACCAGAGGAGGCTTCCCCTCGAGGAGGTCTGGGTTCCCGTGCGCACCGCCAAGGAGATGGCCCAGGCCATACGGGCCATGGTGGTGCGGGGGGCTCCGGCCATCGGGGTGGCCGCTGGCTTTGGCATGGTGCTGGCCCACCTAAGGGGCGAGGACCTGGAGGAGGCGGACCGGCTTTTGCGGCAGAGCCGGCCCACGGCGGTGAACCTCTTCCACGCCCTGGACCGCATGCGCCCTCATTGGGGCGACCTGAAGGGAAGCCTGAAGGAAGCCCAGGCCATCTGGCACGAGGTGGCGGAGACGGAAAGGGCCATCAGCCAGCATGGGGCCAGGGTTTTGCGGGGCCAGGTCCTCACCCACTGCAACACCGGCCCCCTGGCCACCGGGGGGTACGGCACCGCCCTGGGGGCCATCGTGGAGGCCTTTCGCCAAGGGCGGGTGTCCCACGTCTGGGTAGACGAGACCCGGCCCTACCTGCAAGGGGCTAGGCTCACCGCCTATGAGCTGCAAAAGGCTCGGGTGCCGGCCACCCTGATTGCGGACAACATGGCGGGCTTCCTCATGGCAAGGGGCCGGGTGGATGCGGTCATGGTGGGGGTGGACCGCATGGCCTTGAATGGGGACTTCGCCAACAAGATCGGCACCTACGCCCTGGCGGTCCTGGCCCACCACCACGGGATTCCCTTCTACGCCGCTTTGCCCCTCTCTTCCGTGGACCCCAGCCTGGAAACCGGGGAGGGCATCCCCATTGAGGAGCGCCCGGCCCAGGAGCTCCTGGAGCTAAAGGGCGTGCGCCTTGCCCCCGAGGGTTTCCCCGCCTACCACCCGGCCTTTGACCTCACGCCCCACCGCTACCTCACGGGGATCGTCACGGAAAAGGGCGTGCTCTACCCTCCCTTTGACGAGGCCTTGCGCCGTGCCTTGGGGTTGGCTTGAGGCCCTTTTGGGGCACACCTGCCCGGGATGCGGGGGCAGGTTGGATGCGCCTCTCCTTTGTCAACGTTGCCGCCAGGGCCTACGGGCTTTCGCTGGGCCAGGCGTGGTCTACCTAGGCCTCTATAGCCGTATGGGAGGGGTGGTACGGGCCTTGAAGTACCGGAGGCGGTTCGCCCTGGCTACCCTTCTGGCAAAGCCCCTGGCGGAGGGGATCCGGGCCCAGGGTTGGGAGCTGGAGGGGATCACGGCAGTGCCCACCCTCTTCCCCCGTCTCCTCCTGAGGGGGTATAACCCTCCGGAACTGGTGGCCCGGGAGGTGGCCAGGCGGCTTGGCGTGCCGTACCGGAGGGTTCTGAGGCGCACCCGTTACACCCCAAGCCAGCCCACCCGGGGCCGGGCTCGAGGGCGCTTGCCCCAGGACCTCTTCGCCCCGTCTCTTTCCGTGAAGGGAAACTGGCTTTTGCTGGACGACGTCTTAACCAGCGGGGCCACCTTCCTTAGGGCCAAGGAGGCCCTTTTGCGGGCGGGGGCGAGCCAGGTCTACGGGGCCTTCCTGGCGGTGCGGGACCCCGGGGCCCTGGGCCCTTACCGCTAAGGCCACACTCTCGTTCCCCGGGGCTCCTAGACTAGGAGGGTAGAGGGGGTGGGTTTCCGTGAGAAAGATCCGCCGCCTGGAAGACCTTCTGCCCCACCTCCGGGAAGGCCGCTACCGCCTTGGGCCCCACGTGGCCAAGCACATGCTACAGGAGGGCTTCACCGAGCTGGATGTGCTCAGGGCCTTGGAATGGGGCCGGGAGTTGGCCATCTACCCCGAGGACCAGAGGATGCTGGTCTTGGGCTACATGGTCTTTCCCCCGCGCCTGAGGCTTCCCCTGCATGTGGTGCTGGAGTACGCCACGCCCCGGCACGTGGACATCGTGACCGCCTTCATCCCCAAGGAACCCTACCGGGTCTACTCCCGGGCCCGGATCGCCGCCATCCTGCGCTTTGACGGGGCCTTGGAGGAGGTGCGCTGGACTAGGCCCAAGGAAGCCTACCCCGCCTGGGACTAGGTGCACTCTGGGCAGCGGCCGTAGACCGTGACCTCGTGGCCTTCGGCTAAAAAGCCCGGAGGCAGGTGGCCTTCCAGGGCTAGGTCACAGCCCAAAAGCTCGTACACCTTCCCGCAGAGGCGGCAAAGGAAGTGGTGATGGTGTTCCCGGCCTGCGGGTTCGTACCGGGGGGGTTCGCCGGGAAGGACCACGGGGATTAGGAAGCCCTCCTCCACCAAGCCCTTTAGGGTGCGGTACACGGTGGCCAGGCCCAAGGAGGGGACCTTCCTCTTGGCCAGCTCCAGGACCTCTTGGGGGGAGAGGGGCCGGCCTGCCTCTAAAAAGGTTTCCCGGATGGCCCGCCGCTGCCGGGTGGAGCGCTCCATGATCCCAGAATAGCAATCTGAGAAAAAGTTTTCATCCTTCCAGGGTAAAGTGGCGGCATGCGCTTGGGGGTTCTCCTATGTTTGCTCCTCCTTCCCGCCTTGGCCCAGGGCGAAGGGAGGTACCTGGTGGGTCGCCTGGTGGCCCTCGAGCCCCAAGGGGGCGTGGCTCTGGTGGAGGTGGGGGGCAGGAGGCTTCCGGCCCTCCTCCCCGTGGATGGCGGCCAGTACCGCGTGGGCCAGCGGGTGGTCCTCTACCAGGAGGGGGGCAGGACCTATGTGACCGAGCCCGACCGCATCCCCTGGCTTCTTGGTCTTTTGGGCCTGTTCGCCTTCCTGGCGGCCCTCTTGGGCCGGGGCAAGGGGGTTAGGGGGCTTGTGGGCACCTTTTTGAGCCTTTTGGTGGTGGTCTACTTTGTGGTTCCCAGGGTGGCGGCTGGGGGGAACCCGCTTCTTTACGCCTTTTTGGGAAGCCTGGGGGTACTTCTTCTCACCGTGTACCTGGTCCACGGGGTAAACCGCAAGACCACCGCCGCCCTTTTGGGCACCCTGGCCTCGGTGGCCTTGGTCCTCCTCTTGGCCCTCTTCTTCACCCGGGTCCTGAGGTTCACGGGCCTGGCCTCGGAGGAGGCCCTCCTCCTGAGGCAATGGGGTGGGGTGGACCTGGTCTCCCTCTTCTTGGCGGGGGTGGTGGTGGGGGCCTTGGGGGCCTTGACCGACGTGACCGTGACCCAGGCGGCGGTGGTCCAGGCCTTGGCCCACGCCAACCCCCGCTTTGGCCTTGGGGAGCTTTACCGGAGGGGCATGGAGGTGGGCTACGACCACATGGGTAGCCTGGTGAACACCCTGGTCTTGGCCTACGCCGCAGGCTCCTTACCCCTTTTCCTCCTCCTCACCAAGGACCCCACCCCCTTGCGCTTCCTCCTCAATACCGAGCCCTTTGCCGCCGAGATGGTCTCCATGGTGCTGGGTTCCTTGGGGCTTCTTCTGGCGGTACCCCTCACCACCTTGGTGGCCGCCTGGGCCTTCCAGGGGGGGAAAGGGGGACCGCCGGAGGCCCACGGCTACCCCCACTGAGCCTTGGGCAGGGGTAGTATGGAATGCGTGCGGCTCCTCCATACCGCGGACTGGCACCTGGGCAAGGTATTAAAGGGCGTGGACCGAACCCCGGAGATCGGGGAGGCCCTGAAGGCCCTTTTGGAGGTGGTGGCCAAGGAAGGGGTGGACCTGGTGGTGATCTCGGGGGACCTCTTTGACCGCCCTCAGGTATCCGCCGAGGCCGAGGCCATGGCGGTGGAATTTTTCCTGCGCCTTAGGGAGCTTGGGGTTCCCGCCTTGGTCATCGCCGGCAACCATGACCCCAAGGAGCGCCTCGAGGCCCTCTCCCCCCTCTTGGCCCTGGCGGGGGCGGAGGTGAGGGGGAAGCCCCTTTTCCGGGAGGAAGGGGGTGTGGTCCGGGTGGGGGACCTCGAGGCGGCCCTCCTTCCCTTTGTTTCCGAGCGCATCCTGGTGAAAAAGGTCCTGCAAGAGGCCGAGGAGCGCCACCGCACCTACGCCGAGGCCATGCGCCGCATTCTGGACAACTTGAGAAGCCCCTTGATGCTGGGGCATTTTGCCCTGGAGGGGGTGCGGCCGGGGGGAGGGGAGTTCGCCTTCCACCTCACGGGTAGCTACGCCGTGCCCCCTTCCGCCCTGCCCCTGGGGGCCCGCTACGTGGCTCTGGGCCACATCCACCGCCAGCAGCAGGTTTCCGAGGCCCCGGTGGCTTGGTATTCGGGAAGCCTCATTCAGCTGGACTTCGGGGAGGGGGAGGAGGCGGAGCGGGGGGCCTTGCTGGTGGAGGTGCCCGAACGGGGACCGGTCCAGGCCTATCCCCTACGGGAGCGGTGGGGTAAGCCCCTTAGAACCTTCCGCCTGAAGCCCGAGGAGCTGGACGGCAGGCTTCCCGAGCTGGAGCGATTTCCCGGCTACCTCAGGCTGGTGGTGGAGGGCCGGCTTTCCCCAGCGGTGAAGGAGAGGCTCTTCCAGGGGCTTCCCCATCTCCTGGCGGTGGAGACCCTGGGAGGGCTGGAGGATGGAGAGATGGGCTCGGCTCCGGAACTGGGCTTGGTGGAGGCCTACGAACGCTATCTGAGGGAGCGGGGGCGCCAGGAGGAGGCGCTTTTGGAGCGGTTTGGCCAGGTGCTTAAGGAGGTGGAGCTTGAGGCCCTTGCGCCTGGAGCTTGAGGGGTTTGGCCCCTATCGGGAGCGGCAGGGGGTGGACTTCTCCGACGTGGAGCTTTTCGCCATCACCGGGCCCACGGGAAGCGGGAAGAGCACCCTTCTAGACGCCATCGCCTTCGCCCTTTATGGCCTCGTGCCCCGGGTGGGGCGGAACGTGGGAAGCCTGGTCCACCCTGCCGCCAGCGAGGCCCGGGTGCGCCTCACCTTCCAGGTGGGGGGAAGGGTCTATAGGGTGGAACGGGTCCGGGGAAGGAGGAGCGAGGGCCGGCTGTTCCAGGTGGAGCCCGCCGGGGAGAAGCTTCTCCCCCTGGAGACCCTGGAGGCCCTGAACCGGACCTTGGAGGAACTTTTGGGCCTCACCTACGAGGCCTTCACCCGGGCCCTTCTCCTTCCCCAGGGGGAGTTTGACCGTTTCCTTAAGGGGGAGGCCAAGGAAAGGCGGAGGATCCTCCTGGACCTCTTTGAGCTTTCCCGGCTGGATAGGGCCCGGGAAAAGGCGGCCTCCCGCAAGGCGGCCCTCTTGGAGGAGAAGGGCCGGCTGGAGGGGGAGCTTTTGGGGCTTCGTGAGGCGAGCCTCGAGGCCAAGGAGGAGCTGGAGAAGGGGCTGGCCGATCTATCCCAGGAGATTGCCCGCCTTTTTCAGGAGAAGAAGCAGCTGGAAAAAGGGCTTGCCGAGGGGAGGGACCTAGAGTCCCTTCTTAAGCGCCTAAGGGAGTTGGAAGGCCGCTTAAACCGCCTTAAGGCGGAGGCCCCCCGCATGGCGGAGGTGGAGGAAAGGCTTAAGAAGGCGGAGGAGGCGGAAAAGGCCTTGCCCCTTTGGCAAGACCTCAGGCGGAAGGAGGAGGCCTTGGCGGCCACCCAGATGGAACTCCAAAGGGTGCGGGCCCGGCTTGAGGAGCTGGCAAGGGACCGCCAGGCCCTGGCCTTTGACCCGGAA
The DNA here is from genome assembly GCF_022760855.1 of Thermus albus. Lineage (NCBI taxonomy): Bacteria > Thermotogati > Deinococcota > Deinococci > Thermales > Thermaceae > Thermus > Thermus albus. The sequence goes on from NZ_JAKTNR010000002.1 coordinate 128,935, forward strand.
ACCCTAAGGGAGGCACGGGAGGCCCTTTTGGAGGCCAAAGGGCTTGAGGCCCTCGAGGCCCTTTGGCGCCGGGTGGGGGTGAAGGAGCACCCCGCCCCCAGGGTGGGGCTTTCCCCCGAGGCCTATGTGGAGGCCTTGGAGTCCCTGCTTCGGGAGGAGGCCCTTTTGGCGGAGAGGGAGCGGGGGCTGGCCCGCCTGGTGGAGGGGCAAAGGCGGCTTAAGGAAAAGGAGGAGGCCTTAAGGCAACTTAAGGAGGCCCTGGAGCGCCTGGTGGCGGAGGGGGGGCAGGCCCGGGCCCAGGCGGAGGCCCTGGAGGAGGCCCGGAAGGGGGCCGAGGCCCACCGGCTTGGGCTGGAGCTGGAGGAGATCGGGAGGCGAAGGAGGCTTTTGGAGGAGGAAAAAAAGCGCCTGGAGGCGGAGCTCGCCCACCTGACCCAGGAGGAGAAGCGGCTTGGGCTTCTTGCCTACCGCGATCTTCTGCGCCCGGGGGAGCCCTGCCCCCTGTGCGGCGGCGTGGTCCGCGCCCTGCCCCCGGTGCCGGAGGGGCTCGGGGCCTCCGGCCTCAGGAAGAGGCGGGAGGAGGGGGAGAAGGCCTTGCGGGAGGTCCTGACCCGGCTTGGGGCCCTGGCGGAGGAGGAGAGGGCCAAGCGGGAGGCCCTAAAGGCCCTGGGGGTTCCACCCCGCCCCGGCGATCCCAAGGCCCTGGAGGAGGAGCTTCAGGGGGCGCAAGCGAGGCTTCAGGAGCTTAGGGAACGGTATAGGGAAAAACAGGGGGAGGCCCGGGCCCTCGAGGAGGAGTTGAAGCGGCTGTCCCAGGAGTTGGAGCATGGGCGCCGGGAGCTTTCCGGCCTGGAGGGGGAGGTAGGGGCCCTAACGGATCTCGGCAAACAAGAAGCGGCCTGGGAAAGGGTCCGGGAAGCCTTGGCCTCCTTGCGGTGGGAGAAGGAGGCCTTGGGGGCTGGGCTTTACCGCCTGCTTTGGGAAAAGACGGGGGGGAGGCCGGTGGGGGAGCACATCGGGCAGCTTTCCCGAAGGCTGGAGGAGCTGGAAAAAAAGGAAGGGCTGGACCGCCAACTGGCCCAGGCCCTGGAGGAGGTTTCCCGGACCCTGGCGGGGCTTTCGGCCCAAGAGAAGGAGCAGGAAAAGGCCCTGGAGGAGGCCAAGAGCCGGGTCTTAGGCCTGATGCCCGAGGAGGAGGCCAAGGCCCTCTACCTCTCCCCTGAGGAGCGGGAGGCCTTGGCGAAGAGGGTCCGGGTCCACCGGGAGGAGCTTTCCCAGGTGGAGGCCCTCCTGGTGGAGGTGGAAAAGGAGGTCAGGGCCCGTTTTCCCGGTCCCCTCCCTTCCGTGGAGGAGGTGGAGGCCCGGCTGCGGGAGGTGGAGGCGCGGCTTTCCCAGGTGCAGGAGGACCTCCAGGGCAAGATGGGGAAAAAGGCCGTTTTGGAAGAGCGGCTAGAGGCCATGGAGGAAAAGCTCAAGCACCGCCAGGCGCTTGAGGCCCGTCTGGCGGAGGTGGTGCGGGAGGTGGACCTATGGGAAAAGCTGGCCTTTGACCTGCAGCAGAACAACTTCCCCGCCTACCTCCTGGGCCTCAGGCAGAGGAGCCTGGTGGAGCGGGCGGATGAGCTCATGGCCACCCTTTCCGCGGGCCGCTACCGCCTCCGCTCCAAGGAGGACGAGTACCAGGTCCTGGACCTCTGGACGGAGGCGGTGCGTCCGGTGAAGACCCTTTCCGGAGGGGAAAGCTTCCTGGCTAGCCTCTCCTTGGCCCTGGCCCTTTCCGAGGAGCTTTCCCGGGGGCGGCTTGGGGCCCTCTTTTTGGACGAGGGCTTCGGCACCGTGGACCCCGAGACCTTGGAGGTGGTGGCGGGGGTGTTGGAAGGCCTCCCCACCCGGGGGCGGCTGGTGGGGATCGTGACCCATGTGGAGGCCTTGGCGGAGAGGCTTCCGGCAAGGCTTCGGGTGCGCAAACACCCTTCGGGGAGCCGGGTGGAGTGGGCCTAGGGCCGGGCTTGGTTTAGGGACGGGATGGGGTAAATAAGCGGAAAGGGTCTTTTGTCTCTACCCCACAAGATACCTAGGGGGATAGGGTGGAAAAGGCCCGCAAACCCCCTTTGCTCCCTTCCCGCCGGGCATGGAGGTGCGCCATGAAAAAGGCCAAGGACATCATGTCCACCGAGGTGGTGAAGATCCAGGGTTCGGCCACGGTGAAGGAGGCCATCAACCTCATGAAGGAGACGGGCCTTAGGGCCCTCATCGTGGACCGGCGCAACGAGGAGGACGCCTACGGCATCATCACCGAGACCGACATTGTCTACAAGGTCATCGCCTACGGCAAGGACCCCAGCACGGTGCAGGTGCACGAGATCATGACCAAGCCGGTGATCACCGTAAACCCTGACCTGGGCGTGGAGTACGTGGCCCGGCTTTTTGCCAACACCGGGATCCGCCGGGCACCGGTCATCCAGGGGGAGGTGATCGGCATCGTTTCCGTGACGGACATCCTGCGCAAGGCGGTCTTCTAAGGCCAAAAGAGGGAAGGAGGCCCCCCTTAGGGGGGCTTCTTTTCTTGACTTGGTCTAAGGGTTTGGGTAGGCTCCTGGTGGAGGTGCAGAATGCGGCGTTTGCTAGCCCTGCTTTTGCTGTTGGGTTTGGCCTTGGCCCAGGGCCTCGAGGCCCTCTGGAAGGCGGTGGAGGTGCCGGGAGGGGTCTGCTCCGATGGGTCCCCCTATCGGTTTTACGTGAGCCCGGGGGACCCCAAAAAGGTGGTCATTGATTTCCAGGGAGGCGGGGCCTGCTGGGACGCCGCCACCTGCAGCCCCCAAAGCCAGACCTACCGCAAGCGGGTGGATATTCAGGAGCTTCTTTTGGCCCAAGGTATATATAACCGCATCAGCGTGGCCAACCCCTTCTATGGTTGGACCCACGTCTTTGTGCCCTACTGCACCGGGGATCTCCATGTGGGCCGGGCTACGGTGGACTACGGGGGCTTTAGGGTGCACCACCAGGGGGCCAGGAACGCCTTGGCGGCCTTGGAGTACGTGTTCCGCAACCACACGGACCCGGAAAGGGTCTTCGTGACCGGTTGCTCCGCTGGGGCCTATGGGGCAGTCTTCTTTGCGGACAAGGTGCTTTCCACCTACAAAAACGCCCAGGTGGCGGTCTGCGGGGATGCTGGGGTAGGGGTGCGCACCCCGGGCTTCCCGGGCTTTAGCGTCTGGAACCCGCGCCTGCCCGAGCTTTCTGGCCTTTCCCAGAACCCGGAGGTGGCGGAGATCTACCTGGCCCTGGCGAAGGCCTTCCCCAAGGCCCGCATCGCCCAGTACACCACCCTTTTGGACGGGACCCAGATCTTCTTCTATGGCCTCATGAAAGGGGAGAGGAGCCCTTCCGAGGCCACGGCCCGGGAGTGGGCCGAAGGGGCCATGAAGGCCATCCTGGCCCCGGCCCAGGCGGAAAACTACACCTTCTTTTTAGCCCCGGGGAGCCAGCACTGCATCCTGCCGAGGCCCGAGCTGTACACCTTGAAGGTGGGGGAGGTTTCCTTCCTGGATTGGCTCAGGGCCTTGGCGGAGGGTAAGGGGGCTCCTAGGGTGCGCCCTTAAGGCCGAAGGCGGCGAACCAGGCCTTGAGCTCTGGGTCAAGCGCCAAAAGGAGCCCATGCCCCTTTTTCCGGTCCAGGGGGGCGGCCTCCAGGCAGGCCTTTAACAGGCTGTCCCCCTTCGTTTCCAGAAGCTCCTGGGCCTTGAGGGTGAACTGGGCCTGGAACCATAGGGCGCTTTTTAGGTCTCCCCGCCTCCTCTCATACGTGGAAAGGCTTCGCTTTTCTGGCTCTAAGTCGCTTAGGTAAAGGCACATCTCCAGGAGTCCTTGGAGGAGGTCCGGCCGAGCGCGCTTTAGGCCTAGGAGAAAGAGGTAGTTGGCGAGGAACTCATCCAGCCAGCGGGCTCCCGTGCGCAACCGCCAGGCCACCTGGAGGGCATGGGCGTACTCGTGCCCCAGGTTGAGGTCCAAAAAGGCGGGGATTTCCATGGGGGGTGGTCCCAGGGGGAGAAGAACCTCGCGGAAACGGTGAAGAAGCCGCTCGGGATAGGTGAGGGGGGCGTAGAGGAAGAGCCTTCCCCCTTCCGCCCGCTGGAAGGGAAGGCCATAAGGATAGGGGAGATGGCTCCGCCAATCCCGCTCGGAAAGGACATAGAGGGTTACCGGAGGCACTGGGGCATAGCTCAGGTAGACCTCCCGAAGTTCCAGCAGGTAGTCCCTGAGGCTTTTAGCCCTCAGGGTGCCGCCCTCCGAGGCGAAAACGGGAATGTGGGGATGGGGAAGGGTCTTCATCCCCATTTGCCTAGATGACCTCCCGGAAGCCCATGCGCTCTGCTTGGGCCCGGAGCTCCTCCTTAAGGGTCTGGTGCTGGGGCCAGGAGAGGTCGGGGTCCATTTCCAGGATGCGCTTGGCCAGGGCCCGGGCCTTTTCAATAACCTCCGTGTCCTCGGCCAGGTCCCCCAGCTTCAGCTCCGGGTACCCCGACTGCCGGGTGCCCCTGAGCTCCCCGGGGCCCCTCAGTTTCAGGTCCATCTCCGCGATGTAGAAGCCGTCATTGGACTCCTCGAGGACCTTTAGGCGCCTGAGGGTTTTCTGGCTGGCTTCCCCTGCGATCAGGATGGCGTAGCCTTCCAGCCCCCCTCGCCCCACCCGGCCCCTCAGCTGGTGGAGCTGGGCCAGGCCGAAGCGCTCGGCGTTTTCCACGATGATGAGGCTCGCCTTGGGGATGTCTACCCCCACCTCCACCACGGTGGTGGATACCAAAAGGTCAAAGGCGCCCTGGCGGAAGGCCTCCATGACGCTATCCTTTTCCCGGGCGGGCATCTTTCCGTGAAGGAGGGCCATGCGCACCCCAGGGAGAAGGCCTTTCAGCTCCTGGTAGAGGGCGGTGGCCGCCTTCAGGTCCAGTTCTTCCGACTCCTCAATGGCCGGGGCCACCACGAAGACCTGGTGCCCCTTCCTCACCTCCTCCCGGGCGAAGGCGTAGGCCTGCAGGCGCAGCCGGTGGGGGAGGACCTTGGTCCTCACGGGCTTTCGCCCGGGGGGCATCTCGTCCAGGAGGCTGACCTCGAGGTCCCCATAGAGGGTTAGGGCCAGGGAACGGGGGATGGGGGTGGCGGACATCACCAGGACATCGGGAGGAACCCGGGCCATCTTGAGGAGGGCCCGCCGCTGCAAGACGCCAAAGCGGTGTTCCTCGTCCACCACCGCAAGCCCCAGGTCCTTAAACCCCACCCCCTCCTGGATGAGGGCGTGGGTGCCCACCGCCACCTGGGCTTCCCCGGAAAGAAGCCTCTGGACGGCCCCTTCCTTCTCCTTGGGGGTCATGGACCCCAAAAGGAGCTCCACCCGCACCCCCAGGGGGAAAAGGTACTGGGTCAGGTTCCCGTAGTGCTGCTTGGCCAGGATCTCCGTGGGGGCCATGAGGGCTCCTTGGGCCCCGTTCATGGCCGCCAGAAAGAGGGCATAGGCCGCCACCACCGTCTTTCCTGAGCCCACATCCCCCTGGAGGAGGCGGGCCATCTGCCGGGGGCTTTGCATGTCCTGGGCGATCTCCCCCATGACCCGCTCCTGGGCCCGGGTGAGGGAAAAGGGCAGGCCTTTCTTGAAGGTTTCCGTCCAGGCCTCCTCCACCCGGAAGCTCCGGCCTAGGACCAGGCCCCCGGCGTCCAGAAGGGCCTTGAGCTCCAAGAGGAGGTACTCGTCAAACTTGAGGCGAAGGAGGGCCTTTTTCAAGGCCTCCTCATCCTCGGGGAAGTGGATCTGGCGAAGGGCCTCGGCGTACGGGAAAAGACGGTGCTCCTCCCGGTAGGCTTCCAGGGGGTCGGGGAGGGGGAGGGCCATTTCCAGGGCCCGGTGGACGGTGCGGCGCAGGAAAGCCTGCCCGATCCCCTCCTTGGCGGGGTAGATGGGCACGATCCTCCCCGTGGAGAGGGACTCGGTGCCCTCGTTCTCAAAGTGCTCCACGTAAAGCTGCACCCCGTTGCGCCGCTGCACCCGGCCCGTGACGATCAGGGTTTCCCCCTCCTGGATCTGGGAGAGAACCCAGGTTTGGTTGAACCAGACCAGGGTGAGGCGAAAGCCCCAAGCATCCTGGGCCCGCACCTGCACCAGCTGCATCCCCTTCTTGGGGGTTTTCACCAGCTCCTTGGCCAGGACCCTCACGGCGAGGGTGGCCTTCTGGCCGTCCTCCAGGAAGCGCACCCCGGGAAGGGCCCGCCGGTCCTCGTAGCGGCGTGGGTAGTACTGGAGGACGTCCCGCACCGTGTGGAGGGAAAGCTCGGTGAGCTTCTTGCGGCTTTGGGGCGGGGCCAGGAGGTGGGCGGGGTCCTGGAGGGTGAGGCGGGGGGGCTGGGGCCGGGCGGAAGGTTCCCCCCTGCTTGCGGCCAGCGGTTCTTGGCCATTCTCCAGGAAGCGGATGGCCTCCTCCAGGACCGCCTTGCGCTCCTCCGGGCTTTTCGCACCGTACCCCAGGAAAAGCCTTTGCAGGTGGGGAAAGGGCTTGGCCAGGTTCTGGATGAGGGTTTCCAGGCCCCCCACCACCACCTGGTCCCGGGCCCCGTCCTTTAGCTCCCTTAGGAGGGGCCTGAGGAGCCTTTGGCGAAGTTCCCCTTCCCTCACGTTCTCCATGATACCCTTAGGCCTGTGAGCCGCGTGGAGCGACTGCCGAATGGGCTTCTTTTGGCCCTGGAGGAGCGGGACTACCCCGGGGTGGCCTTCGGGCTTCTGGTGCCTGCCGGGGCGGTGAACGAGCCCGAGGGGCTTCTGGGTGCCAGCACCCTTCTGGAGGGCTGGCTTTGGAAGGGGGCTGGGGAGCTGGACGCTTGGGGGCTGGCCCAGGCCCTGGACGCCCTGGGGGTAAGAAGGCAAAGCGGGGCCGGGTTAGAGTACACCCTGTTTTCCGCGGCCTTTTTACCGGAGGTCCTGGAAGAGGTCCTGCGCCTCTATGCCCTTCTCCTCCTTAGGCCCCGGCTTCCTGAGGAGGGCTTTGAGGCGGTGAGAAGCGTGGCCCTGCAGGCCCTTCTTTCCCAGGAGGACCAGCCGGCCCGGAAGCTCTTCTCCGAGCTCCGAAAAAGGGTCTTCCTCTCCCCCCATGGAAGGGATCCCTTGGGGGAGGAGGAGAGCCTGAAGAGGGCCACACCCCAGGCGGTGCGGGAGGACTTTGCTAGGCGCTACACCCCGAAAGGGGCCATCTTGGCGGTGGCGGGAGGGGTTTCCTGGGAAAGGCTTCTGAAGGCCCTGGAACCCCTTTTGGCCTGGGAGGGGGAGGAGGCTTTTTACCCCGAGCCCTTTCTTTCCCAGCCCCAGCGCTTCCTCCTCAAGCGCCCCACGGCCCAGGTGCAGATCGGCCTGGCCTACCCGGATGTGGGCCCGGAGGACCCCCGGTTTTACGCGGCCCGGCTGGCCCTGGAGGTGCTCTCGGGGGGCATGAGCAGCCGCCTTTTCACCGAGGTGCGGGAGAAAAGGGGCCTGGTCTATGCGGTGAGCGCCTTCCCCGCCGGGGTCAAGGGCCAGGGCCTCCTCATGGCCTATGGGGGCACCACCAAGGAAAGGGCCAGGGAGACGTTGGAGGTCATGCTTTCGGAGGTGGAGCGCCTGGCGGAAGGGGTCACGGAGGAGGAGGTTTCCCGGGCCAAGGTGGGGCTCAAGACCGCCTTGGTGATGGCGGATGAGTCCATCCGAAGCCGGGCCGCCTCCATGGTGCGGGACCTCTTCATGCTGGGGCGGGTCCGGCCCCTTTCCGAGATCGAGGAGGCCATAGAACGTACGGGCCTTCCGGCGGTGAACGCCTTCTTGCGGGAACACCCCTACCGCAACCCCTGGGTGGGGCTTTTGGGCGAGGTGGACGATGTTTCGTGAGGCTGAACTGAAAAATGGCCTGAGGGTCATTGCTGAGGTGCTTCCGGAGGCGCGGAGCGTGGCCTTGGGCTACTTTGTCCGGACGGGGGCCCGGGACGAGGCCCTCGAGGAGAGCGGGGTGAGCCATTTCCTGGAGCATATGGTCTTCAAGGGGCCGGAAGGGATGAGCGCCTGGGAGGTGAACCTGGCCTTTGACCGCCTGGGAGCCCAGTACAACGCCTTCACCTCCGAGGAGGCCACAGTCTACTACGGGGCGGTTTTGCCGGAGTTCGCCTTCCCCCTGCTGGGGCTTTTCTCCCGGCTCATGCGCCCTGCCTTGCGCCCGGAGGACTTTGAGACCGAAAAAAAGGTCATCCTGGAGGAGATCGCCCGCTACCAGGACCGCCCGGGCTTCATGGCCTACGATTGGGCCCGGGCCCGCTTCTTCCAGGGACACCCTCTGGGGAATAGCGTCCTGGGCACGGTGGAGAGCATCACCGCTCTCACGCGGGAGGCCATGGCCGCCTACCACGGGAGGCGTTACCTGCCGGGGAACATGGTGCTGGCTGCCACGGGGAGGGTGGATTTTGCGGCCCTGGTGGCCGAGGCGGAACGGCTCACGGAGGATTGGCCTCTAGGGGAGGCGGGAAGGACCTACCCACCCTTAAGCCCTGCCCAGGGGGTAGAGGAGCACCCCTACGAGAAGGCCCGGGCCCTCTATCTGGTGGGCCTTTTCCCCGGGGTTGGCTACCAGGAGGAGGAGCGTTTTGCCGCCCAGGTGCTGGCCCACCTCCTGGGTGAGGAGGGCTCGGGGCGGCTCCACTTCGCCCTGGTGGATACGGGCCTCGCCGAGGCGGCCTCCTTTGGCCACGAGGAGGCGGATAGGGCCGGTTTCTTCCACGCCTACGTCCAGGCGGACCCGGCAAACAAGGAAGCGGTGTTGGCTGTCCTTAAGGAGGAGCTTGACCGGATCACCCTCGAGGGCGTGGGGGAGGAGGAGGTGGAAAAGGCCAAAACCCCCTTGGCCACAGGCCTGGTCTTCGCCGGGGAAACCCCTATGGGGAGGCTTTTCCACCTGGGGATGGAGTACCTGTACACGGGCCGGTACATCTCCCTGGCCCAGGTGAAGGAAAGGGTGCTCCAGGTGGGGGCTAAGGAGGTAAACGCCCTTCTGGAGAGGGGCCTTTTGCCAAGGGGCCTCTACTACCTGGTGTTACCCCATGGAGCCTAAGGCCCTAGGGGCGGCCCTCCTCACCATCCTCTTCTGGGCCAGCGCCTTTGCCGGCATCCGGGCGGGGCTCCAGGGCCTAAGCCCTGGGCACCTGGTCCTCCTGCGTTTTCTGGTGGCCAGCGCCCTGCTTCTCCTTTACGCCCGCCTTCACGGTCTTCGCCCACCCAGGAAGGAGGACCTTCCCCGCCTTTTTCTCCTGGGGTTTTTGGGCATCACCGTTTACCACACCGCCTTGGCCTACGGGGAGCTCACGGTGAGCGCAGGGGCCGCGAGCCTGCTCATCGCTACCGGGCCGGTGTTTACCGCACTCCTCTCCTTCTTCTTCCTGGGGGAGCGGCTTAGGCCCGTAGGGGTGCTGGGGTTTGCCCTGGCCTTTCTGGGCTCCTTGTTGATCGCCTTCGGGGAGGGAGGCGGGGTGTCCTTGAGCCCGGGGGCTTTCTTGATCCTGCTTTCCGCCCTTTCCACCTCCTTGTACTTCGTTTGGCAAAAGCCCCTTTTTGCCCGTTACGGTAGCCGGGAGATGACGGTTTACACCATGGTTTTGGGCACGCTTCCCCTTCTCGTCTTTCTGCCTGGCCTGGGGGAGGCCCTTCTCCGGGCGCCCCGCCCGGCCCTTTACAGCGCCCTGTACCTGGGCGTGTTCCCCGGGGCCCTGGCCTACCTCACCTGGACCTATGCCCTTTCCCGCACCCCGGCCTCCCGCCTTTCCAGTTTTCTTTACCTGTCGCCGGTCCTGGCCATCCTGATCGCCTATGGGTGGCTGGGTGAGATCCCTTCCCCCCTTTCCCTCCTGGGCGGGGCCTTGGCTCTGGTGGGCGTCCTTTTGGTGAACCTCAGGGGCGTAAAATAGCCCGAGAGGTGCCGGTATGGAGGTAAAGCGGATTGGCGTGGTGGGCGCAGGACAGATGGGCAGCGGCATCGCCCAGGTGGCGGCCCAGGCGGGGTTTGAGGTGGTGCTGGTGGACGTGGCGGAAGGCTTCCTGGAAAGGGGCCTGAAGGCCATCCAGCGGTCCCTAAGCAAGTTTCTGGAGAAGGGGCGGATCGCTCCCCAGGACCTGGAGGCCACCTTGGGGCGGATCCGCACCACCGTGGTCCTGGGGGACTTGGCGGAGGCCGACCTGGTGGTGGAGGCCATCGTGGAGGACGAAGGGGAAAAGCGCCGCCTCTTTGAGCGCCTGGGAAGCCTGGTGAAGCCCGAGGCCATTCTGGCCAGCAACACCTCCTCCATCCCCATCACCGCCCTAGCCCGCTACTCGGGAAGGCCCGAGCGCTTTATTGGCATGCACTTCTTCAACCCCGTGCCCCTCATGCAGTTGGTGGAGGTGATCCGGGGGGAGCTTACCGCGGAGGAAACGCGGGATGTGGTGATGGCGGTGGCCAAAAGGATGGGGAAGACCCCCCTCGAGGTCCAAGACTACCCCGGTTTCGTCTCCAACCGCCTCCTCATGCCCATGATCAACGAGGCCATCGAGGCCCTGAGGGAAGGGGTGGCCAGCAAGGAGGCCATAGACGGGGTCATGCGCCTGGGGATGAACCACCCCATGGGGCCTCTGGAGCTGGCCGACCTCATCGGCCTGGATACCTGCTTGGCCATCATGGAGGTGCTCCACCGGGGCTTTGGCGACGATAAGTACCGGCCTTCTCCCCTCCTTCGCCGTATGGTGCAGGCGGGGCTTTTGGGCCGTAAGACGGGGCGGGGGTTTTACACCTACGACGAGAAGGGGAACAAGGTGGGTTAAGTAAGGGTCCTTAGCCCAGGGGGTTAAGGCGCTTTTAGGGGAAACCCTTGCCCGTATACGGGTGGGTTACGGTAAGGGGGTGGGGTACCCGTTGGAAATCCTTCCACAGGGGGAATAAACTGGGCCCATGGAGCTTCCGCGTGCCTATGGCTTGCTTTTGCACCCCACCAGCCTGCCTGGACCCTATGGCATCGGGGTCCTGGGGGAGGAGGCCCAGGCTTTCCTCCGCTTTCTGAAGGCATTTGGGGGACGGTACTGGCAGGTCTTGCCCCTGGGCCCCACGGGCTACGGGGACTCCCCCTACCAGGCCTTCAGCGCCTTTGCCGGGAATCCCTACCTCATTGACCTCCGCCCCTTGGCGGAATCGGGGTACGTGGCTCTCAAAGACCCCGGCCTCCCCCAAGGCCGGGTGGACTACGGCGGGCTTTACGCCTGGAAGTGGCCGGTGCTCCGGGCGGCCTTCCAGGGTTTTCAGGAGCGGGCTCCCCAAGGGGAACGGGAGGCTTTCCAGGAGTTTTGGGAAAGGGAGGCCTTTTGGCTTCGGGACTATGCCCTCTTCATGGCCCTTAAGGAGGCCCATGGGGGGCTTCCCTGGAACCGCTGGCCCCTTCCCCTACGCTTGCGGGAGGAAAGAGCCCTTAAGGAGGCGGAGGCCAAGCTTTCCGAGGAGGTGTCCTTTCACGCCTGGACCCAGTGGCTCTTTTCCCGCCAGTGGCACGCCCTAAGGGAGGAAGCGGAGGCCTTGGGCCTAGCCCTCATCGGGGACATGCCCATCTTCGTGGCCGAGGACTCCGCGGAGGTCTGGGCCCATCCCGAGTGGTTCCATCTGGATGAGGAGGGAAGGCCCACGGTGGTGGCCGGGGTGCCCCCGGATTACTTTTCGGAAACGGGCCAGCGCTGGGGCAATCCCCTATACCGCTGGGAGGTGCTGGAAAGGGAAGGGTTTTCCTTCTGGGTGGAGCGCCTGGGAAAGGCCCTGGAACTATTCCATCTGGTGCGCATTGACCACTTCCGGGGCTTTGAGGCCTACTGGGAGATCCCTGCCTCGTGTCCCACCGCGGTGGAAGGGCGCTGGGTTAAGGCCCCGGGGGAAAAACTCTTCCTGAAGATCCAGGAGACTTTCGGCCAGGTGCCCATCCTGGCGGAGGACCTGGGGGTCATCACCCCAGAGGTGGTGGCCTTAAGGGAGCGGTTTGGCCTGCCTGGGATGAAGGTCTTGCAGTTCGCCTTTGACGGGGGAATGGAGAACCCCTTCCTTCCCCACAACTACCCCCCTCACGGTCGGGTGGTGGTCTACACCGGTACCCACGACAACGACACCACCTTGGGCTGGTACCGCACGGCTACCCCCCACGAAAGGGCTTTCCTGGAACGCTACCTGGGGGAATGGGGTATCGGTTTCCAAAGGGAAGAGGAGGTGCCTTGGGCCCTCATGCACCTGGGGATGAAGTCGGTGGCCAAGCTGGCCATCTACCCGGTCCAGGATGTACTGGCCTTGGGAAGCGAGGCCCGCATGAACTACCCTGGAAGGCCCTCCGGCAACTGGGCCTGGCGGCTTCGCCCGGGGGAGCTGAGGCCGGAGCACGGGGAGCGGCTTCTTTGGATGGCTAAGGCCACGGATAGGGTGTAAAAGCGGCCCACCCTGGCTTGGCCAGGGTGGGGGACGGCCCAAGGCCTTTAGCCCAAGGCCTTTTTCACCAGCTCCACGATCTCGTCAATGGTGTCCGCCACGGGGATCCCCGCTTCGGCGAAGGCCTGCAGCTTGGATTCCGGGGTGCCCACATTCCCCATGATGATGGCCCCGGCGTGGCCCATACGCTTGCCCTTAGGAGCGCTGCGGCCCCCGATGAAGCCCACCACGGGTTTTTTCATGTTCTCCTTGATCCAGGCCGCGGCCTCCTCCTCGTCGGACCCCCCGATCTCCCCAATGAGGACCACGGCCTCCGTCTCGGGGTCCTCGTTGAAGAGGGGGAGGAGGTCCTTGAAGGTGGTGCCGATCACCGGGTCGCCCCCAATGCCCACGGTGGTGGTGGTGCCCAAGCCCGCTTGGGAGAGGGCGGCTGCCGCCTCGTAGGTGAGGGTGCCCGAGCGGCTTATAAGCCCCACCTTTCCCCGCTTGAACACGTGGCCCGGCATGATGCCGATCTTGCTCTCCTCGGCGCTGATGAGGCCCGGGCAGTTCCCCCCGATGAGGCGGCTACCCAGGGCCTTGATCTCCGCCACCGCCTTCACCATGTCCAGGGTGGGGATGCCCTCGGTGATGAGGACGATGAGGGGGATGCCCGCGTGGGCCGCCTCGAGGGCCGCATCCGCCGCAGCCGGGGCAGGCACGAAGATGATGGAGGCGTCAATAGGGTGCTGGGCCACGGCCTCTTTGACCGTGTCGTAGACGGGAAGGCCTAGGACCTCGGTTCCCCCTTTCCCTGGGGTGACCCCGGCCACTATCCGGGTGCCGTAGTCCAACATCTGCTGGGTGTGAAACAGCCCCTCCCGGCCGGTGATGCCCTGGACCAGGACACGGGTTTCGCGATTGATAAGGATCACGCCGCACCTCCCACCATGGCCACGATGGCCTTGGCCGCCTCCATGGACGTGGGGTACATGTAGATGGGCCTGCCTTCCAAAAGCCTCTTGGCCTCCTCCTCCGCGGTGCCCGCCACCCGCATGACCACGGGCTTGGAAAGAAGCCCCTCCTCCAGGGCCCGGATCACGCCCTTGGCCACCTCATCCGCCCGGGTGATGCCGCCGAAGATGTTGATGAACACCCCTTTGACATCGGGGTCCTTGAGGACCACCTTGAGGGCGTTATAGACCACCTCCGCCTTGGCCCCGCCCCCGATGTCCAGGAAGTTGGCGGGCCTGCCCCCCACCCGGTTCACCAGGTCCAGGGTGTACATGACAAGCCCGGCCCCGTTCCCGATGACGCCGATATTCCCTTGCAGCTTTACGTAGGCGAAGCCGTAGTTGCTGGCCTCCACCTCCAGGGGGTGCTCGGCCTCAATCTCCCTTAGCTCGGCTAGATCCGGGTGCCGGAAGAGGGCGTTGTCGTCCAGGACGATCTTGGCATCGGCGGCCACCACCTGGCCCTCGGTGGTGACCACCAGGGGGTTGATCTCGGCGATGGAGGCATCCACCCCCTCGTAGGCCCGCCATAGGGCCACCAGGACCTGGGCCAGCTTGTTGAGGTGGCCCTCGAGGCCCGCCCGCTTCACCATCTCCCGGGCCTCAAAGGCCCGGAAGCCCTTATGGGGGTCAATCCAGAACTTGTGGATGGCCTCGGGGCGTTCCGCCGCCACCTCCTCGATGTCCACACCCCCTTCCTTGGAGAGCATGAGAACCACCCGCTTTTGGGAACGGTCCAGGATAAGCCCGGCGTAGTACTCCTTGGCGATGTCCACCGCCTCGGCCACCAGGACCTTCTTCACCGTGAGGCCCTTGATGTTCATCCCCAGGATGGCCTGGGCCCTCTCGTAGGCCTCCTGGGGGGTGTCGGCCAGCTTCACGCCCCCGGCCTTGCCTCTCCCGCCCACATGCACCTGGGCCTTGATGACCACCCGCTTGCCCAGCTCCTCGGCGATGCGCTTCGCCTCCTCTGGGGTGTAGGCCACCTTGCCGGGCGGCACCGGTACCCCGTAGCGGGCCAGGATCTCCTTGGCTTGATACTCGTGCAGGTTCAAGCTCCACCTCCTTGGCCGGCTAAGGCCGTGAGGCATTATAAGGCCTAGGCCCAATCCCTATTAGCCCTGGGCTTCGGCGGCGGGCTGGGCGAAGAAGAGGCGGCCCACCTGGGTCTGGATGGCCTGGGTGATGACCACCTCCACCTCCTGGCCCCGGTACCGGATCCCCCCGTCCACCACCACCATGGAGCCATCCTCCAGGTAGCCCACCCCCTGGTGGGGCTCCTTGCCCTCCTTGAGGATGAGGAGCCTCAGGGTATCCCCCACCTTGAGCTGGGGGCGGAGGGCCTGGGCCAGGGCCTGGACGGAAAGGGCCTTGACCCCGTAGATCCTGGCCATCTGCAGGAGGGCCAGGTCGTTGCTGACCAGGGCGGCTTTTAGGTCCCGGGCCAGGAAGAGGAGCTTTTCGTCCACGCTTTCCCCTTTGGAGGCCTCTTCCAGCACCTCCAGGGATACCAGCTCTTTCAGCCTTTCCAGGGTTTCCAGACCCCGCCTCCCCTTGGCCCGCTTGAGGGGGTCGGGGCTATCGGCGAAGTGCTGGAGTTCCTTCAGCACAAAGTGGGGCACATAGAGGGGGCCTTCCAGGAACCCCGTGGCCGCCACCTCCGCCACCCTTCCGTCCACCAGGACGCTGGTGTCCAGCACCTTGCCCCCTTGGGGGCGGGAAGGCGGTTTGGGAAGGCGCAGGTACTCCTTGTACCCCAGGGCCAGGTAGGCGAAAAGCCCCACCAGGAAAAGGGCTAAGAAGAGGCTATGGTAGGGGGAAAACCCGGGGATTTGCGAAAGCAAGGTGGTGAGCAAGACGGTGAGGAGGAGGCCCAGGGTGGCCCCTAGGGTCAGGGCCACGGGCACCTCCGGGGAAAGCTCCCGCAACCGTTGCAGGCGTTTTTGCAGGAGGGCCTCGAGGCGGGGTGCCAAAAGAACCCCGGTGAGGAAGCCCGCTAGAGTGAGGTAAAGGCGGTTCAGGGAAAGCAGGCCCGCCGACCGGGGAAGAAGCCCCAGGTTCTCCAGGCCCACCGCCAGCTGGTAGCCCAAAAGGGCGAAGAACAGGTAAAAAAGAAGAGGGAAACTCATCCCAAATACCGCTCCACCGCTTCCTTGAGGGCCTTGGTGTTGCCCGGGTGCAGGATGCGGGGAAACCCCGCCCGTTCCCCTTCCCTAAGCCGCCGTTCCAGTCCCATCACGCTCCGCACCTCGCCCAGAAGGCCCACCTCCCCCACCACCGCCAGGTCCGGGGGCAGGGCCTTGCCCACCACCGCAGAATACACCGCCAGGGCCACGGCCAGGTCCAGGCCCGGGTCCTGCACCTTAAGCCCGCCCGCCAGGTTCACGTAGACGTCCAGGGCCCCAAGGGGCAGGCCAAGCCGCCTTTCCAGAACTGCCAGCACCATGTCCACCCGCCTGGGGTCCAACCCCTGGACCACCCGCCTGGGGGCGGGGAAAGGGGTTTTGGCGGCCAGGGCCTGGACCTCGAGGGCCAAGGCCCTTTCCCCGGCCAGGGCCAGGGCCACGGCGCTTCCCGGAACCCCCAAGGGCCTTTCCCACAGGAAGGCCTCGGAGGGGTTGGGCACCTCCTTAAGGCCCTCCTCCTCCATGCGGAAAACTCCCAGTTCCCCCACCGGACCAAAACGGTTCTTGGCGCTCCTTAGGACCCGGTAAACCCCAGCGGTTTCCAGGTAAAGGGTGGCGTCCACCGCATGCTCCATGCTCTTGGGCCCCGCCACCACCCCCTCCTTGGTCACGTGGCCCACCAAAACGGTGGTGATGCCTTCCTCCTTGGCCAGGCGCACGAAGGCGTGGGTGGCCTCCCGCACCGCCACCAGGCTACCCGGACTTCCCCCGGCCTCAATGGTCTGGATGGAATCCACAAGGAGCACCTCGGGCGGCTCCCTCTCCAAAAGGGTTACCAGGGGCTCCAGGCGGGTTTCCTTGAGGAGGAGCAGCTCCTTTACCCCCAGCCTTCTGGCCCTCAGCTTGATCTGGGCCGGGGATTCCTCCCCCGCCAGGTAGTACACCCGCTTCTCCAGGCGCTTGGCCAGTTCCAGGAGGAGGGTGCTCTTGCCCACCCCCGGTTCGCCCCCCAGGAGGACCACCTCCCCCGGCACGAACCCTCCCCCCAGGACCCGGTCCACCTCGGCAAGCCCTGAGGAAAAGCGGCTTTCCTGGGCCTCGTCCACCTGGGAAAGGGCCACCGGGCTGGGGGTTGCCGGTTCGGCCCGCTGGCCTTTTGGGGAAGGGGAGGCGGTTACTTCGCGGAAGCTTTCCCAGGAACCGCAGGCCGGGCACCGCCCCAAGGGCTTTGGGGTACGGTAACCGCATTCCACGCAGGTGTAGGAGGTCTTGGCCATGGGTTTAGGCCTCGAGGAGCCCAAGAAAAAGCCGCCCCCTCGTAAGGAGGAGGCTGGGCCTAAGGGTTCCGGGGGGCATCTAGACCAAAAGCTCCTCGCCCTCCACCTCGTGGAAGGCTAGGTGGCCGTCCTCCACATTCACGTAGAGATGGCCCGTGGGCTTTTTCAAGAGGGCCAGGGAGAGCGGGTCCTCAATGCGCTCCCGGATGACGCCCCGGATGGCCCGGGCGCTTCCCGTCTTGGGGGCCTGTTCCACCACGAAGCGGGCCACCTCGGGGGCGAAGCGCACGGCGATGTCCCGGGACTGGAGCTCTTTTTGGATCTCCTCCAGCATCATCCGGGCCACCTGCACCAGCTCCTCCTCGGTGAGGGGCCGGAAGCGGATCACCTCGTCCAGCCGGTCCAGGAACTCGGGGGTGAAGAGGGCCTTGAGGGGGGACTCGGTGTCCACCTCCTTGCTGGTGAAGCCGATGGCCGGGCCCACGTTGTAGCCGGTGTTGGAGGTCATGATGAGGATCACCCGGCGGAAGTCCACGGTGCGTCCCATGCCGTCGGTGAGGCGGCCTTCGTCCAGCACTTGGAGGAAGGTGTTGTAGACGTCGGGGTGGGCCTTTTCAATCTCGTCCAGGAGCACCACGCTGAAGGGTTGGCGGCGCACGGCCTCCGTGAGCCGGCCTCCCTGCTCATAGCCCACATAGCCAGGAGGAGCTCCAATGAGCTTAGAGATGGAGTGGGGCTCCTGGAACTCGGACATGTCGAAGCGGATGAGGGCCCGCTCCGAGCCGAAGAGCACCTCGGCCAGGGCCTTGGCCAGCTGGGTCTTGCCCACGCCGCTTTGCCCTACAAAGAGGAAGCTGGCGGCCACCCGGGTGCGGCCGCCCAGGCCCACCCGGGCCCTCCTCAGGGCGCTGGCCAGGGCGCGGATGGCCTCCTCCTGGCCCACCACCCGCTTCCTGAGCTCCTCCTCCAGGTGCATGAGCTTCTCGTCGTCCTTGTCGTCCACGTAGATCCCGCCCCAGGAGTCCACCACCGCCTCGATGTCCTCCCGGGTCACCATGGGGGTGCCGTCCTCCTCCTCGGCCACGGGCAGGCCCAAGGAGGCGTTGAGCCGCACCCGGCTTGCCGCCTCGTCAATCAGGTCAATGGCCTTATCGGGGAAGTTGCGCCCGGGAAGGGAGCGGATGCCGATCTTTACGGAAAGCTCCAGGACCTCATCGGGGATGATGACCCCGTGGTGGGCCTCGTACCGGGGACGGAGGCCCTTGAGGATCTCCAGGGTTTCCTCCGGGGAGGGTTCCAGGACGATCACCGGCTGGAAGCGCCTTTCTAAGGCGGCGTCCTTCTCTATGTAGCGGTGGTACTCCCCGGTGGTGGTGGCCCCGATCACCTGGATCTCGCCGCGGGCCAAGGCGGGCTTCAGGATGTTGGCGGCATCCAGGGTGCCCTCGGCTCCCCCGGCCCCGATCAGGGTGTGGAGCTCGTCTATGAAGGCGATGACCTTGGCGTTTTTGAGCTCCTCTATGATCTGGCGGAGGCGCTCCTCAAACTCCCCCCGGTACTTGGTGCCCGCCACCACCCCCGCCAGGTCCAGGGCCACCACCCGGGCTCCTTTGAGGATGGGGGGCACCCGGCCCTCCACGATGGCCTGGGCCAGCCCCTCCACGATGGCCGTCTTGCCCACCCCCGGGTCCCCTATGAGGACGGGGTTATTCTTGGTGCGCCGGGCCAGGATCTGGATCACCCGGTTGATCTCCTCCTGCCGGCCGATGACGGGGTCCAGCTTGCCCTCCCGGGCCTCCTTGGTGAGGTCGCGGCCGTACTCGTCCAGAAAGGGGGTGTTCACCGGTTTCTCCCGCTCCCGGCCCTCCGCCATGGAGAGGATGCGCCAGCGGATGGCGTCCACGTCCTTGGCGAAGTGGGAGAGGATGCGGTAGGCGATCCCGTCGCCCTCGCGGATGATGCCCAGGAGGATGTGCTCGGTGCCGATCACGGAGGCTCCCATGTTGCGGGCCTCGGCGCTGGCCAGCTCCATGACCCGCCTGGCCCTGGGCGTAATGGCAGGGGGTTCCCCGGTGCGGCTCCCCTCACCCCGGCCCACCAGCTCCTCCACCATGCGGCGCATGGCCTCGAGGCTCGCCCCGTACTCCTGGAGGATGCGGGCCGCCGTACCCCCCTCGCGCATCAGGCCCAGGAGGAGGTGCTCTGGGCCGATCATGGAGTGGCCTAAGCGGCTCCCCTCCTCCCTTGCGTAGTGGAAAACCAGCCTGGCGCGATCGTCGTACCTGTTCATGCTCCCCTCGTCACCTATTCTAGCGTAAGCCGGGCGTGGGCAGGGGTTTGCGCCCAGGCTCACCATGGGCCCCGGTGGTGCCCTAGCACCCCCTTCCGGTAATATGCCCTGTAACCGGGGGCTTGGCCCCCCTTTGGGAGGAACGATGCCGGCAACAAGCCTTGACGAACTGGTGGCGCTTTGTAAGCGGCGTGGGTTTATCTTCCAAGGCTCGGAGATCTACGGGGGCCTCCAGGGCACCTACGACTACGGCCCTTTGGGAGTGGAGCTCAAGAACAACCTAAAGCAGGCCTGGTGGCGCAGGAATGTCTACGAGCGGGACGACATGGAGGGCCTGGACGCCAGCATCCTCACCCACCGCCTGGTGCTTTACTACTCGGGGCACGAGGCCACCTTCGCCGATCCCATGGTGGACAACCGCATCAGCAAGAAGCGCTACCGCCTGGACCACCTTCTCAAGGACCAGCCCGAGGAGGTGCTGAGGAGGCTATACCGGGCCATGGAGGTGGAGGAGGGTAACCTCCACGCCCTGGTCCAGGCCATGATGCAAGCCCCCGAGCGGGCCGGGGGGGCCATGACCGCGGCCCAGGTCCTGGACCCCGCCACCTCGGAGCCTGGGGACTGGACCCCACCCCGTTACTTCAACATGATGTTCAAGACCTACGTGGGCCCGGTGGAGGACGAGGCCTCCTTGGCCTACCTGCGCCCGGAGACGGCCCAGGGCATTTTCATCAACTTCAAAAACGTCCTGGACAGCACCAGCCGCAAGCTGCCCTTCGGCATCGCCCAGATCGGCAAGGCCTTCCGCAACGAGATCACCCCCAGGAACTTCATCTTCCGGGTGCGGGAGTTTGAGCAGATGGAAATAGAGTACTTCGTCCGCCCGGGGGAGGACGAGTACTGGCACCGCTACTGGGTGGAGGAACGGCTCAGGTGGTGGCAGGAGATGGGCCTAAGCCGGGAGAACCTGGTGCCCTACGAGCAGCCCCCCGAGGAGCTGGCCCACTACGCCAAGGCCACGGTGGACATCCTCTACCGCTTCCCCCATGGCCTCGAGGAGCTGGAGGGCATCGCCAACCGCACGGACTTTGACCTGGGAAGCCATACCCGGGAGCAGGAGGAGCTTTCCATCACCGCCCGGGTGCTGAAAAACGAACACTCCACCGCCCGCCTGGCCTACCGGGACCCCGATACCGGGAAATGGTTCGTCCCCTATGTGATAGAACCCTCCGCCGGGGTGGACCGGGGGGTTTTGGCCCTCTTGGCGGAGGCCTTCACCCGGGAGGAGCTTCCCGGTGGGGAAGAGCGCATCGTGCTGAAACTTAAGCCCCAGCTGGCTCCCATCAAGGCGGCGGTCATCCCCCTGGCCAAGAACCGGCCCGAGATCACGGGCTACGCCAAGGCCCTGAAGGCCCGCCTGCAGGCCTTGGGGCTTGGGCGCATCCTCTATGAGGACACCGGCAACATCGGCAAGGCCTACCGCCGCCACGACGAGGTGGGCACCCCCTTTGCCATCACCGTGGACTACGACACCATCGGCCAGAGCAAGGACGGGACCACCAGGCTCAAGGACACGGTCACGGTGCGGGACCGGGACACCATGGAGCAAATAAGGCTTCACGTGGACGAGCTGGAGGGGTTTTTGCGGGAGAAGCTGAGGTGGTAGGCGGGTGGGGCGGCAGGGATGGGGTCTTGGGCTATCCTGGGGGTACATGGTGGCCTTGGCGGATCCTCACAAGGCAGGCCCGGGCCCTTTGGGGCCCGGGGGAGGGGGTCCTGCTGGGAGGCCTGGCTTGGGGCCAAGGTGTTTCCCTAAGGGGGTAGGGTATGGATAACGGGAAAGCCATGAGGGTTAAGGAGGACCGGAGATGAGGGTGGCCGTGGTGGGGGCCACGGGGGCCGTGGGGCAGGAGATCCTGAAGGTCCTCGAGGCCCGAAACTTTCCCTTGAGGGAGCTTCGCCTCTATGCCTCCCCCCGCTCCGCGGGCAAGACCCTGGCCTTCAGGGGGGAGGAGCTTCCGGTGGAGCCCCTTCCCGAGGGGCCCTTGCCCGTGGACCTGGTCTTGGCCAGCGCGGGAGGTTCCCTCTCCAAGGCCCTGGCTCCCATCTGGGCCCAGGGGGGTGCCCTGGTGATAGACAACTCCAGCGCCTGGCGCTACGAGCCCCAGGTGCCCCTGGTGGTGCCGGAGGTGAACCGGGAAAAGATTTTCCAGCACCAGGGCATCATCGCCAACCCCAACTGCACCACCGCCATCCTGGCCATGGCCCTTTGGCCCTTGCACCGGGCCTTCAGGGCCAAGCGGGTGGTGGTGGCCACCTACCAGGCGGCCAGCGGGGCCGGGGCCAAGGGGATGGAGGAGCTATTAAGGGAAACCCACCGCTACCTGCACGGGGAAGCCCCGGTGGCCGAGGTCTTCGCCCACCCCTTGCCCTTCAACGTCATCCCCCACATAGACGCTTTCCAGGAAAACGGCTACTCCCGGGAGGAGATGAAGGTGGTCTGGGAAACCCACAAGATCTTCGGGGATGACTCCTTGAGGATCGGTGCCACCGCGGTGCGGGTGCCCACCCTAAGGGCCCATGCCGAGGCGGTGAGCGTGGAGTTTGCAGGGCCCGTCTCCCCGGAGGCCGCCCGGGAGGTCCTGGCCCAGGCCCCGGGGGTGGAGGTGGTGGACGAGCCCCTTTCCAAGCGCTACCCCATGCCCCTCACCGCCAGCGGCAAGTGGAACGTGGAGGTGGGGCGGATCCGCAAAAGCCTGGCCTTTGACCACGGCCTGGACTTCTTCGTGGTGGGGGACCAGCTCCTGAAGGGGGCGGCCTTGAACGCGGTGCAGATCGCGGAGGAGTGGCTTAAGGGCCCTTTAGGCGCTTAGGGCTAGGGGGTTTGCCCCGGGTGGCCCTGGGCCAGGTAGGCCTTGAGCAGGGCCTTGAAAAGCCGGCCATGGTTGGGAATCTTTAGGTGCAGCAGCTCGTGCACGATGACCTCCCGGCGAAACGCCGCGGGCTGGTGTAGCAAATCGGTGGAAAAGGTGAGCCGCCCGCGGGAGGAGCAGCTTGCCCATTTGCGCTTCATGGGGCGGATGTGAATCTCCCGCGGAGTTACCCCTAGGCGCTTGGCCCAAGCTTCCACCTCCGCGCGGAAGAGGTCCAGGGGCACGGCTTGCTCCAAGGGTTGCCAATCGGGGGGGGTGGTCCTTCTCATTGGGCGGCCCTCCGAAGCAGGTTCAAAATGGCGTTGGCCCAGGCCACTACCTCAGCGACGCCGATTTCCATAAGGGCCTTGTAGAGGTCCTTCCTTAGTTCGCGCTCTTGCTCTTGGCTGTCCATCCAGTGGGGAAGGGAGTTGAAGGCGGCTTCCATCACCTGCGCCACCTGAGAGGCCTTTTCAGGGTCCACCTGGTGGGTGCGCAGCCACCATTCCACGGCAAAGGCCTGCTGCGAGAGGGGGCTAGACTGGCGTTCGGTTTGGGCCTCAGCCAGTTGGCGCACCAGCTCATCCAGCTCCCGCACCGCTTGTTCCGAATCAATCTGTTGTTCCTCAAAGCGGCGGCGGATGGCCTCGGCGCGCTCTCCAATGGAGAGGAGGTAGGGCGCTGCACGCCCTTCTTCCTCCACCAGGCGATGCAGCTCTTTTAGCAGGTTGAACACCTTGACCGTGGGGGGTTGTTCCCGGCCCAATAGGGCAAGGAGGGCCTGGGGTCCCAACACGTACGTGGATGTGGGCTTGTGGATGACCTCCGTATGGCTATGCTTTTGCACGATCTCTGCGGTCTTGCGGAGGAAGGATTTGTCCACTGACACATGGGGTTCGTAGGCGCTGCGCAGCAAGCGGTACATTTCCACCAGGCGCTGGTAATCCTCGAGGTAAGGGCGCAAAAAGGGGTCCGGCGAGAGGATTTCATAGATTTCTTCCAGTTCCCGGAAGTGGCGATAGAAGGCTTCACGCTGCTCCTTGTCGCGGAAGCGCAGCAAAATCGCTTCCGCTAGCTTATCGCCCTGGGCCCTCGAGGCCTTTAAGGGGGCGATGTATTCCGCCTGGGCCTGGGCCATGCGTTCCCTAAAGCGCTCCTGGAGCACCTCAATGCCTTCCACCACGCCGCTTATGTCTTGGGAATCAAACGCCAGTGCCCGCTCCAGGTTGTTGAACACCCCCACAAAGTCCACGATTAGGCCCGCACGCTTGCGCTGGCCCTCCTCGCTTTCGTAGGGGCGGTTGACGCGGGCGATGGCCTGCAGCAGCACGTGGTCGCGCATGGGTTTGTCCAGGTACATGCAATACAGGATGGGAGCATCGTAGCCGGTGAGGAGTTTCTCGGTGACGATGAAGATTTGCGGATTTTCCCCCGGCTTACGAAAAGCCTTGCGCAATCGGGTTTCTTCCTCTTCGCTCAGGTGATAGCGCTTGAGATGGGGCGGGTCGTTGTGCGCGGCGCTGATGACCACGGCGCTCTGCTCGGGCTCGAGGTAACGGTCCAGGGCTTCTTTGTAAAAGGCGCATGCCTCCCGGTCCGCGGCCACGAGAAAGGCCTTGTAGCCCATGGGCTTGACGTATGCCTGGAAATGTTCGGCCACGAAGCGGGCGATTTTATCCACCCGGTCGCGGTTTTTCAGCATGTTGGTTAGGGTGACGGCGCGGTCCAAAACGCGGTTGATTTCCTCCACCTCGGCCACTCCTTCCAGCTCGGCAACCGCCCAAAATTCCTTTTCCATGGCCTCCCGATCCGCGAGGAGGTGGTTTGGGGCCAGTTGGTAGTGGAGCGGAACGGTGGTGCCGTCCTCTATGGATTCCCGGATGGAGTACTTGTCCAGGTAGCCCTGGGGGTCCTCGGCGCCGAAGATTTTGAAGGTGCCCTTGCCGTGAGCGGTGCGGTCAATGGGGGTGCCGGTGAAACCGATGAAGGTGGCGTTAGGCAGTGCGCCCATCAGGTAGTTGCCCAAATCGCCCCCGGTGGAGCGGTGGGCCTCGTCCACCAACACGAAGACGTTGCGCCGGGTGCACAGGTTGGCGGGCATATCGTCAAACTTGTGAATCATGGAGACGATAAGCCCGCGGGTGTCTTCCCGTAGAAGCCTTTGCAGGTCGCGCTTGGACTCTGCCCGGTGGACGCGTCCAAACCCGATGGCCTCGAGGTTTTGGAAAAGCTGCTGTTCCAGTTCGTTGCGGTCCACGATGAGCAGCACGGTGGGGTTTTGAAAGCGTGGGTCTTGGATGAGGAGGCGGGCGATGGTCAGCATGGTGTAGGTTTTGCCCGAGCCTTGGGTGTGCCAGACGAGGCCTCGGCGGGGCCCAGCACGGGGCGCCGTTACCGCGTCTTTGGCCCGCCCTAAAACCCGCTCCACCGCCCGCATCTGGTGAGGGCGCAGGATGACTTTGCTGAGTTCGCCATCCTTACGGGAGAAGAGGATGTAGTCGCTGAGAACGCGCAGAACGCGGCGGGGAGCGATAAAGGACTTGACCAAGGTTTCAAAATCCCCAGCGCTTTCCTCCTTCCAGTTGAGGAGGCTCTTTCGGGAAAGGGACCAGGTGGCCCCGTAAAAGAACCGGGCCAGGTTGATGAGGACGAAGATTTGCGCTTGGGTCATCAGTTCTGGCCCCTCGTTATGGTAGCGGCGGATTTGGTCAAAGGCCTCGGCGATGCCCTCTAAGCGGGTGGCACTCTTGGTTTCTATGACGATCACCGGGATTCCGTTAATCAAAAAGACCACGTCGGCGCGGATATGGTCTGCGCCGCTTTGGAAGGTGAATTCCTCGGTGACGTGGAAGCGGTTTTCTTCCACGCTCTCGAGGTTGACCAGGCGCAGGTTGCGTTCCCTGCGCTCAGCTTCCACGAAGATGGTCTTCAACCCCTTGAGGTATTCCCACGCCTCGAGGTTCCCTTCAATGCCCGTGCGAATCGCCAGGAGGCGGCGAACCACCTCCTCGGCTTTTGCGGCGCTGGTGACGGCCCCGGGGTTGAGGCGTTGAAGCTGCTGCACCAAAACGGGCTTCAGGAAGGGCCTTTCTTTGCTGCCACGCAGGCGCAGGGCCTCTTGGGGTTCCAGGTATTCCCAACCCGCCTCTTTGGCGTAGCGGATGAGGGGGTTTTGGACGGTGCGCCACTCGGAGGAAAGGCTCAATGTGCACCTCCTTGGGGGTTGGGCCCGGGGTTTTCCGGCGGGTGGCTGGGAGACTCGGCGAACTGGGCAATGAAGCTTTTTGGAAGCCGCTTTTCACCGCTCATTAACTGGTGCAACAGGGTTCGGAAGAGGTCCCCCAGGGCACGGGCATAGGCTTCTTCGGCCTGGATGCGCTGGTCCACCGCTTGCAGGATGCGGGCGATTTCCTGCTGCTCGGGGAGGGGAGGGATCGGGATTAAGCAGGCTGAAAGCGTGGCTTTCGTAATCTGCGGTTGACCCGTACCAGTGACAGCCTTTTTGGGGTCAGCGCGACGTAGGACAAAAGATAAGAAATCTTTCCCGAGGATTTCTTCTTTCTTCGGCCTAACAACCATCGCATTGTTTGTGATGAACGCCTTGGGTGGGCTCACATTAACCGTTCCACAGGTCGCTCCGCGACATGTTACAAGTACCTCACTCTGCTCATGTGTATACTCGGAGAACCACCCTATCTGACCGTTCGCCCCAAAAACAGGATAACCGGCGGATGTCATTCTCTTAGTGGGTAAGACCTTTCCTTGCTTCATCTCAGCCACTTCCCCCAACTGCACCACCCGCCAATGCTCTGGGATAGGGTCGATCTCGGTATCCTTCAACGCCACCTGGTCGGCTTGGTTCAGGGGCACGGGTCCGTAGGTGAAAAGGTGGCGCATCAGGCTCTTTTTCAGCTCGCGCAGGGCAGCAATGACCCGATAGCTGGCCTGTTTTGCTTCCTGCACCGTCCGCAGCACCCGCGCAATTGCCCGCTGCTCGGGGAGGGGGGGGAGGGGGATGAGGTAGGAACTTACTTGCTTTGGACGGATAGAAGCATAGTTGGTTGAACCACGAGGTTCTACTTGCCGTAGGAGGATGGGTGTTTTTACTAAGAATTCTACAAAGGAAGGTTCTAGGAGGTTTTTGTGAAGTTCAAAGACAAAATAGTGGCTACTTACAATTGCACCACTCAGATCAGGCGGAACTATTCCAAAACCACCAAGTTTAGCGTCGATTTCAGCAACTACAAAGTCACCAGAATAACAAACCTGTTGCCTTTTGATTTTTAATTTTGCACCAGCAATTATATCACGTAATACGACGCCTTGCCCCCGAAGCTTAACTGTGGGTCGCATATACAGAGTGTTATCATCTATGGTGATAAATGCTTTTCTCTGTCTCATCACCTCCCCCAACCTCACCACCCGCCACTCCTCCGGTAGGGGGCCGAGTTCGGTCATGTGGTAACCCTCGGGAAGCTGGTTGGTCTCCACGGTCACGGTCATAGTTGCCCCATAAGTTCATCAAAATAGTCGCTATCAATCCGCTTGACCTGGTACTGAGACACCACGGCCACCCCTATTCCATAGTCAAACATGAGTTCCGCAAGCTTTTTCCCGTCAATAAGGACAACCCGAACGTCCAAGTGGGCCACGTATTCCCGTGCCTCCTTGGTAAACTCGGACGAGGTGACGAAAATACCCTTGCGGGCCCGTTTGCCCTGCAATGCCCCCACGAACTTTTGCACCTCTGGCCTGCCCACCGCCTGGTCCCACTTTTTGACCTGAAGATAGATGTGTTCCAAGCCCAGGGGGTCAAGCCGAATGACCCCATCAATCCCTTCGTCCCCGGGGCCACCTACCACCACTCCCGCATCCTCGTTCATTCCTCCGTAGCCCACCTTCACCAAGACATCTACCACCAAACGCTCAAAGGCTACGGGGGGAATCTCCCGGATTCTCTCCATGAGTTCCGATATCACGGCTGCGCGAAGCTCTTGGTAGGCCCGCTCCAGGGTCTCGGTGGGAGTGGGGCTTGCGGTTGGGGTTTCCCCTTCTGGCATTGCGGACGCGCTGCCCGCCCGGCTCTGCTCTATGAATGTCCGGAACTCCTCAAAGCGCATGAGAAAGTTTTTGTCAAGGGGTTCGGGGTCTTGTCCTAAAACCTCCTTACCCCTTTTGGTAATCTGGTAAAAGCCTCTTCGCGGCGTGGCGATGAGTCCGGCCTTTTTCAGATAGGCCACTGCCCAACTTATCCGGGTGAAAAAAAGGGGGCTTTTCCCGCTAGGAGTCAAAAGGGCCTCTTCCTCGGCGGTTAGCTGGAACCGGCGCGCCAGCTGGTCAACCAGTTGGCCCCTTGGGTGCGGGTTGCCGTCCGCTAGGGCCTCGAGGATGGGCTTCATCAAGGTCTGATAGTCGGGTATGGGCATGGCTCTATCCCAAAGCGTACTAAAACCCCCTATTTCAGCCCCAGGAGCCGCAAAACGGCGGCTAGGTTTCTCTCGGCCTCGGCCCGGCTTTCCTCCGCTTCCCGAAGGCGCACCATGGCCTCCTCCAGGGGCAGCACCTCCTCCTTGTCGTTGGCGGCCACATAGCGGCTGGGGCTTAGGTTGTAGTCGTTACGTGCGGCCTCTTCTTTGGTGATGATGGCCGAAAGCCCCTCTTCCGCGCGCCATTCGTGGTAAAGCTGGGCGATGGTTTGGATGTGCTCGTCGGTTAGGTAGTTCTTGGGCCGTCCTTTGGCAAAAAGTTTGCTGGCGTTGATGAGGATGATTTGCTCCGGATGGCGTTTCCTGCGGTTGATAACCAGGATGACACCGGGGGCGGTGGTGTTGTAGAAAAGGTTTTCCGGCAGCAGAATCACGGCTTCAATGAGGTCCTTCTCCACAAACGCTTTGCGGATGTCCCGCTCCCGGTTAGACCCCTGGTTGCCCGAGCCCCGGGATACCGCCCCGGTATCCAGCACCACCGCCATACGGCCCTCGTCCTTCAAGGAGGCCAGCATGTGCTGCAGCCAGCCCCAGTCGGCGCTGGAAGAGGGCGGCGTGCCGAAGGGAAAACGCTCGTAGGGATCGTTCTCGTATATGTCCTGGGGGAAGGTTTGGTTCCACATGGGATTGGCGGTCACCAGGTCAAAGGTCTGGAGGCGCCCGGCGGTATCGCGGAAGGCGGGCTCCCGCATGGTGTCTCCCAGGCGAATGTCGGCCTCGAGGTCGTGGATGACCGCGTTCATGCGGGCCATGGCATAGGTGGTGGGGTTGATCTCCTGGCCAAAAAGGCGCAGGGGCCGGACCTCGTTGGGCAGGCGCAGGTGCCCGCTTTCCCGATGTCCAAACCGTTCCAATAGCCTTAGATGGCACTTGATGAGCAAACCTCCCGAACCGCAGGCGGGGTCGTATACCGTCATGCCGGGCTCCGGCTCCAGTAGGCGCGCCATTAAGATGCCCACTTCCCGGGGGGTGTAAAACTCCCCCGCCGACTGCCCTTGCCCTTCTGCAAACTTCCGCAGCAAGTACTCGTAGGCCCGGCCCAGGATATCCGGCTCCACGTCGCTTAGCCCTAGCCGATGGCGGGAGAGGACCTCAATGAGGGTTGCCAAGTGCTCGTCGGAGATGATGCGCTGGCCGGCGGCGGTGGCGTTGAAGTCCACCATGTCAAACACGCCAGCCAAGCGCTCGTTTTCGCGGGCCACCGCCCGCACGGCATCCGTCAGGTACTGGCCGAGCCCCGTGGTCTGCCGGCGGATGGCCTCCCAACGGGCGTTTTCCGGGATGAAAAAGCGCACCAGCTTCACTTGGCCGCGCTGGCGCTCCTGTTCCAGCAACTGAAGGGCTGTTTCCGTACTGCCGAACTCCCGCGCCAGGTGTTCCACCTCTTCCTGGAACACATCGGAAAGGCGCTTAAGGAAGATGAGGGGCAAAATATAGTCCTTAAACTTGGGGGCATCCACGGGGCCGCGGATGGCACAAGCGGCATCCCAAAGCCATTCCTCAAGGGTTCGGATGTCCATGCTCTCCTCCATCCGGGCTTTCAACCCCGTCCGTTTCTGGGTGCATTATAAGCCAAAGCCAAAACTCCCGATTGCCCTCCTTACCCGGCAAGGGGCTTTCCGTTTCCCCCAAGACGGAGAAGCCCAGCTCCAGGGCCCTTTCCCGCACCCGGGCCAAGGCCCTTTGCCGCAAGCCCTCCTCCCGCACCACCCCCTTGTGCACCCCAGGCCCCAGCTCAAACTGGGGCTTGACCAGGATGAGGGCCTGGCCCCCGGGCTTGAGGATCTCCGCCACCTTGGGGAGGAGGAGGGTGGAGGAGATGAAGGAGACGTCCATGACCACCAGGTCCACGGGCTCCGGCAGGGTTAGGGTGCGGGCGTCCTGCTCCTCGAGGCCCACCACCCTGGGGTCTTCCCTGAGGCGGGGGTGCAGCTGGCCCTTGCCCACGTCCACCGCATAGACCCGCCGGGCTCCTCTTTCCAGGAGGACCTGGGTAAACCCCCCGGTGCTGGCCCCGATGTCGGCGGCCACCTGGTCCCTCACCTCTATGGGGAAGGCCTCCAGGGCTCCAAGGAGCTTGTAGGCGCCCCGGCCCACGTACCGCTCGGGGGCAAGGACCTCCACCTGGGCTTCTTCTGCCACCTGGTGGGCGGGTTTGGTTACCACCACCCCTTCCACCCGCACCTGGCCGGAGCGGATGAGCCTTTGGGCCTTTTCCCGGGTTTCCGCCAGGCCCCGTTCCACCAGGTAGCGGTCCAGCCTCACGAGGGGTATTATGCCTCCTTGGATGGAGCTATCCGGCACCTGGTACATCCTGGAAGGGGAACCGGGGGAGCACCTGGTGCTGGAGGCTTTGGGAAAGCGGCTTTCCGGCATCTGGACTTCCGAGGCCCTGGCCCAGTCCTTCCTGGACCGCCACCCCCAGCTGGGGATGCGGGTGGCTCCCTTGGCCAGCCGGGCCCTGAAGGAGGCCTTCCTGCGCGCCTTAGCCATGCTTGGGGTGGAGGGGGTACTGGTGGACTACGAACCCGGGGTGCACCAGGCCCGGATGGCCCGGCTGGAAGCCCTTTGGGAGGAGGTGAAGCATGCCTAGGATTCTGGCCTTTCTGGTGGTGCTTTTGGCCTTGGGCTTGGCCCAGCGGGCCGAGGTGAGCGTGGGTAGCCCCTTTGGGGTGCAGGGGGGTTTGCGTTTCCCCCTGGTGCCCCTTCTCCTGGACGGGAGGGTGTACGGAGGGGTGGGCCTCGAGGCCCTTGGGGGCGGGGTGGACCTTCTCCTGAAGGTGCCCCTCACCGACCTCTACCTGGGCTTAGGGGGGTTTTACGGCACGGGTCCCACCCTGGCCCTGCCCCAGGAGGCCCGGGGCCAGGGGGGCTTGAGGGGGGTTTTGGGCACCTGGCTCAACCTGCCCTTGCCCCTCGTTGGGGTGTATGTGGAGGTGCACCCCACCTTGTTCTTGGCCCCTGACCAGGCCTTTGGGGTAGGGGCCGCCTTAGGGGTGAGCCTGGGGCTTTGATGCCCCTCCGGCCATGCTGGCCCTAAGAGGGCCGGTAGCCCTCCTTTAGGGGTACGATGCGGTTCATCACCAACTTGCCGGGCCTCGAGTCCACGGGGTCTTGCCAGAAGTAGCCCAGCCGTTCCAGCTGGTAGCGGGTTTCGGGGGGGTCCTGGGCCACGCTGGGCTCAATGAAGCCCTCCTTGACCTCCAGGGCCCTGGGGTTCAGGTTCTTGAGGAAGTCGCCTCCCTCCTCGGGGTCCTCGGTGAGGAAAAGGCGGTTGTAGAGCCGGTACTCCACGGGTAGGGCGTGCCGGGCGGAAACCCAGTGGATGACCCCCTTGGGCTTGATGCCGTCTTCGGGGTTGGCCCCCAGGGTGCCGGGGACGATGCGGGCCTTGAGGAGCCGGATCTCACCCCCCTCCTCCACCACGTCCTCCAGCTCGAGCACATAGGCGTGCCTTAGGCGCACCCGCTGGCCGGGGGCAAAGCGCTTCCAACCCTTGGGGGGGTTTAGGCTGAAATCGGACCGTTCTATATAGAGTTCCTGGGAGAAGGGAAGGGGCCTTTCCCCCTCCTTGCCGATGTCCCGGGGCCAGTAAGGGGCTTCTATCCACTCCTCCCCCTGGTAGTTGGTGAGGACCACCTTTAGGGGTTCCAGTACCCCTAAGACCCGGGGGGCGATGGGGTTTAGGTCATCCCGCACCACCTCCTCAAAAAGCGCCATCTCAATGCGGGCCTCATTGCGGGATATCCCCGTGCGCCGCACGAACTCCCTTATGGCCTCGGGGCGCACCCCCCTTCGCCTCAGGGCCCTGAGGGTGGGAAGCCGGGGGTCGTCCCAGCCCCGCACGTAGCCCCCTTCCACCAGCCTGATGAGCTTGCGCTTGGAGAGCACGGTGTGGCTGAGGTCCAGGCGGGCGAACTCGTACTGGTAGGGCCTGGGGGAGAGGGGCAGGCCGCATTTCCCCTTCAGGTTTTCAATCACCCAGTCGTAGACGGCCCGGTTGCTTTCAAACTCCAGGGTGCAAAGGGAGTGGCTTACGCCCTCTATGAAGTCCTCGAGGGGATGGGCATAGTCGTACATGGGGTAGATGACCCAGCGGTTCCCTGTGTGGTAGTGGGGGGCGTGGACGATGCGGTAAAGCACGGGGTCCCGGAGCTTGAAGTTGGGATGGGCGGGTTCAATCTTGGCCCTTAGCACCCGGCTTCCCGTGGGGAACTCGCCTTGGCGCATCCTTTGGAAAAGATCCAGGTTCTCCTCCACGCTGCGCTCCCGGTAGGGGCTGGGCTTGCCTTGGGCCCTAAGCTCCGCCATCTCCTCTTCTGGGAGGTCGTCCACATAGGCCTTGCCCTCCTGGATGAGGACCAAGGCGCATTGGTACATGGTCTCAAAGTAATCGGAGGCGTAGAGGACCCTGTCCGGGGTAAAGCCCAGCCAGCGCACATCCTCCTCAATGGCCCGGGCGTACTCCTCCTTTTCCGTCTCCGGGTTGGTGTCGTCGTAGCGCAGGTTGCACTCGCCGCCATAGTCCTGGGCCAAGCCGAAGTTCAAGAGGATGCTCCGGGCGTGCCCGATGTGGAGGTAGCCGTTGGGTTCTGGGGGAAAGCGGGTAACCAGCTTCTCGTACCTCCCTTCCCGCAGGTCCTTCTCCACGATCTCCGTGATAAAAGAGGGGGGAACGAGGCCCATAAGGGGAGTATAGCCCTTTGCCGGGCAGGCCAAACCTTAACTTTTCCGGGGTCCCAAGCCAGGGTGGGGCGGCCTCAGAACCGGGGAGGCCGCTTCTCAAAGAAGGCGCGGATGCCCTCCTTCATCGGCTAGTAGGATTGCTCCCTCCGCTATGGGTGCTTCTGCGGAGTTGGGCTTCAAGGGTGCGATTGTCCTTGGTTTGGATCTGGCAAGGGCTTAGCTACCACTTCTTGCTTTCCCAGTACCACAAAGCGGTGGTTCTCCAGGAGCTGGCATAAGGTCTCTAGGTGTACCATGAAAAGTTCTTCCAAGGCTTGGTTGGAAATGTTGCCGGTTGAGATCAAAAGAAGTTTGTAAGGTGCGCCTTGTAGCACCAGAGACTGTGTAAAGTCGCTATCCTTGGTCACCACTACCCTTTCCTCTTGTAGGGACAAGGCGTTTATCTCGTGGTCTGGAGTGGCATTTCCCCTTGGGAGCTCGCTAGTGTGAAGGGCATCGTAGCCTTGTTCCCGCAAACGGCGTACCAGGCGAAAGGGTAGGTGGGCATCCACCAGAAAGCGGATCATGCTACCCGGAGCACCGTTCCCAGATGGCTTAGCCTAGCGGCGAAGAGAAGGCAGGCCTGGATGTCCTCAGGTTCCAGGTCGGGGAAGTCGGCCAGGATTTCCTGCGGGGTCATGCCGCTCGCCAAAAGCTCTAGGATCACGTGTACAGGATAACGGAGTCCTCGTATGGTGGGCTTGCCGTGGTTGATTTGGGGATCCACGGTGATTCGCTTGAGAAGGGTAGTTTCCTCCATTTTAGCCCATTATAAGCTGGCCTGCGCTCTGGGAAATGGGTCTAGCTGCTGCCGAAGCCTTGGCGAGAGGTTTGCAGAAGGGGCGCTGGGAACGGTGTTTTGTTTCGTCAAAATCTCGGAGGCCGCTTCTCAAAGAAGGCGCGGATGCCCTCCTTCAGGTCCCCGGTTTCCCGGATCCAGGCGTTGGCTAAGGCGGCCAAGCGGAAGCCGTCCTCGAGGCCCATTCCCGGCAAGGCCAGGAGAAGCTCCTTGGTGAGGCGCAAGGAGGTGGGGGCATTGTTGCTGAGCTCCTGGGCTAGAGCCAGGGCCTCCTCCAGGGCCTTTCCGGGCGGGGCGATGCGATTCACCAGGCCCAGGGCCTTGGCCTCCTCAGCCCCCAAAAGCCGGCCCGTGAGGAGGAGGTCTTTGGCCACCTTCTCCCCCACGGCCCGCACCAGGATCACCGAGACCAAGGCGGCCACGAAGCCGATCTTTACCTCGGTGTAGCCCAGCCTGGCCTCCTGGTCCATGACCAAAAGGTCGCAGGCGGTGGCCAACCCGGCCCCACCCGCCACCGCGGGCCCGTTCACCGCCGCCACCGTGGGCTTGGGGAAGGTGTAAAGCCGGTGGAAGAGGTGCATGAGGGAAAGGGAATGGCGGTAGTTTTCCTCGGCGCCAAGCTCCGTGACCTTCTCCAAAAAGGCCAGGTCCGCCCCCGCGCTAAAGGCCTTGCCCCGCCCCGAAAGGACCACCACCCGGGCCTCGGGGTCTTGTTCCGCCTCCTGGAGGGCCGAAAGAAGGCCTTCCACCATGCCTGGGGACAGGGGGTTTCGGCGCTCGGGGTCGTTCAGAAACACCTGAAAGATGGGGCCTCGCTCCACCTGGACCATGCCCCCATTGTAGTGGCGGTGGTTTTCCTGCTACACTCCCCTTAGCCCGCAAGCTGAAGGAAAGGCCTCGCGGGCTAGGAGGTGGTGTAGATAAAGGAGTATCTGGTTAACGAACGCATCCGCGCCCGGCAGCTTAGGGTCATTGGGGCCGATGGGCAACAGTTGGGCATCATGGACACCCGGGAGGCCTTGCGCCTGGCCCAGGAGCAGGACCTGGACCTGGTTTTGGTGGGTCCCACCGCGGATCCCCCTGTGGCCCGCATCATGGACTACTCCAAGTGGCGCTACGAGCAGCAGGTGGCGGAGAAGGAGGCCCGGAAAAAGGCCAAGCGCACCGAGGTCAAGTCCATCAAGTTCCGGGTCAAGATTGACGACCACGATTATCAGACCAAGCTGAACCATATCAAGCGTTTCCTGGCCGAAGGCCACAAGGTCAAGGTTACCATCATGTTCCGGGGGCGGGAGATGAGCCATCCCGAACTGGGCGAAAGGCTTCTGGAACGGGTGGCCGAGGACCTAAAGGGCCTGGCGGTGGTGGAGATGAAGCCCGAGCTCTTAGGCCGGGACATGAACATGCTCCTGGCCCCAGCCAAGGTCTCCGCCTAAAGCGGCCTCCTGTCTGGACCTTTTCACCCGCCTCTGGTATAGTGTGAGGGCTTTGGGGAGCCTGAAAGTCCCCGGTCCGGGGCGCTTCCCAAAGGGGAGGAAAGCATGCCGAAGATGAAGACCCACAAGGGCGCCAAGAAGCGGGTAAAGGTGACCGCTTCGGGCAAGGTGGTGGCCATGAAGACGGGCAAGCGGCACCTCAACTGGCACAAGTCGGGCAAGGCCATTCGCCAAAAGGGGCGGAAGTTTGCTTTGGCCCAGGCTGAGGCGGAGCGGATCAAGCTCCTGTTGCCCTACGAGTAGGAGGTAGAGGATGCCGCGCGCTAAAACCGGTGTTGTCCGCCGCAGGAAGCACAAGAAGATTCTGAAGCTGGCCAAGGGCTACTGGGGCCTGCGCTCCAAGAGCGTCCGCAAGGCCCGGGAAACCCTCTTCGCCGCAGGCAACTACGCCTACGCCCACCGCAAGCGCAAGAAGCGGGACTTCCGCAAGCTTTGGATCGTGCGCATCAACGCCGCCTGTCGCCAGCATGGCCTGAACTACTCCAGCTTTATCCACGGCCTGAAGAAGGCGGGGGTGGAGCTGGACCGCAAGTCCCTGGCGGATTTGGCGGTGCGGGAGCCCCAGGCCTTCGCCCAGCTGGTGGAGAAGGCCAAGGCTGCGCGGGGTTAAGGCCCTTTGACCGTGGCCCACCTCCTGGTACCCCGTCTTGGGAAGAGGGGAGGTGGGTTTCCCTCTTGGTGCCATGCCCCCTGAGCTGTACGTGGTGTTGGTGGCCGCCCTGCCGGTGGTGGAACTGAGGGGAGCCATTCCCCTGGGCGTGGCCTTGGGCCTTTCCCCTAGCGAGGCCTTCCTCCTCGCCCTTTTGGGCAACCTTCTGGTGGCCCCGGTGGCCCTTCTCCTCCTGCCCTGGGCGGTGGGGATCTTAACCCGCCTGCCCCTTTTGGCCCGGGCCTGGGAGGCCTTGGAAAGGCGGGTGCGCCTTAAGGGGGAGGAACAGGTGCAACGCCTGGGGGCCTTGGGCCTTTTCCTCTTTGTGGCCGTGCCCCTTCCGGGAACCGGGGCCTGGAGCGGGGCCGTGCTGGCGGTGGTCTTGGGCCTTAAGCGGCGCTACGCCCTTCTGGCCATCTCCTTGGGGGTGGTGGCGGCAGGGGTCATCGTGCTTCTCCTCACCGGTGGGGCCGTGGCCGGGCTAAACTACCTGCGATGATGCTCCTTCTCGTGCCCCTGGCCTATGCGGTGGGCGCTATGCCCCTAGGCCACTGGCTGGCCCGGCGGCGGGGGGTGGACCTGCGCACGGCAAGCCCCTACACCCTGGGGCTGGAAACCGCCGTGAGGCGGCTTGGGCTGGGCTTCGTCCTTTGGACCTTCCTTCTGGACTTTGCCAAGGGCTACCTGCCCCTGGCCTTCGGGAGGGCCTTGGGGCTTGGCCTCGAGGGCCTTCTAACCCTAGGGCTTGCCGTCTACCTAGGCCACCTTTACCCCCTTTTCTTCCGCGACCCCTGGCCCCTTCGGGCCAAGGGGGCGGGGGTGCTCCTTGGGGTCTTGGCGGGGCTTCCCCTGGAGCCCGCCTGGGGCCTGGTGCCCTTAGCCTTGGGGCTAACCCTCTACGCCCTCACGGGCTACGCCTCCTTGGGGGCCTTGGGGATTCCCCTGGGGCTTTTGGGGGTGGCCTTTTGGGCGGGATTTGGCCCTTGGGCTAAGGCTCTTTCCGGCCTCCTTTTCCTCCTTGCCCTTTGGCGCTACAAGGAGAACCTGGGCCGTATCCTGGAGGGAACCGAGCCCAGGCTGGGAAGCCCCTTGCCCTTGCCTTCGGAAAGGCAGGTGGTCTGCGCCTTCCTCATCCACCCCCTCACGGTGGAGGACTTTTGGCAAAGCCCCCGTTTCCGCTGGGCCCGGCCCTTGGTGCGCCTGGGGCTTTTGAAGCAGGCCTGGATAGAGCGCATCGCGGAGTTTTTCCGCCCCATGAAGGTGGGGGAGGTCCGGGGAGTCAGGACGGCGGATGGCCGGGAGGTCCTTTGCCACCTCATTTCCGCACCCCTTTTGCCCCACCAGATCAAGGCCAAGCCGGAACTGGCCCTCTGGCGGGCCATCCAAGGGGCCCGGTTGGCCAAGGAGCTTGGGGCCACGGTGGTGGGCCTGGGGGCCTTCTGGAGCGTGGTGGGGGATAAGGGGAGGGAGGTGCAAGAGGCGGTCCCGGACATAGAGGTGACCAACGGCGGGGCCTACACCGCCGGCACCGTGAAGGCCGCCATCCCCAATATCCTGGCCCACTTTGCCCAAAGCGGGAAGGACCTTAAAAAGGCCACGGCGGCGGTGGTGGGGGCCAACGGGGTGGTGGCCTTCGGCATCGCCCGGCAGATCGCTCCCCTGGTGGGGCGGATCATCCTGGTGGGCAGGGATAGGGAAAGGCTAGAGAAGGCGGCGGAGAGCCTGCGCAAGAACCTGGAGCGCAAAGGGCAGGCCCCCGAGATGGAGGTGACCACCGACGTGGCGGCCATTAGGGAAGCGGACCTGGTCTTCACCGCCACCAGCGACCCCAACCCCGTCATCTACCCTGAGCACGTGAAGCCGGGGGCCTGGATCTACGACGAGGGAGTGCCCCCCGATGTGCACCCCTCGGTGAGGGGGGTGCCAGGGGTAAGGGTCATCCCTGGGGGGGTGGTGCGGCTTCCTGGGCGGGCCCGGGCCACCTTGGACCTCCACTTCGGCGCCCCCGACCAGGTGCCCGCCTGCTTAGCGGAGACCATGATCCTGGCGGCGGAGGAGGCCTTTGACCGGAAAAGCCTCGGGGGAGAGGTGAAGGCGGAGAACATCCAGTTCTTCGTGGAGCGGGCGGAGGCCTTGGGGTTCAAGGTGGTGGAGTGATGTGGCTTCTCCTTTCCCCCACGGCCCTCGAGGCCTCCTTTCTTCGGGGAGAGCCCTTCACCTTTTTGGGAAGAAGGGGGCTAAAAGGGGAAGGGTTTGTCCACCTGGAAACCGGCATCGGCAAGGTGAACACCGCCCTGACCCTGGCCTCCTGGGCCAGCCGTAACCCCGTGGGGAAGGCCCTGCTCTTTGGCATCGCGGGGGCCTATCCGGGCTCGGGGCTTCTCCCTGGGGATCTGGTCCTGGTGGGGGAGGAGGTGGAGGCGGACCTGGGCACCCGGGAGGGCTTAGAACCCATGGGTTTTCCCGCCCTGGAGGTGGGGGAGGAGGCCTACTACAACCGTTTCCCCCTGGATAAAGGGCTTACGGAGGGCCTGGCCCGGGCCCTGGGCCTGGAGGTGGTGGTGGGCCTCACCCAGGACCGGGTTTCCGAAAGCCTGGTGGAGGCGGAGGCCCTTGCCGCGCGTTGGGGAGCCCAGGTGGAAAGCATGGAGGGAGCCGCCTTTGCCCGGGTCTGCCTGGCCTTGGGCATCCCGGGAGTGGAAATGCGGGCCATCTCCAACCCCGCAGGGGTGCGGGGCAAGGGGGCATGGAGGATCCCCCTGGCCCTGAAGGCCCTGGAGCGGACCCTGGCCGCCCTGCTTGGGGGAACGTTTCGGCCTAGGCCCCCAGGGTAACCCCCCACCCCGGCCGCCGGGGTGGGGGGCATGGAGGTGGGTTTAGCCCTTCTGGAAGAAGGCCTCCGCCTTGTCCCAGTTCAGCACGTTCCAGATGGCCTGGAGGTAGTCGGCCCGGCGGTTTTGGTACTTGAGGTAGTAGGCGTGCTCCCACACGTCAATGCCCACGATGGGGGTGAAGCCCTCCATCACGGGGTTGTCCTGGTTGGGGGTGGAAAGCACGTGGAGTTTCCCAAAGGGGTCCTTTACCAGCCAGGCCCAGCCGGAGCCGAAGCGGGCCATGGCCGCCTGGGTGAGCTTCTCCTTTAGGGCGGCGAAACCGCCAAACTGCTCCTCAATGGCCTTCTTAAGCTCCCCTACGGGTTCCGTGGCCCCCCCGGGGGTGAGGAGCTCCCAGAAGAGGCTATGGTTCAGGTGCCCGCCCCCGTTGTTGCGCACCGCGGTCTGGATGTCTGCGGGCAGGGCCGCCAGGTGGCGGAGGAGCACCTCCACTTCAACCCCCTGCAGGTAGGGGTATTTTTCCAAGGCGGCGTTGAGGTTGTTGACATAGGCCCCATGGTGCTTCTGGTGGTGGATCTCCATGGTCTTGGCGTCGATGTGGGGCTCGAGGGCCTCGTAGGGGTAACCCAGTTCCGGCAGTTTGAACGGATACGGCATACAGCACCTCCCGCTTCACTATAAAAGGCCCGCCCCCTTTCGGGGGGTGGGCTTTCTCACATTGCTACTCCTCGTGGGGCTTGGCCAGCCTTAGGGGCACCACGATGCGGTCAAACTCCTCCTCCGTGAGGTAGCCCAGCTCCAAAGCCGCCTGCTTGAGGGTCTTCTTCTCCTTGATGGCCTTCTTCACGATCTCCGCCGCCTTGTCGTAACCGATGGCCTTGTTCAAGGCGGTGGCCAGCATGGGGTTTTTCTGCAGGTGCTCCTCAATCCTTTCCAGGTTGGGTTCTATGCCCGTGGCCAGGTGCTCGTTGAAGGACTCCATGGCGTCCGCCAGGAGCTTGATGGACTCGATGGTGGCGTCCACCATCACCGGTTTGTAGACGTTGAGCTGGAAGTTGCCCTGGCTCCCAGCGAAGGCCACGGCGTGGTCGTTGCCAAAGACCCGCACCACCACCATGGTGAGGGCCTCCACCTGGGTGGGGTTCACCTTGCCGGGCATGATGGAGGAGCCGGGCTCGTTGGCGGGTATGAAGATCTCCCCGATGCCCCCGTAAGGCCCCGAGGCCAGCCAGCGGATATCGTTGCCGATTTTCATCAGGGCCCCGGCCAGGGTGCGTAAGGACCCCATCACCTGCACCAGTTCGTCGTGGGCGGCCAGGGCGCTGAAGCGGTTTTCCGCCACCCTAAAGGGAAGCCCGGTTTCCTCGGCCAGGTACTGGGCCACCCGTTCCCCAAACTGGGGATGGGCGTTTAGACCCGTGCCCACCGCCGTGCCCCCGATGGCCAGGTTGTAGAGGCCTTTTTCCGCTTCCTTCACCATGGCCAGGGTGTTCCTGAGCTGGGCGGCCCAGCTCCCCACCTCCTGCCCTAGGGTGATGGGGACGGCATCCATGAGGTGGGTGCGCCCTATCTTCACGATTCCGTCAAAGGCCCGGGCCTTCTCCGCAAAGGTCTGGACCAGGGCCTCCGCCGCCGGGTACAGCCTCTGGTGGAGGGCTAGGGCCGTGGCCACGTACATGGCGGTGGGGAAGGTGTCGTTGCTGCTTTGGCCCCGGTTCACGTGGTCGTTGGGGTGCACGTACTTGGAACCCAGGGGCTTCCCCAGAAGCTCCGAGGCCCGGTTGGCGATGACCTCGTTCACGTTCATGTTGGTCTGGGTGCCGCTACCCGTTTGGAAGACCACCAAGGGAAAGTGGTCGTCCAGCTTTCCGGCGATGACCTCTTCCGCCGCCTGGATGATGGCCTTTGCGATTTCCTCGGGGAGCTCTCCCAGCTCCAGGTTGGCTCTGGCCGCCGCCTTTTTCAGCATTCCGTAAGCGCGGATGACCTCCAGGGGCATGGGGAAGCGCCAGGCTCCTATACGGAAGTGCTCCAGTGAACGTTGGGTTTGCGCCCCCCAGTAACGGTCCGCCGGCACCCTTACCTCGCCCATGGTGTCCTGCTCAAGCCGGTATTCCATACGCCACCTCCAGCCCGATTCTATTCCTCTTCATAGGGCTGGCGTAGCCTAACGGGTTGGCCCCGGAGCCCGGCCCGGAGGTTCAGCCACTCCACCAGCACGGCGAAGCCCATGGCGAAGTAGACGTAGCCCTTGGGGATGTGCACCCCCGTGCCCTCGGCCACCAGGGTGAAGCCCACCAGGAGGAGAAAGGAAAGGGCCAGCATCTTCACCGTGGGGTGCCGGTTGACGAAAGCGTAGATGCCCTTGGAAGCCAGGAGCATGATGGCCACGGAGAGCAGGATGGCGGCCACCATCACCGGCACGAAGCGGGTGAGGCCCACGGCGGTGATGACGGAATCTATGGAAAAGACGATGTCCAAGAGGAGCACTTGGCCAATGACGGAGGCGAAGGAGGGGGCCACCCTTTTTATGGCCTGGCCGGGCTCGCCCTCGAGCTTTTCGTGGATCTCCTTCACGGCTTTGTAGATGAGGAAGAGCCCTCCCGCTATCAGGACCAGGTCCTTGCCCGTGACCTCGTGGCCCAGGAGGGCGAAGAGGGGCTTTTTTAAGGCCATGATCCAGGCGATGGAAAGGAGGAACAGGATGCGGGTAAGGGCGGCCAGGGAAAGGCCCATGACCCGGGCCCGGTCCTGCTGTTCTTTGGGCAGTTTGGAGGCCAGGATGCTGATGAAGATCACGTTGTCTATGCCCAGGACCACCTCCAACACCGTAAGGGTCACCAGGGCTACCCAGACCTCAGGGTTGGTGAGCCAGTCCATGGGAAGGAGTTTACATGGCGGCGTAGACTAGGGGGCATGGTGGATGTGCTCATCGTGGGTGCCGGTCCGGTGGGCTTGGCGGCGGCCCTCATGGCCAAGCGCCTGGGTCTATCCCACCTGGTCCTGGAGAGGGGGACCGTGGCCGAGACCATCTACCGCTTTCCCCGGCAGATGGTTTTCTTTTCCGAGGCCAGGAACATTGAGATCGGCGGCCACCCCCTGGTCTCCCAAGGGCCCAAGCCTACCCGCCTCGAGGCCCTCCTCTACTACCAGAAGGTGGCGGAAAGGGAAGGGCTGAACGTTCTCACCTACACCGAGGTTACGGCCATTGAGGGGGAGGAGGGGGCCTTCCGCGTCCGGGCCCGGGACCGGCTGAGGGAGAGGGTTTTGCAAAGCCGCTATGTGGTGGTGGCCACGGGGTACTTCGGCAACCCCAACCGCCTGGGGGTGCCGGGGGAGGACCTGCCCCACGTCCTCCACCGCTACGAGGAGGCGGCGCCCTTTTTCCGGCGGCGGGTGGCGGTGGTGGGGGGAAGCAACTCCGCGGTGGAGGCCGCCCTGGACCTCTTTCGGGGTGGGGCGGAGGTGGCCTTGGTGCACCGGGGGAAGTGGGTGCGCCCCAGCGTGAAGTATTGGCTCCTCCCCGATTTTGAGAACCGGGTGAAGGAGGGAAGCATAAGGGCGGTGATGGAAACCCGGGTCAAGGCCATCACCCCGGAGGGCCTCCATCTGGAAGGGCCCCAAGGGGAGGGGTTTTTGGAAGCGGACTTCGTTCTGGTCCAGATCGGCTACCGGGCGGAGGACCGGCTTTTGCGGGAAGCGGGGGTGCGCTACCAAGGGGAGAAGCCCTGGCTCTCACCGGAGTGGGAAACCTCCCGTAAGGGGCTTTTCGCCATCGGTTCTGCGGCCTTTGGCCCCGATACCCGCTCGGTCTTCATTGAAAATGGCCGCAGGCACGCGGAGGTGGCCCTTTTGGCCATGGCAGGCCGCCTAGGGGAGGGGTCAAGGGGGCAGGGCTAGGTGGGCCACTTCTGGGCTTGTAAGGGGAGCCTGGCCTTGGGGAGCAGGGGAGAGGGAGGCGAGAAGACCCCACCTCCGCCCTGGTGGCGAAAGAGGCGGTAGAGGGGGTGGGGTGCGTTCCCAACCCCCACCGGACCTTCAGGGGAAGAGGGGCCGGCTGGTCCCCATCCCAGGGGCTTAAGCTAGGGGCATGAGGGTGCGGGTAGGGGTGCTTACGGTTTCCGACCGGGCAAGCCAGGGGGTTTACGAGGACCGCTCCGGCCCGGCGGTGGCGGCCTTTGTCCGGGAGCGCTGGCCGGAGGCGGAGGTGGTGCCCCGGCTGGTGCCCGACGAGGTGGAGGCCATACGGGAAGCGGTGCTGGAGCTTTTAGGCATGGGGTGCCGGCTGGTGCTCACCACGGGGGGCACCGGTCCTGCTCCCCGGGATGTGACCCCGGAGGCCCTCTTGCCCCTTTTGGAGAAGCCCCTCCCCGGCTTCGGCGAGGCCATGCGCTTGGCCTCCTTACGGGAGACGCCCTTGGCCATCCTCTCCCGCCAGGTGGCCGGGGTGCGGGGGGAGGCCCTGATCGTGAGCCTACCGGGCAGCCCCAAGGCCATCCGCACCTGCCTCGAGGCGGTGTCTGAGGCCATCCCCGTGGCCCTTCGCCTGCTTGAGCCAGGTTCCTCTTGCGAAAAGGACCCTTGACATCCTGGGGGAGCTAGGCTAGCATGGGCCACAAGATGCGCTTCGGCCTCGCCCTATCCCTAGGCCTAGTCCTAATCGTAGGACCGGTGGGGGGTAGGGTGTAGCGGTTTAGGGCGCATCCAAAACCCCCCGGAGAACCGGGGGGTTTTGGTTTAGGAGGGGGAGATGAAGGGATCGGAGGCACTTTTAAAGGCGCTGGAGCGGGAAGGGGTGGAGGTCATCTTCGGCCACCCAGGCGGGGCCATCATGCCGGTCTACGATGCCCTCTATGACAGTCCCATCCGTCACATCCTGGTGCGGCACGAGCAGGGGGGTGTGCATGCCGCCACCGCCTATGCCCGGGCTTCGGGCCGGGTGGGGGTGGTGATGACCACCAGCGGCCCCGGGGCCTTGAACCTGGTCACGGGTCTGGCGGATGCCTATATGGACTCCACCCCGGTGGTGGCCATCACCGGGAACGTGCCCCGGGCCCTGATCGGCAGCGATGCCTTCCAGGAGGCGGACGTCACCGGGGTTACCATGCCCATCACCAAGCACAACTACCTGGTGCAGGATGTAAACGATATTCCCCG
The DNA here is from genome assembly GCF_022760855.1 of Thermus albus. NCBI lineage: Bacteria > Thermotogati > Deinococcota > Deinococci > Thermales > Thermaceae > Thermus > Thermus albus. The sequence continues at coordinate 172,157 of NZ_JAKTNR010000002.1, forward strand.
GGTGGTGCGGGAAGCCTTCCACATCGCCTCCACGGGGAGGCCAGGGCCGGTGCTCATTGACCTGCCCAAGGACGTGCAGCTTTCGGAGTTCACCGGCACCTTTGAGGTGGAACTGGACCTTCCCGGCTACAAGCCCACCACCAAGGGCCACCCCAAGCAAATAGAGCGGGCCTTGGAGGCCCTGGAGAAGGCGGAGAAGCCCATCCTCATGGTGGGGGGCGGTGCCCAGCACGCCCACGGGGAGCTTCTGGCCTTTGCGGAGAAAACGGGAATCCCGGTGATCACCACCCTCATGGGCCTGGGGGCCTTCCCTGGCCATCACCCCCTTTGGCTGGGCATGCCCGGGATGCACGGCACCGTGGCCGCCAACCGGGCCATCCACCACGCCGACCTCATCCTGGCCATCGGCCTGCGCTTTGACGACCGGGTCACGGGGAAGGTTTCCCGCTTCGCCCCCCACGCCCACACCGTCATCCACGTGGACATTGACCCCGCGGAGATCGGCAAGCTGGTGCGCACCCACGTGCCCATCGTGGGGGATGCCCGCCTGGTCCTTCGGGAGATGCTGAAAGGGGCCAAGCCCTTGAGGCTGGCCTCCTGGTGGCGGGAGCTGGAGGATTGGCGCACCCGTTACCCTTTGCGCTGGAAGCCCAGGCCCCACCTGCAGGCTCCGGAGGTGATCCGGGCCTTTGCCGAGGCCACGGGCGGGCACGCCATTGTGACCACGGGGGTGGGGCAGCACCAGATGTTCGCCGCCCAGTACTTCCCGGTTACCCGGCCCAGAAGCTTCATCACCAGCGGGGGCCTGGGCACCATGGGCGTGGGTTTGCCCTTTGCCATCGGGGCCAAGGTGGCCCGTCCCGAGGAGCTGGTCATTGACTTTGACGGGGACGGTTCCTTCCAGATGACCCTGCAGGAGCTGGCCACGGTGGTGAAGTACGGTCTGGACGTGAAGGTGGTGATCCTCAATAACGGCTACCTGGGCATGGTGCGGCAGTGGCAGGATCTTTTCCACGCCAAGCGCTACTCGGAGGTGTACCTGGCGGACTCCAACCCCGACTTCGCCCGCCTGGCGGAGGCCTACGGCATCAAGGGGGTGAGGGTGGAGCGCAAGGAGGACCTCATGAAGGGGGTGGAGGCGGTCCTTTCCGCGGATGGCCCCGTGGTGGCGGAGTTTAAGGTCTACCACGAGGAGGGGGTCTTCCCCATGATTCCCGCGGGCGGGGCGGCGGAGGACATGATCCTCGAGCACCCGGAGGAGCGGGAGGAGGTGGAGGCGTGAGGCACGTGATCTCGGTCTTGGTGCAGGACCACCCCCGGGTGTTGAACCGCATCACGGGGCTTTTCGCCCGGCGGGGCTTCAACCTGGAGAGCCTGGCGGTGGGCACCACCCATGTGCCGGGCCTTTCCCGCATCAGCCTGGTGGTCTCGGGGGACGATCACACCCTGGAGCAGGTGGAAAAGCAACTTAACCGACTGATTGAGGTGCTGAAGGTTACCGACCACTCCGAGCCCCACGTGGAGCGGGAGCTGGCCTTGGTCAAGGTGCACGTGGCGGGGGTGGAGGAGCGATTGGCGGTGAAGGACATCCAGGAGGCCTTCCGAGCCCGGGTGGTGGACGTGGCCCAGAAGAGCCTGATCCTGGAGCTCACCGGGGACTCCAAGAAGATAGACTCTTTCCTTGAGGCCCTTAGGCCTTATGGGATCCTCGAGGTCATGCGCACCGGGGCGGTGGCCATGAGCCGAGGGGAGCGCACCCTTAAGGTCAGGGAAAAGCGGGAGGCGGTATGAAGATCTACTACGAACACGATGCGGACCTAGGCTTCATCCAAGGCAAGAAGGTGGCGGTACTGGGCTTCGGCTCCCAGGGGCACGCCCACGCCCTGAACCTCAAGGACTCGGGGGTGGACGTGCGGGTGGGGCTTAGGCCCGGCTCCCGTAGCGCCGCCAAGGCGGAGGCCATGGGGCTTAGGGTCCTCCCTGTGGCCGAGGCGGTAAAGGAGGCGGACATCGTCATGGTCCTGCTTCCCGACGAGACCCAGGGCCGGGTCTACCGGGAAGAGGTTGAGCCCCACCTGAAGGAGGGGGCCAGCCTGGCCTTCGCCCACGGCTTCAACATCCACTTCGGCCAGATCAAGCCCAGGCGGGACCTGGACGTCTGGATGGTGGCCCCCAAGGGTCCCGGCCACCTGGTGCGGAGCGAGTACACCAAGGGAAGCGGGGTGCCAGCCCTGGTGGCCGTGCACCAGGACGCCTCGGGCTCCGCTTTTCCCACGGCCTTGGCCTACGCCAAGGCCATCGGGTCGGCCCGGGCCGGGGTCATCCCCACCACCTTCAAGGACGAAACGGAAACCGACCTCTTTGGGGAGCAGGCGGTGCTCTGCGGGGGGCTTACCCGGCTGATCCAGGCGGGGTTTGAAACCCTGGTGGAGGCCGGGTATCCGCCGGAGATGGCCTACTTTGAGACCGTGCACGAGGTGAAGCTCATCGTGGACCTCATCTACGAGGCGGGTTTTGCCGGCATGCGCTACTCCATCTCCAACACCGCCGAATACGGGGACTACACCCGGGGGGAGGTGGCGGTGCCGGTGGAGGAGACCAAAAGGCGCATGCGGGAGATCCTCCGCCAGATCCAGGCCGGGGAGTTTGCCCGGGAGTGGATGCTGGAGAACCAGGTGGGCCAGCCGGTCCTGGAGGCCAACCGCAAGCGCTGGAAGGAGCACCCCATTGAGGAGGTGGGGGCAAGGCTTCGGGCCATGATGCCCTTCCTGCGGGCAAGGGTATTGGAAGAGGTAGGCTAGGTGGGTTCCAAAGGCCCCCCACCTGGGGGGCCTGGTGCGTTTTTGGGGGGGAGAAGATGGAACGGCACATCCGGATCTTTGACACCACGCTGAGGGATGGGGAGCAGAGCCCAGGGGTAGCCCTTTCCCTGGACCAGAAGCTGGAGATCGCCCACGCCTTGGCCCGGCTCAACGTGGACATCATTGAGGCGGGCTTCCCCGTATCCGGGCCTTTGGAGTTGGAGGCGGTAAGCCGGATCGCCGCCGAGGTCAAGGGGCCCATCATCGCCGCCTTGGCCCGCACCCACACCCTGGACATTGACCAGGCGGCCAAGGCCTTGGAGAAGGCGGAAAAGCCCCGCATCCACGTCTTCACCTCGGCCTCCAAGGTCCATCTCCAGTACATGCTGAAGAAAACCGAGGAGGAGGTCCTGGAGATGGCGGACCAGATGGTCCGCTATGCCAGAAGGTACGTGGACGACGTGGAGTTTTCCGCCCAAGACGTGATGCGGGCGGAGTGGGAGTTCGTGAAGCGCCTCTACGAGGTGGCCATTGAGGCTGGGGCCACCACCATCAACATTCCCGACACCACCGGCTACGGTACACCCAATGAGTACGGGGCCCTGATCCGCCGCATCCGGGACGAGGTGGTGCGGGGCCGGGAGGTGATCATCTCCACCCACACCCACGACGACCTGGGCCTGGCCACCGCCAACGCCCTGGCGGGCATAGAGAACGGGGCGGGCCAGGTGGAGTGCACCATCAACGGCATTGGGGAGCGGGCGGGCAACACCGCCTTGGAGGAGGTGGTCATGGCCCTCTATGTGCGTCGGGACTGGTACAAGGCCAAGACCCAGATCAACACCCGGGAGATCTACCGGGTTTCCCGGCTGGTGGAACGGTACACCGGCATGCCCGTGCCCCCCAACAAGGCCATCGTGGGGGACAACGCCTTCGCCCACGAGTCGGGGATCCACCAGGATGGGGTGTTGAAGCACCGCTCCACCTACGAGATCATGGACGCGGAGCTCATCGGCAGGCGCCCGGCGGTAATCGTGCTGGGCAAGCACTCGGGCCGGGCGGCCTTCAAGAAGGCCCTCGAGGACCTGGGCTACAAGGACCTCCCCGAGGACCAGCTCCGGGTGCTCTTCTCCCGCTTCAAGGAGATCGCCGAGAAGAAGGGGCCCTTGTCGGCCGAGGAGCTTCAGGCCCTGGTGGAAAGCGAGCGGGAGCCGGCCTCCCACTTCTTCACCCTGGAACACGTGCAGTTCTTCTCCGGCTCCGGCCTCCTGCCCACGGCCACGGTGAGGGTGAAGACCCCGGATGGCGAACGCCTGGCCACCCAGACCGGGGATGGGCCGGTGGATGCCGTGTACAAGGCCATCCAGGAGGCCATCGGCCTTAGGCCCGAGCTGGAGCTTTACCGGGTGGAGGCCATCACCGGCTCCACCGAGGCCCTGGGCCAGGTGACGGTAAGGCTTCGCCTGGGGGAGCTTCAGGCAGTGGGGGTGGGGGTATCCCCGGACATCATTGAGGCCAGCGCCTTGGCCTTTCTGGATGCCGCCGGCAAGCTGGCCAGCGGCCGGGCCACCCGGCACCCGCCCTCCATTGAGGAGGTCCAGCGGGGTGTGTAGGGCCACCCTTGCCGGGCTTGGCCAAGGGGGGCTTCCAGGGGTGAGGAGATGGTGGAGATCCTAGACACCACCCTACGGGATGGAACGCAAGGGGAGGGCATCAGCCTTTCCGTGGACGACAAGGTGGCCATCGCCAAGCGCCTTTCCGCCTTCGGGGTGCACCTGATCGAGGGGGGGTGGCCCGGGTCCAACCCCAAGGACGCGGAGTTCTTTACCCGCATGAAGGGAGTGGACCTGGGGGAGACGAGGCTTGCGGCCTTTGGGGCCACGAGGCGCAAGGGGCTTTTGCCGGAGGAGGACCCTTCGGTCCTGGCCCTTTTGCAGGCGGAGACCCCGGTGGTGGTCCTCTTTGGCAAGAGCTGGACCCTGCACGTTTTGGAGGCCTTGGAGACCACCCTCGAGGAGAACCTGCGCATGATCCAGGACACCGTGGCCTACTTGGCCCGGCGGGGAAGGCGCGTGGTCTACGACGCCGAGCACTTCTTTGACGGGTACAAGGAGGACCCGGGTTATGCCCTGGCCACCCTGGAGGCCGCGGCCCAAGGGGGTGCGGACACCCTGGTCCTTTGCGACACCAACGGGGGGACCTTGCCGGAGGAGGTCTACGCCATTACCAAGGTGGTGGTGGAGCGCTTTCCTGGCCTGAGGATCGGCATCCATCCCCACAACGACGCCGAGCTGGCGGTGGCCAACGCTCTGGCGGCGGTGCGGGCCGGGGCCACCCACGCCCAGGGCACCATCAACGGGTATGGGGAGCGGTGCGGCAACCTGAACCTGACCAGCTTCCTCCCCACCCTGGTCTTCAAGTACGGCGTTCCCGCCATTCCTCCGGAAAGGCTGAAGGGGCTTAAGGAACTCTCCCACTTCGTGGACGAGAGGGCCAACCAGTCCCCCAACCGCCGCGCCCCCTACGTGGGGGAGTCCGCCTTCGCCCACAAGGCGGGGGTCCATGTCTCCGCGGTCTTGAAAAATCCCCGCACCTACGAGCACATCCCTCCCGAGTGGGTGGGGAATAGCCGCCGGTTCTTGGTTTCTGACGTCTCGGGCCGGTCCAACCTCCTGGTCAAGCTCCAGGAGCTGGGGGTGGACCTTTCCAAGGAGGAGGCCAAGCGCCTACTGGACGAGGTCAAGGCCCTGGAGTACGAGGGCTATGCCTTTGAGGGGGCGGAGGCCAGCTTTTACCTCCTGGCCCACCGCCTGAAGGGCGGGAGCCTGCCCTTCAGCGTGGAGGGGTTTTCCGTATTCGTTCATGGAAGCGGCCTGGACACCGCTTGGGCCGAGGCCACGGTGCGGGTGAGGGTGGGGGAAAGCCTCCAGCACACCGCCGCGGAAAGCCCCTCGGGGCCGGTTTCCGCCCTGGATAGGGCCTTCCGCAAGGCCGTGCTCCAGTTTTACCCGGAGCTTGCCGATGTGGAGCTCACCGACTACAAGGTGCGCATCCTCGCCGGCCAGGAGTCGGGCACCAACTCCGGGGTGCGGGTGATGGTGGAGATGAAGCGGGGGGAGGAGCGCTTCGGCACCGTGGGAGCCAGCGAGAACATCCTCGAGGCCTCCCTAAAGGCCCTCACCGATGGCTACGCCTACGCCCTCCTTTACCCGAGCCTCAAGGAGACGGCGCCCAAGGCAGGCTAATCTCGGGGAAGGCCAAGGGGCTTACGGCCTCGGAAGGGGAGAGAAGGCGGATCAAGCGGTAGCGCCCCTCCTTGGGTTCCCGGTAAACCTCCAGGAGGTCCTCCTTGAGGTTCACCAGCCAGACCTCGGGGATCCCGGCCTCGGCGTAAAGGGGAAGCTTCACCTCCCGGTCAAACTCCAAGGAGGTGTCTGCTACCTCTATCAAGAGGAGGACATCGTGGGGTTCGGGGAGCCTACCCTTGTAGCGTTCCCAGGGAGGTTGGAGCACCATAAGGTCGGGTTCGGGTTCGGAGTCTTGGGAAAGGTGTAGGGGTGACTGGACTGCCACCAAGGCCTTGCCTTGGAGGGCCTCCTTCAGGCTGTGATCCAGGCGCATCACCGCAAGGAAATGCTTAGGTCCAATAGGGCTCATCTGGTACACTTCTCCCCTAAGGAGCTCCACCCGGGGCACGTCCCGGAAGGCCCGCTCAAACTCCTCCACGCGGAAGCGGTAGCGGGTGGCCATGCCTCCATTATGCCCCTTGGCCCGAGTAGTGCCTAAGCCCGAGCCGCCAAAGGAGCCGCCAAAGGAGAAGGAGGGCTCCACCCCAGAAGAGCATGACCCAGACCCCCGGGAAGAGGTCCACCTCCTGCCCGGCCAGAAGGGCTGCGGGCAGGTAGACCAGGTAGGGGAAAGGGGTGAGGAGGGCCAGGGTCCTTAGGGGTTCGGGGAAGACCTCGAGGGGGGCGATGGTCCCGGAAAGGAAGAGGTAGAGGAGGAAGAAGACCTCCTCCACGGAAACCGCCCGCTCGGTGAAGAAGGTGAGCATGGCGGTGGTGTACTGCATCAGGTAGCGGAGCAAAAAGGCCAGGAGGGTGAAGAGGAGGCCTAAGAGAAAGGGGCCCGCCTCCGGCAGAAAGCGGGCCTCGGGGAAGATGTAGAAGAAGAGGAGGGTGAGGAGGACCACGAAGGGAAGCCGGGCCAGGCGCTCGGCCACGTGGGCCGCCAGGTGCTCAAAAAAGGGGTCCAGGGGCCTTAGGAGCCGGAAGGAAAGCCGGCCCTCCACCACATCCCGCTCAAACTCCCACACCACCCAGACCACCGTGGCCTGGCGCACCAGGAAGACCATGAGGAAGTACCGGGCAAACTCCCCGGGGCTTAGGGGGAAATCCCCACCCTTGGCCGCCTCCGTCCAGACCCCAAGGAGGATTAAGGGCAAGGCCCCCGCCAAGGCCCAGAGGAAAAGCTCGGCCCGGTACTCCAGCATGTAGGCCAGGTAGACGGCAAGGAGGGTCTTGGCTTTCTTCATGCCTCCCCCGCCAGGGCCGGGCTTTGGAAAACCCGGGCGATGACCTCCTCCAGCGGGGGCTCCCGCACCTCCAGGTCCTCCACGGGAAGCCTTTTGAGGATCTCCGCCACCCTTTCCGTGAGCCGTTCCCGGGGAACTAAAAGGCGGGCTTTTAGGCCCTCGAGGACCCTCACCTCCCCGAAGGGAAGGAGGGCCTCCTTGGGCAGGGGCTGGGCCAGGACGAGCCCCACCTCCCGGTAGGGGGCAAAGCGCTCCAAGAGCCCTTCCAAGGCGCCATCGTAGAGGAGCTTTCCTTGATGGATCACCAAGACCCTTTCCGCCAAAGCGGCGATATCCGCCATGTAGTGGCTGGTGAGGAGGACCGTGGCCCCGTAGCGCCGGTTGTACTCCCGGATGAACTCCCGCACCGCCACCTGGGCGTTTACGTCCAGGCCCAAGGTGGGCTCGTCCAGGAAGAGGACCTCCGGGCGGTGGAGAAGGGCCGCCAGGAGCTCGGCCTTCATCCTTTCCCCTAAGGAGAGCTTGCGCACCGGCTGGTGTAGCTTTTCGGTGAGGGAAAGCATCTCGGAAAGCTCCTGGACCCTTTTTTTGAACTCCTCCTCGGGGATCTCGTAGATGGCGGCGTTGAGGCGGAAGGTGTCCAAGGCGGGGAGGTCCCAGATGAGCTGTTGCTTGTTGCCCATCACCAAGGTGATCTTCTTCAGGAAGGCCTTTTCCCGCCGCCAGGGTACGTGCCCCGCCACCACGGCCTGGCCCCGGGTGGGGTGGATGAGGCCGGTGAGCATCTTCAAGGTGGTGGTCTTGCCGGCGCCATTGGGCCCCAGGAAGCCCACCACCTCCCCTCGGTCTATGCGGAAGCTCACCCCTTCCACCGCCTGCACCGTGCGGTACTGGCGGAAAAGGAAGTGGCGGAAGGTGGCCAGGAGGCTTTCCTCCTTCAGGGCCACCCGGTAGTACTTGGTGAGGTCCTGGGCCAGAACCACAGGCGTCCTTGACACCCCTTAAGTCTACCCGTGGTGTAATGGGGAAGTGCGTTACCTGAGGGTTTTCCTCCTCTTCCTGCGCCTGAGCCTGGCGGCGGAGATGGAGTACCGCCTGAACTTCCTCCTGGGCCTCCTTTCCTCAGCCCTCACCCTTCTTGGGGCCCTTTTCGGTCTCTTTCTCCTCTACCAAGGGGGGTACCGGCCCGGGGGCTGGTCCTGGGAGGAGGCCCTTTTGGTCTTGGCGGCCTTTACCCTCCTTCAGGGCCTGGGGAGCACCCTCTTGGCCCCCAACCTCAACAAGATCGTGGAACACGTGCAACAAGGCACCTTGGACTTCGTGCTCTTAAAGCCCCTGGACCCCCAGTTTTGGCTTTCCTTTCGGGTGTTTTCCCCTTGGGGCTTGGGGGATTTCCTCCTGGGGATGGGCCTTCTTGTATATGCGGGGGTGCGCCTGGGGCTAGGGGGCTTGGGCTACCTGGCCTTCGCCGGGTACTGGTTTCTGGGGGCCGTGATGCTCTATAGCCTGTGGTTCTTGCTGGCCACCACCAGCATCTGGTTCGTGAAGATCTACAACGTCACCGAGGTTTTGCGGGGGCTTCTGGAGGCGGGACGTTTCCCCGTGGGGGCCTACCCGGCTTTATACCGGGTCTTTTTTACCTTCGTGGTGCCGGTGGCCTTCCTCACCACCGTGCCGGCGGAGGTGGCCTTGGGGCGGGGGGCGGTTTCCCTCTGGGCCTGGGGTCTGGCCTCCTTTTTGTTCCTCTTGTCCCGGGCTTTCTTTCGTGTGGCCTTAAGGAGCTACACCTCGGCTAGCAGTTAGAATCTTCCCTATGGTGTCGGGGCTTTTGGTCCTTTTGCTGGCCTATCTCTTTGGGTCCATCCCGGCAGGGGTTTTGGTGGCCCGCACCTACCGGGTGGATATCCGCAAGGTGGGCTCGAGGAACATAGGGGCCACCAATGTCCTTAGGGTTTTGGGACCGGGGCCGGCCTTGGTGGTGGCCCTTTTTGACGTCTTCAAGGGGGGGCTTGCCGTGCTCATCGCCCGGGCGGTGGGAATAGAGGGCCCGCTTTTGGGCGGGGTGGCCTTGGCGGCGGTGTTGGGCCACAACTACTCCCTCTTCCTGGGGTTTAAGGGAGGGAAGGGGGTGGCCACCAGCTTTGGCACCCTGCTCTTTCTGGACCCTGTCTTGGCATTTTGGACGTTTCCCATAGGGATCACGGTGATGCTCCTTACCCGTTACGTGTCGGCGGGGAGCATGACCGGGGGGGTGGCGGCCACGGTCCTGGCCCTGGCCTTGGCCCGCCCCTTTTGGGAGGTGGCCACCGTGGCCCTCATGGCCCTTCTCATCTTCTGGACCCACCGGGAGAATCTAAAGCGCCTGCAGGCGGGTACGGAAAGGCGCCTTGGGGAGAAGGAGGGAGGCCGTGCTTGACCTTCTGGTCCTGGCTCCTCATCCCGACGATGGGGAGCTGGGGTGTGGCGGCACCCTGGCCCGGGCCAAGGCGGAGGGTCTGAGCACCGGGATTCTGGACCTCACCCGCGGGGAGATGGGCTCCAAAGGCACCCCGGAGGAAAGGGCGAAAGAGGTGGATGAGGCCAGCCGCATCCTGGGCTTGGACTTTAGGGGCAACCTGGGGTTGCCCGACGGGGGGCTTCTGGACGTACCCGAGCAGCGCCTTAAGCTGGCCGAGGCCCTGAGGCGGCTTAGGCCCCGCATTGTGTTCGCCCCCCTCGAGGCCGACCGCCACCCCGACCACACGGCGGCAAGCCGCTTGGCGGTGGCGGCGGTGCACCTGGCGGGCTTGGGGAAGGCCCCGGTAGAAGGCGAGCCCCACCGGGTGGAACGGCTTTTCTTCTACCCGGGGAACCATCCCTTCGCCCCCAGCTTCCTGGTGAAGATATCCGCCTTCATAGACCAGTGGGAGCAGGCGGTGCTGGCCTACAGGAGCCAGTTTTCCGGGGAGGCGGCGAGCGAAACCGTGGGCCCTAAGGGGGTGGAGGCCCGGAAGGCCATGCGCCGCTACTTCGGCAACTACCTGGGCGTGGACTACGCGGAGCCTTTCGTAAGCCCCTTGCCCGTCCTCTACACCCCTTGGAGCCGGGCCTAAAAGAGGGGTTCTTGGCTCACCGCCTTCACCTGTCGGCGCTCCTTGGGGGGCAGGGCGTCCAAAGCCCGCTTCACCTCCTGGATGTCCAGCCAGGTGAGGTGCTTGGGGCTTCCCGGGGCCCGGCTGGGGTTGCGGAGGAGGTAGGCGGGGTGGAACATGGGGAAGACCCGGATGCCGTGCCAGCTAAACCACTGCCCCCGCACCTTGGTGATGGAGACCTTCTCCCCCAGGAAAAACTCCGCCGCCACGGCCCCCAAGGGGACGATGATCTGGGGGGCGATGAGCTCAATCTGCTTCAGGAGCCACTTGTCGGTGCAGACCTTGGCCTCGTCGGGCAGGGGGGTGCGGTTACCCGGGGGGCGGCACTTCACGATGTTGGTGATGTAGACCGTTTCCCGGGGGATCCCTGCGGCCTCGAGGATCCGGTTGAGAAGCTGCCCCGCCTTCCCCACGAAGGGGCGGCCCTGCTTGTCTTCTTCTTCCCCGGGGCCTTCCCCCACGATCATGAGCTGGGCGTCGGGGTTTCCCTCCCCGAAGACCACCTGGGTGCGGCCTTCCGCCAAGCGGCAGGCGGTGCAGGCCTTGGCCTGGGCCTGAAGAAGCTCCAGGTTCATTGCAGGGGTTTCCGGGCCTTGCGGGCTTCCCGTCGGGTTTTGGGATCCAGGCCGATCATGAGGAAGAAGTTCTCCAGGGCGTTCTCCTGGCCCTTGATCTCCGGGTGCTGGTCCTCCGGGGTGCCGGTGACGAAGGGCAGGGACTTGTAGAGCTCCAGGGCGTACTGCACCACGGCCTCCGGCCCCTCGGCCTCCGCCACCTCGGCCAGCTTGGCGTAGACCTCGCGCCGGGCCTCCGCATGGCGGCGGAAGACCTCCGGGTTCGGCGTCTCCGGCGCCCGGAGAACGTCCTGTTTGGCGATGCGGCGGTAATGCTTCAAGCCCCGAACGATCTCCTCCGTGGTCAGCGTGATCTTGAACTCCATCCCCGCTCCTTTCCGGCCTAAGGGCCCTACCTTTGGGAGATTATATAGCTGGAAGAGGGGTGGGTTCATCAAGGGCAAGACTTTGCGTAGGGCCAGCTGGCCTTCATTGGCCCTGGGGTCCGGGTGCCCCCTGGGGTGGGGCGGTTTGGTTCAGGGCCGGGTGCAGGTTAAGGTGGCTATACTTGTGGGGATGGAGGTTTTGGGTAACTATTGGTTGCGGCGCATTCTTGCCCGTATCGCTTCCACCATTGCCTTTGAGGGTCAGGACACCCGCACCGGGATGCCGGTGATGGTGCTAAAGGGTGCCCAAGGGGTACCGGTAACGGCGGAGGGGGTGCTTCCCCTTTTGGAAGAGACCCCGGAGGCCTGGGTACTGGAGTGGCCCATCGGGGCGGTGCCCTTGAGCCAGTACCAGGGGGTGGCGGACCTGGAGCGGCTGGAGCAGTGGCTGAGGGGGATGGCCCGGATCTTGGTGGCCTTAAAAGCCCAGGGGGTGTCCCATGCGCCCATCCCGGAACTCTGCCTGGTGAAGGGCAAGCGGGTGTGGCTGGCTGGGGTGGGGCTGAAGGAGCTTTCCGGAGAGCCGGAAAAGGCCCTGGTGGCCCTGGCCCGGGCCCTGGCTGGGGAGCGCTACCCCGAGTTTGGCCTTAAGGAGCTTTTGGAGGGGATAGAGGCCGGGAAGGAGCCTCTGGAGGTCCTTTTTTCTGAGGCCTCGCCCCAGGTTCCGGGTAGCCCAGGGCAGGGGGACACGGCGCAGGACGCCCGCCCCCTCGAGGAACCCATCAGGCCTCCTTCTTCCGGGCGGAAGCTGCTGAGCGTGGATCCCGTTCCCGGGACGGACGACATGGAGGCTACCCCTAAGGCCTCGGAGGCTTTGCTTCCTGAGGACAAGACCCCAAGCCGCCCCCGGGTCATCCGCATAGAGGAGCCCGAGGAACCTCCTTTCCCCGTGGTGGAGCCCCCAAAACCCAGGAGGCGCCTCTTTCTCCTCGGGCTCCTGGGGGGGCTTTTTCTCCTGGGTTTGGCGGTTTCCCTCCTCCGGTCCTCCTCCCCTTCCCCCCAGGGTTACGTGATGGAGTTCCGCACCGATCCGCCCACGGAGCGGGCGGAGGTGTTCCTCCTCGAGGTGCCCGAGGGTTCCCGGATGGCTCCCGGCCAGCTCCTCCTCACCGCCCCGGGACGGGCGGAGTTTGACCAAAAGGGCGTGTACCGGTTGCGCATCCGGGTGGCGGGCCGCGACCCCGTGGACTACCTTTTGGAGGTGCCGGGGCCACCCCTGGTCATCAAGGTACGCTAAGGCCATGACCGAGCGCCCCGCCATCTACGTGTACCGGTACTTCTTCGCCGGGGAGGAGGCGGGGGAGGGCAGGCTGGAGATTCGCCCTCTGGAAGCGGGCGTGAAGGCCACCCTCACCGCCGAGGTGAACCTGCCCTTGCCCAAGACCCGCCAGCGCTGGCAAACGGAAACGGATGCGGAAGGCTTTTCCCAGTACTTTGCCGAGCGGGTGGAAGGACGGGAGAGCCGGGTCTTCACCGTGGAGAGGTTGGAGGAGGAAGGGGTGGTGTTGGTCAGCCAGGGCAAGGAGAGCCTGGCCTTCCCCTTTGTGGCCCCCTACCATGACCCCCTTTCCCTCCTCCTGGCCCTGCCCGGTTTGGCCCTAGAGCCCGGGGACGTGGCGCGGTTTCCCATGCCCGGGGGGAGGGTATATGTGGAAAGGCTTTCGGACCTCGAGGTGGGGGGGCGTCCTCGCCAGCACTACCGTCTGCGGCCCGGGCTTACCCTGGTCCAGCTGGAGGAAGGGCTACCCGTAAGGATTGCCCAGCAGGTGGGGGACCACGTGTTTGAGGCAGTCTTGCAAGGGGTAGAGGAGCCCAAAAGGCGCCGGCGCTGGGTATAGTGGAAGCATGATCTACCGCGCGGAGGAGGTTAAGGAGCGCTTTGCCCGCCGGGGCCTCTCCTTTGACCCCACGGTGGAGGAGATCGTGCGGGGCATCCTCCAGGCGGTGCGGGAGGAGGGGGATGCTGCCCTGGACCGCTTCAGCCTGGATCTGGATGGCCATCCGGTGGAGGAGATCCCCAAAAAGGCCTGGCGCCAGGCCTATGAGGACCTGGACGAGGAGCTTCGGGATGCCTTGGAAACCGCCAAGGAGCGGATAGAGGCCTTCTACCGGGAGGAGGCCAAAGGTGGCTTTTTGAAGGCCGATGGCAGTGGGGTTCTGGGCCAGCTGGTCCGGCCCCTGGCCCGGGTGGGGGTGTATGTGCCCGGGGGAAGCGCTCCCCTCCTCTCCAGCCTGCTCATGAGCGTGGTGCCGGCCAAGGTGGCCGGGGTGGAGGAGGTCATTGTGGCCAGTCCCCCTAGGGTTCACCCCGGTGTGCTGGCCGCGGCCTGGGTGGCGGGGGCCGACCGGCTTTTCGCCATGGGCGGGGCCCAGGCCATCGCCGCCTTGGCTTACGGGACGGAACGGGTGCCCCGGGTGGACAAGATCGTGGGCCCGGGAAACGCCTACGTGGTGGCGGCCAAGCGGCAGGTCTATGGCACCGTGGGGATAGATGGCCTGGCAGGTCCCACGGAAACCCTCATCGTGGCCGATGGTTCCGCCTCGCCCAAGGTGCTTGCCGCGGATCTCCTGGCCCAGGCGGAGCACGGTCCCGACTCCGAACCTTGGCTTCTCTCCCCGGACCGGGCCCTTTTGGAAAGGGTGGAGGCGGAGCTTTTCCGGCAGGTTCAGGACCTCCCTCGGGCGGAGATCGCCAAAAGGGCCCTGGAGCGGGGGGGGTTGGTGCTTACCCAGGACCTCGAGGAGGCCTTTGCCCTAGCCAACCTCTACGCTCCCGAGCACCTCTGCCTGGCCCTGGCGGACCCCCTTCCCTGGCTGGGGCGGGTACAGAATGCCGGGGGTGTCTTCCTGGGGGAGGGAAGCCCCGAGGCCTTGGGGGATTACATCGCCGGGCCCAGCCACGTGATGCCCACCTCGGGCACCGCCCGCTTCCAAGGGGGCTTGGCGGTGCGGGACTTCCTCAAGGTGATCCCGGTGATGGGCCTTTCTGAGGGAGCGGTGAAGGAGCTATCCGCCAAGGGGGCCCTTTTGGCCCGGGCCGAGGGCTTGGAGGCCCATGCCCGTTCCCTGGACTTGAGAAAATGAAGCTTTTCCACGAGCTTTTGGGCCCATTGGAGCTTCCTGAACGCCCGGAGCGGATCGTAAGCCTAGCCCCCAACGTAACTGATGCCCTCTTTGTCCTGGGCGTAGGGGAGCGGCTTGTGGGGCGAAGCGCCTTCTGCCACCGCCCGGCGGAGGTGCTTTCCCTGCCGGTCTTGGCCTCCTACACCAAAACCCGCACCGAGCTTCTTCGTAGCCTAAAGCCCGACCTGGTGCTTCTTTCCACCGGGGTGCAGCGGGAGCAGGCCTTCAGGCTAAAGGAGGAGGGGTTTCCCGTCTACGCCCTGCCCTTGCCCTTAAGCCCCTACGGCATCCTGGAAAACCTCTCCACCTTGGGCCACCTTTTGGACCTGGAGGAGCGGGCCACGGAACTGGCCCACGGGCTTTCCGAGCGGTATGGCCGCCTTAAGGGGCGGTTTGACCTCAAGGTTTACTTTGAAATGGACCTGGGCGGGCCCATCACCGTGGGCCGGGGGAGCTATATCGCCCAGGCCCTTTTGCACCTGGGGCTTAAGCCCATCTTCCTGGACGTGCCCCAGGCGTACTTTCCCCCTGACCTGGAAGAGGTCAGGCGCCGCGGGCCCGACCTTTTCGTCTACGAACCCAAGCCCTGGGGTAGGAATCCTTTGGATAAGGCCCGGGCCTTGATGGAGGAAAGAGGGTGGCACCTTCCCGTGGTGGCCACGGACGGGGACGAGCTGGCCCACTATGGACCCCTGTTCTTCGGCTTCTTGGAAAAGCTGGCCCAGAAGGTGGCGGAAACCTTAGGCGAAGATTAAGAAAGGCCTGGCCCTATCCAGGTAAAGTAGGGAGCATGAAGCGGGCTTTATTTCTCGCACTTCTCAGCGCCACGACCATCCTCCTCACCGCCTGTCCCCAAACGGTACCGCCGCCCCCCGTAAATCCCGCGGAATGCCCCGTGGGAACCTTGCAGGTTCAAGGAGATGAGCCTTTACGGCTTCAGGGTTTGGGCCAGTTTGCTGGAGAGTACGTGCCCGGTGAACTATTGGTGCTACCAAAGCCAGGGCTTAGCCTCCAGACCTTAAAGGCTAAGGGTGCGGATTTTCAAGAGGCTTTACCCTGGGGCCTTATCCGGGTGAAGGTGCCTCCTGGTCAGGAAAAGGCCCGGGCTCAGGCGCTTCTTCGGGCTGGAGCGCAGTATGTGCAACCTAACTTTGTCTATCGTGCCTTGCGGGCGCCTAACGATCCTTTGTATGTGGTTTATCAAAAAGCCTACTTGGACGGTTTGGTACACCTCGAGGCGGCCTGGGACCAGAGCACGGGCCGAGGTTGCCCACCCCTGATTGCGGTCTTGGACACAGGCATTCTTTCCCATGGAGATGTACAGGCGAGCCTTTACCTTCCCCAAGGGGTAAAGCTAGACGTAGCCGATGATGACCCAGACCCCACGGACCGAACTTCGGATGGGCAGGGGGTTCATGGGCATGGCCTCAAGGTAGCCAGCGTATTAGGTGCGGATACCAATAATGGCAAAGGCATGGCTGGGGTTACGTGGGGCAGGTATCTGGTCCCCATAAAAGTATTCAAAGATGGGGCGGAGACTACCTCCACGGCAGACATTGCGAAAGGGGTAGACCTGGCCAAGACGTTGGGGGCCAAGGTGATCAATCTGTCCTTGGGTGCCAGGGGCGTTGATGACCCAACCTTAGAAAACGCAATCTTTCAAGCGCGAGCTAGCGGGGCTGTGGTGGTGGCGGCTTCGGGGAACGATGGGGGCTATGGGGTGCTTTTCCCGGGGAACTTACCTACGGTCATCGCCGTAGGAGCGGTGGACTCCACCAAAAACCGAGCTAGTTTTTCCACGTATGGCCCGGAGCTAGACCTGATGGCCCCAGGGGTGGGCGTGCTCGTTGCTGACGAAAGCGGGGGTTATGCTTCGGGTGATGGCACCTCCTTTGCCAGCCCCGTGGTGGCGGGGGTAGTGGCCCTTTACATGAGCAAGTACGCCAGCGAGCGGAAGAACTGGCCTACCCCGAATCAGGTCTACCAGTGTCTAACGGGCACCGCGGAGGACCTCGGCATCCCTGGCCGGGACGACGAGTATGGCTTCGGCCTTGTCCGCGCCGACCGGGTGATGACGGACACCACCTACTGCTTCCCCTAATCCGCCTCACCTCCTAAGGCGTAGACTGGGCTTTTGTGCGGCGGTTTTTCCTCCCCTTTCTTGCCCTCCTTCTGGTGGGGCTAGGCCTTTGGGCCTATCCCCTTTTGGGCCCTTTGCTGCGGCAGGGGGCCCTTCCGGCCCCGGAGGGGCTTAAGGCCCCCTTGACGGTGCTGGTCTATGGGTCTAGCCCAGAGTATGTGGGTTACCACAAACGGGCTCCCGAGCGCTTCCGGGGCCTGGCGGACACCATCCTCTTGGTGCGCTTAGACCCTGCGGCCCACCGGGTGGTGGTCCTTTCCATACCCCGGGATGTCTGGGTGAACCTCCCCGGCTACGGTTGGCGCAAGGTGAATGCGGCAAGCCCTTTGGGAGGGCCGGATCTCATGAAAGAGGCGGTGGCCCGCATCACCGGGGTGCGACCGGACCGGTATGTGGTGGTGAGCACAGAGGCCTTGCGCCGGGGGGTGGATGCCCTAGGGGGGGTTAGGGTGTGCGTGGAAAAGCCCATGCGCTACCGGGATACCGCCGCCGGGCTGGATATCAACCTGGAACCCGGCTGCCAGGTGCTGAACGGGGAGAAGGCGGAAGGCTACCTCCGCTTCCGGAAGGACGCCTTGGGGGATATCGGCCGCATCCAGCGTCAGCAGGCCTTTTTTCACGCTCTTAAGGAACAGGCGCTATCCCCTTCCGGCCTTCTTCGCCTGCCCAGGGCGGTGGCGGCGGTGGAGCCTTACTTCCAAACCGACCTCACCCGTGAGGAAAGGGGGGCCATCTTGGGGTTCGCCCTGAAGGGGCCTGAACTGGTGAGCCTGCTTCTTCCCGGAAGCTTTGGCGGGGGGGGCTGGGCGGTGGACCGCCGAGCCTTGGAGGAGCTTCTAGCCACCTATTTCTTTGGGGACGGGAAGGCGGCTGTGCCGGAGTTGGCGGGGAAGCGGGTGGCTCTGGTCTACGGCCCAGGCCAGGAGGCCTTGGCGGAAAAGGTGAGGGAAAGGCTCCATGCCCTGGGCCTTCGGGTCATCCTGCACCCTGTGGACCTGAAACCCGGGCGCACCGAGGTGCTGGAAAACGGCCCTGGGGTCTTGGCCAGGAGCCTAGGGGAGGCGCTGGGGGTCCCTTACCGCATCTCGGGGGAGGCCGTCTTGGGGGCGGATCTCACCTTGCGCCTTGGCGAGGAGGCGCCCTTTTTGTAGGATGGAAAGCGCCCGCCGGGGTGGCGGAACGGTAGACGCTGCGGACTTAAAATCCGCTGGGGGGTTACCCCCGTACGGGTTCGAGTCCCGTCCCCGGCACCAAAGGCCCCAGGACTTCCTGGGGTTTGTGTTTTTCCCTTGCTATGCTAAGGCCCGTGGGCGTTCTCACCCGCTACTTGGAAAAGACCATGGCCCAGGCCCGCTATGATCTCGTGGGCCCAGGAAGGTTTGTGGCGGAGTTGCCCGAGCTTGGGCTAAAGGTGGAGGCGGAGCATCTGGAAGCGGCCCGCAAGGGGCTTCAGGAAGCCTTGGAGGCTTGGCTTTTGGATGCCTTGCGGGCCGGTATTACTCCCCCGGGCCTCGAGGGGGAGGACCCTCTGCGGGCCCGCTTCTTCTCTTTGGCCGGGGAGATGTGGCGCCTTTTGCAGGAGGGTTCTCAGGCGGCAGACGCTGGGGGAAGGGCTTCGGGGCGCATGGCGGAGGTGCAAAAGGCCAAGGAGCCCGCAAGGCCAGCCCCGGCCAAAGCTTCCTTGGAGGATTGGCTTAAGGGCCTGGGCATCCAGGTGGTGAAAAAACCCCAGGAGGACGAGGAGAAGGAGAAGGTCCTGACCCGCCTGGCCCTTTTCTTGGGGGACCGGTACGCCAGTTTGGATAAGCTGTATGAGCGCCTAAAACAGAGCCTTTCCACCAAGCGCCAGTTTGAGCTTTCCCTTTCCGAGGCTTCCCAGGAGGAGATCGCCAACTCCACCCAGTTCTGCACCATGCTCAAGCAGTACGCCCTTCTCACCTCCTACCACTACAAAAGCGAGGATCGCCGCATCCGGGCCAAGGCCAGCACGGAGGGCTGGGTGCAAAACTTTCTCACCGGGGGCTGGTTGGAACGGTATGTGGCGGAAAAACTGCGCAAGTTTCTGCGCTCCAAAAACCTTCCCCATGAGGTGGCCATGGGCTACCAGGTGGTCCTCCCCAATGGGGATGCCATGGAGCTGGACGTGTTGGTAAGGGTGGGGGAGCGGGTGTACTGGTTTGAGGCCAAGACCGGGGACTTCCAAGCCCATATCGCCAAGTATGGGGGCCTGAAAAAGGTCCTGGGGCTTTCGGCCAAGGAGAGCTTCCTGGTGCTCTTGGGTATGGATAAGGCCCGGGCCAAGGAGCTTTCCGCCCTCCACGGGCTTACGGTGGTCAACCAGGCGAACTTCCTAGATATTTTCCAGGAGGTTTTGGAGGGCAATGCTGCGTAAGGTCCTCCTGGTCATGGGGGGTACCCTGGCCTCGAGGGTCCTGGGCCTTCTTAGGCAGGCGGTCTTCAACGCCCTGTATCCCGATGTTTTGAAGGACGCCTTCAACGTGGCCTACCGGGTGCCCAACCTCCTTCGGGAGCTTTTGGCCGAGGGGGCGGTGCAAAACGCCCTCATCCCCCTCCTTAAGGGCCTTCCCCCGGAGGAGGCAAAGGCCTTTGCTCGCCGTTTCGGGGCCTTTCTTCTGGGGGTTAATCTCCTGGTCCTAGGTCTAGGCTACCTCCTGGCCCCCTTTTTGGTGGACCTCCTGGTGGCCGGGGAAAGCCACCTCAGGGAAGGGGAGGGCTTGGAGCAGGTGGTTTACCTCACCCGGCTCCTTCTGCCCTTCCTCCTGGGGATCTCCATGGCCGCTTTGTTTTCTGCCCTCCTCCAGGCGGAGGAGCGCTTTCTGCCCTATGCCTTGGGCCCCGTGGCCTTCAACCTGGTGGCCATCGGCCTCATGGCCCTTTTTCCGGGGGACCCTACCTTTTTGGGCCTCTCCGTGGCCCTGGGAGGCCTGGTCCAAGCCCTGGTGCAGGTCCCCTTTCTGAGGGGCTACGCCCTGGAGTGGCGCTGGCACCAGGCCTTTGTTCCGGCCCTCATGCGCATGGGTCCCTTTGCCTTCACCACCTCCCTCAGGCAGTTTTTAAACCTGGTCCTGACCCATATCCTCACCCGCTATCCCCCGGCGGCGGTCACCGGGTTTTACAACGCCGAGGTGGTCTTCCAGATGGTGCTGGGGCTTTTCGCCACCTCGCCGGCCATCGCCCTCTTTCCCCGGATGAGCGCCCTAAAGGGGGAGGCCCTGGCCCGCTTCCTCCTAGGTCCCTTAAGGAGGCTTACCCTGCTTTTGTCCCTACTGGGAGGGCTTCTTAGCGGCCAGGCTTCCTTCGTGGTGGTCCTTCTCTTTGGCCTTTTTGGTCCCCTTACCCCGGAGAACCGGACCTACAGCGCCTTGGTCCTCACCGCCTTGGGGTTTGCCGTGCTGCCCTGGGGGGTGAATACCCTGCTCCTTAGGGGGCTTTACGCCCTGGGGCGGATAAGGGAAGCGGTTTCCGCCAGCGCCCTTGTTTTTCTGGCCAATACCTTGGGGTACTGGCTCCTTAAGGATGCGGGCCTCTTCGCCCTTAACCTGGCCACGGCCCTGGCGGGGTACCTAGGGCTTTTCCTCTACCTCCGCCTTTTGGAACGGGAAGGGGTGGGGTTTCCATCCCTGCCCCCTTTTCTCCTCAAGGCCCTTTTTGCAGGGCTCGTGGCGGCCTTGCCCGGGTGGGTACTAACCCGGATAAATCCGGTGGAAAGGGCTGGGGAAGCCCTCCTCCCCCTCCTTTTGGGGGGAGGGCTAGGCCTTGGGTCCTTTCTCTTGGCGGCTTGGGCCTTACGCCTTCCCCTCAGGGAACTCCTCGCCAAGCCTCCCTCAGGCGGAAATAGAGGGGTTTAAGCCGTAGGGAGAAGGCGGGCTCTTCCCAGGTGGGCCATGTGAAGGTGAGGGGTGGGGCCCCGGGAAGGAAGAGGCGGAGGCCCTCTATGGGGATGGGTTCGGGGGCGTACCAGGCCAGGCGCCTGCTGGGGTCGGCAATGAGGAGCAGGCCCCAGGGGATGCGGATTTCCAAAAGGCCTCCTTCCCCTAGGGCGTAGTCCGCGGTGGGGTCCCGGGCCCCTTCCGGGTCTTGGCCGGGCTTCAGGTTTCCCAGCTCGTAAAGGATACGAGGGTAGTCGGTGCCGTCCCGGCCGGTGCGGCGGCGGTTGGGCTCGAGGATAAAGGGCACAAAAGGCCCTTCCCCGGGCTTCGTGGGTCCAAGGAAGTGGAGGAACTCCGTTTTCGGTAGGCCGTAGTCCAACTCCTGGAAGGGGTAGTAGCCCTTCTCCAGCCATAGCCGTCCCCCTTGCGCTTCCACCTCCAGGTAAAACTCCGCCCCGAACCCCTCTGCCACCGGGACCCCGCCGGGTACGGTATCCAGATGAAGCCTCAGGGGCCAAGGCCCCCGGTAGAGGAGCCAAAGGTACTCGGGATCGGCATGGGCCTTTAGGAATCGCCCCTCTTCCCGCAAAAGAAAGGGCACGTTTTCCCATTCATCAGGCCTGCCATCAAGCCGAAAAGCCCCTTTGGCGGTGGCCGCCAGGAGGCCGTAGTTTTCTTCCGGGTCCAGGACATTGTGCCAAAGAGGGTCGCGGTCCACAGGCCATTCAAAGGGGGCGAAAAGCCAGTTTTTCTTGAACCACTCATCCATGAGGGCAAAGACCAGGCCTCCAGCCAGGTCCAAGGAGGCGATGTCTTGCCACAGGGCCAGCACCTTTTCCCCCTGTTCCGGTTCGGAGAACCCTCCGTGATGGAGGCCCTCAGGGTGGAAGTGGGCGATGCCCCGGCTGGTGGGCAGGCCAAACTCGGCGATGAGGAGGGGCATTCCCCCATGGTGGGCTTTCAGGCGGGCCAGGTAGTGGCGGTAGCGGCCCGGGGCCAGGTCCCGTTCGTTGACCAGGAAATCAGGGTAGTAGGGGTAGACGTGGTAGGCGGCAAAAAGGGTGACGGGGCTACCGGGGGCGGGCTTCAGGTGGGCGGGGTCCAGGGTGACGGTATCCTCCTCATGGAGGAAGCCCGGTTTGGGAGGCTCCACCTTCTCGCCACGGGCGCGCCGGATGGCGTATTCCTCCTGGTGGCTGGCCTCGCTTTCCCAGCGCAGGGGGTCCAGGGTGGGCCAGTTGACGAAGCCCAAAGGCCTGAGGGTGCCGTAAGCCTCCCACTCGTAGGTGGCCAGGCGGTCCAGCACCTCGGCCAAGTAGGCCTCGAAGGGGCTGGCGTTTGCGGCGGCCTCCAGGAACCTTCCCCGGTACGTGCGCCCGGGATGGCGTCCGTGGTAGGCCTCCACGGAGTAGGGCTCAAACTCCCGCCCCGCCAGGAGCCCCAGCACCCAGGGGGAGACGTCGGCGGTGTACTCCCCGTGGGCGTGGCCTGGGCGGGGTGGGCGGTTGAGGTTCCCGTGGAGGGCATCCAGAACCTCCCGCCCTTCCAAAAGGAACTTCTCCAGGAAAGGGCCTTCCCAGTCCCCATATCCTTCTTCCTCAGGGAGCTCGGTCCACACCCCCTGGAAGAGGTAGAGGGGGCGGTCCCTATGGAGGCGGTTATGGTGGTAGAGGGCCCGGTAGAAGGCGGGGGGAAGCAGGGTATAGGTGCGCACGGCGTTGGCCCCCATGGCGGAGAGAAGCTCCAGCCAGGCCCGGTATAGGGCTTCCTCCTCCGGAAACTCCGCGGGAAAGCGGCCGGGTAGGGCCACCCCCAGGTTCACCCCCTGTACCTGGAAGGGGGTATCCCCAACCCAGAACCGCCCCTTTTCTGCCCGGAAAGGGGGTGGGGCCTTGCGGGCCTTGGGGGTTGGGGCAGGGGGTGGGGGAAGGCTATTCAGGATGCCTTCCGCCTCCCGGTAGCCCTGCCGCAGGGCCCAGTCCAGGGCGCTTCGTGCCCCTTCCGGGTCCCCTAAGGCCCGGAGGACCAGGCCGAAGCCGTATAGGGCCTCGCCGCCGCCCTTTAGGGTGCCCACCAGACGGCTGAAGGTGAAAAGGGCTTCCTCCAGCTTTCCCATCCGGTACTGGGCAAACCCGGCAAGGAGAAGGGCTTCCTCCGGGGGGTCATAGCCCTTTAAGAGGGGATCCAGCCGGGCCAGCACCCCGGCCATCTCCCCCTTGCGGTAAAGGGTACGGGCCTCCTCGAGGGGGGAGGCCCAAGCCAGGCCCAGGGCTAGGAGAAGGCTTATGAGGCGCACCCCCTAGCCTCCTTGGGCCGCCTGACGGATGGCCTCCACCGCCTCGGGGTTTTCCAGGGCGGAAAGGTCCCCGGGGTCCTGGCCCAGGTAGACGGCCCGCACCACCCGGCGCATCACCTTGGCGTTGCGGGTCTTGGGGAGGTCGGGGACGAAAAGAACCCTTTCCGGCTTTAAGGGTTTACCTAAGGACTCCGCCACCCGGTCGGCTACCGCCTGGGCGAGCTCAGGGGTGGGGGTATAACCCGGCTTCAACACGCCAAAAAGGACGATGGCTTCTCCCTTCACCGGATGGGGTACGCCAATGGCGGCGCATTCCCTAAGGGCGGGGTGGGCGATGGCGGCGGTTTCCACCTCGGCTGGCCCCACCCTTTTGCCCGCCACCTTTAGGGTGTCGTCGCTCCGGCCCAGGATGAAGAAGTGGCCTTCCTCGTCCTGAAGGGCCAGGTCCCCGTGGACCCAGACCCCGGGGAAGCGGGCGAAGTAGGTGTCCAAATAGCGGGCCTCGTCCTGCCAAAAGCCCTTGGTCATGCCGGGCCAGGGCTTGAGCACGGCCAGTTCCCCCACCTTGCCCACGGCGGGCTTTCCTTCCTCGTCCAGCACCGCTGCGGCCATCCCCGGCACCGGGGTGTTAAAGCCCATGGGCTTGATGGGCTTAAGGAGAACGTTCCCCAGGATGCCCCCGGAAACCTCGGTTCCCCCCGAGTAGTTCACGATGGGCCGCTTTTCCTCCCCCACCACGCGGAAGAACCAAAGGTAGGGCTCCAAGTTCCAGGGTTCCCCCGTGGAGCCTAGGACCCGCAAGGAGGAGAGGTCATGGGCCCTTATGGGTTCCTCCCCTAAGGGAATCAGGGCCCGCACCAGGGTGGGGGAGAGGCCCAGGTGGGTGAGGCGGTGGGCCTCCACCATCCGCCATAGCCTTTCCGGCCCCGGGTAGTCCGGGGCTCCGTCGTAGAGGAAGACCGTGGCCCCCAGGATGAGCCCCCCCAGGATGGCCCAGGGGCCCATCATCCAGCCCAGGTCGGTGAACCAGAAAAGCCGGTCCCCCTCCCTAAGGTCAAAGAGAAGGGCCAGGTCCAAAGCCGCCTTGAGGGGAAAGCCCGCATGGTAGTGCACGGTGCCCTTGGGGCGGCCGGTGGTGCCCGAGGTGTAGATGAGCATGAAGGGGTCCATGCTCTCCATCTCCTCCGGGGGAAAGGCCTCGCCCCCAAGGGTTTCGTAGTCCACCTCTTTGGTTTGCAAGGGGAGGCCCAGCCTGCGCACCACCAGTAGGGTTTCCGTCTCCGCCAGGGCTTGGGCTTTACGGGCCTCGTAAAGGAGCTCCACCCTTTTCCCCCGCCTAAAGAAGCCGTCCTGCACCGCAAGGAGCTTGGCCTTGGCGTCTTTAAGCCGCACCGCCGCCGCCTCGGCGGCGTATCCGGAGAAGATGGGGATGGCGATGGCCCCGATCCAGCTGGTGGCCAGAAGGAGGATGGCCGCCTCGAGGCCCATGGGGAACCAAAGGCCCACCCGGTCGCCCCGCTCCACGCCCAGGGCCCTAAGCCCTGCCGCCACCCTTTCCACCTCCTGCAAAAGCTCCCCATAGGTGAGGGTGCGCACCCCGCCCTCCTCGGTCTCGTGGATGAGGGCTAAGGCGGTGGGCTCGTGGCGGAGGGCGGCCTCCACCAGGTTGAGCCGCCCCCCCGGGAAGAAGCGGGGGAGGGGGAAGCCGCCCGCGATCACCCGTTGGTAGGGGTGGCGCCAGGGTATGCCCAGGTGGGTGAAGAACTGCCCGTAAAAGTCCTCGGGCTCCTCCACGCTGTAGCGGTAAAAGGCCTCGTAGTCTTGGAAGCCCAGGGCCTCCATGAAGCGGAATAGCCAGGTGGCCTGGGCTTCTTCCGGCTTGGGGTGCCAGACGGGTTCCATCCTATTTCCTCCAGAAGAGGGGCCCCTTGCGCTTGGCTCGAGGCGCCTCGGTTTTGGGGCTTTGGGGGTTTTTCAGCACTTCCAAGAAGTCCTTAAGGTCCAGCCGCTCCTCGGGCTTTTTGGCCAGAAGCCGCCTTAGGGCCCTATCCAGCCTCGGGGGCAGGGAGGTGGGGGGAGGGGGAAGGAGGAGATGGGCGTTGCGCAGATCCTCCAAGGTTTCTCCCCGGAAGGGGCGCCTTCCTGTGAGGAGTTCATAGGCCATGATCCCGAAGCTGTAGGCGTCGCTCTTGGGGCTGGGCTTGGCCCCCAGGAAAAGCTCGGGGGCCAGGTAGTGGGGGCTTCCCGCATACTCCGCGCTGGCCTCCTCCAAAGGGCGGACGGTGCCCAGGTCCCCAAGCTTGTACACCCCGTGGCCCAGGAACACGTTGGAGGGCTTCACATCCTGGTGGATCAGGCCCTTTTGGTGCAGGAAGAGAAGGGCCTCCCCCACCTGGAGGAGGGCCTTGGTGGCCTCTTCCCGGGGAAGGGGCTGCTGCAGGAGGAGGTCCTCGAGGGTCCCCTTCCCCAGGTACTCCAGGGCCAAAAAGGCCTCCTCGCCGAAGGGCACCCCGTAAAGTCCCTGGACCAGGTGGGGGTGCTTCAGGGAGAGGCTAAGGGAAACCTCCCGGGCGAAGCGTTCCGCCAGCTTGGGGTCCTGGCGCACTTCCTTGCGGGGAAGCTTCAGGGCCACCTTCTGCCCGTCGGGAGCCTCCGCCAGGTAGACCTGGGCGGTCTGGCCCAGGCCTAAAAGCATCCTTAGGCGGAAATCCTTGCGCTTCAGGCTAGTCAAGGACCAACACCCCTCCCGGCTTCAAGGCGTGGCCTTCCACGCCCTTCTCCTTAGCCCGGGCCGTAAAGGCCTCCCCGTCCTGTTTGATGGGGGGGAAGGTGTTGTAGTGGATGGGCACCACCCGCTTGGGTTTGAGAAGCTCCAGGGCCTTCAGGGCGTCTTCCGGCCCCATGGTGAAGTGATCCCCGATGGGCAAAAAGGCCAGGTCCAGGCCCAGCTCCCCGATGAGGCGCATGTCGGAGAAGAGGGCCGTGTCCCCGGCGTGGTAGATGCGCTTGCCCCCAAGCTCCACCACCACCCCCATGGGCATCCCCCCGTAGGTGCCGTCGGGGAAGCTGCTGGAGTGCCAGGCGGGGAACCATTTCAGCCACCCTCCGGGGAAACGGTAGGTGCCCCCGATGTTCATGGGCAGGCTCTTGGCCCCGTGTTTCTCCGCGTAGGTGGCGATCTCAAAGGTGGAAACCACCGTACCCCCTTTCTTGGAGAGGGCCACGGCGTCGCCAAAATGGTCCCCGTGGGCGTGGGTGACCAGGATCAGGTCCGCCTGGACCTCCCCCACCCCCACCGGGGCCAGGGGGTTCCCGGTGAGGAAGGGATCGATGACCACCTTGGTCTTGCCGTCGGAAAGCCACACCGCCGAGTGGCCCAGATACCGGATCTCCAGCATAGGCACCTCCTTTATAGGGCACTATACCGGAGAAAGGGCCGCCTGGGGAAGAGAGCGTTCCAGGCCTTTAAAGAAGAGGAGTTCCAGGATCCTGGCAAACGCCCGTTCGCCCCAGCTTTGGCCCTCAGGTAGGATAAGTTCCAGCTCAAGCTCCAGCTCCACCGCGGACCCCTGGGCGCGCATCCGCCCCTCGATCCTCAGGGAGGGCGGAGGGAGGGGGAGGGCCTTTAGGTACTCCCCCTCGAGCCTCGAGGCGAAGGGCAGGACCACCTCCCCCAAAACGGGGTTTTCCTGCCGCAAGACCCCCCGTAGCTCCTCCCCTTCAAGGCGGAGCTCCAGGGGCAGGCCCTCGGGAAGGTGGCCGTTAAGGGCAAACCGGAGCCTGGCCTTCATCCTTCCACCCACTCCACCCGCACCCGGCCTTCCTTAGCCAGGCGGGCCATCTCGGTGTCGGGGATGTTCAAAAGCCTTGGTAGTTCCCGGAAGCGGGGCGTGGCCGAGGCTAGGCCCACCCGCACCACCAGGACCTCCTCTTCCTCCGCCCGGCCGATGCGCCAGACCAGGTGCTGGCCCAGGGCTTCCCACAGGTCCTTCTCCACCCTTTTAGTCTATCCCGGGGTGGCCTTGGGGGATAATGGATGGGGATGCTCCTCGAGGTGGGCTTTGCTGGCCTCTCCCCCTGGGTCTTCTGGGCGGGGGTGGGGGTTATGGCGCTGGGTTTTACCCTGGGGGAGGTTTCCTGGATGGCCTGGGTTCTCCTTTACCCTTGGTGGCGGCTTAGGCAGGGTTGGCGGTTACGGCTTTTTCCCGACCACCTTAGCCTCCATCCCCCCTTGGGGCTTGGGCGCCGGATTCCCTGGAGGGAGGTGCGGGAGGTGGGGGTGGCCTACTGGCCAGCGGGGCCCCTCGCCCGGGGAAGGCGGGCCCTGGTCCTCCGCCTGGAGGAAGGGGAGGGGCTATCCCTTCCCGTGCCCGATCCTGAGGGCCTGGCGGCCCGGATCAAAGAACTTCTAGGAGGGCGAACTTCAGGTAGTGGGTTTCGGGATGGTTGAGGAGGATGGGATGGTCCCACCCCTGCCCGCGTTTCTCCACGACCCTTAGGCTGCGGTGGGCGTCCTGGGCCGCCTCGGTGAGCATTTGGTAGAAGAGGGGCTCGGTGAGGTGGTGGCTGCAGCTGCTGGTGGCCAGGAGGCCCCCTTCCCCAAGGAGCTTGATGGCCCGGAGGTTCACCTCCTTGTAAGCCCGGTAGGCCCTTTCCAGATCCTTTTTCCCCTTGGCGAAGGCGGGTGGGTCCAGCACGACCAGGTCAAACCGTTCCCCCGCCTTTTCCAAAGCCCTCAGGTAGTCAAAGGCGTTGGCCTCCACGGTCTTGAGGGAGAGCCCATTCAGCCTGGCGTTCTCCTCCGCTTGCCTTAGGGCCTCGCGGGAACTGTCCACGCTGATCACCTCTTGGAAGCCCAGGGCCAGGTGCAGGCCAAAGCTTCCCGCATAGCTGAACACGTCCAAGGCCCTTTCTCCACGGAACCTTTCCATTAGAATCCGGTTGTCCCGTTGGTCCAGGTAGGCGCCCGTCTTCTGGCCCCCGGTGAGGTCCACCCGGTAGCGGATCTGGCCTTCCTTCACCGTAGCTGCCGGAGGCACCTGGCCAAAAAGGGGCCGCACGTAGAGGGGTAGGCCCTCCAGCTCCCGGGCCTTGGCATCGTTTTTGGCCAAAAGGCTTTTGCCTAGGGGCTTAAGGGCCTCGGCCACCCGGGGCAGGAGGGGTTCCCAGGCATGGGCCGTAGCCTGGAGGACCATGTGGCCCGCGTAATAGTCCACCACCAAACCCGGCAGGAAGTCCCCTTCTGCGTGGACCAGGCGGAAGCCTCCCTCGGGCTCCCCTTCCAAGGCCGGAAGGCGCCGGGCGAAAGCCTTTTGCAGGTTCAAAAGAAGCGCCTCCGCCGGATCCTGGGCGGGGCGAAAGCGGAAGGCCCGGACGCTTAGGTCGCTTTGCGGGTTGAAAAGGGCTAGGGCCAGGAAGCGCTTGCCCCAGTAGACGGGGTAGAGCCCGGGTTCGGCAGGTCCTGAGAGGACGTCGCGGCGAAACACCCAGAGGTGCCGGGCGAGAAGGCGCTGGGCCCCCCTTTCGTTGACGAGAATCCGCACCGCTTAAGTATACTTAAGCGGGGTTGGTTGACGTAGGCCCCAAAGGCCGGTATCATACCCGGCAGGCGCAGTTTGCGCATCTTTTCACGAAGGGAGGGGCGATGGGAGGCCTGGGACTTATCAAGAGCCTGGCGGAAAAGGAAAGGGAGCTACTGGCCCGCCTAGAGGCTGCGAAGAAGGAGGCTGAGGCCCTGGTGCAGCAGGCTGAGGCGGAGGCCAGGGCCCTTTTGCAGAAGGCGGAGGCCGAGGCCAAAGCCCTGGAGGCCGAATACCGGGAACGGGAGGCCAAGGAAACCGAGGCCATTCTGGCCCGCTACCGGGCCCAGGCGGAGGCTGAGGCCAAGGCGGTCAAGGAAAAGGCAGGGGGCCGGTTGGAGGAGGCTGTGGCCCTGGTCCTGAAGGAGGTCTTGCCGTGATCGCCCCCATGGAGAAGCTGGTCCTGGCCGGTCCCAAGGCCAAGGCCCAGGAGCTTCTCCAAAGCCTGCAGCAGGCGGGGGTGGTCCACCTGGAACCCCTTCGGGTGGAGGAGCTTGGGGAGTACAAACTTTCCCCGGAGGAGCGGGAGGAGCTGAGGCGCTGGGAAGGGGTGGCGGCGGGGGCCGAGCACACCCTGGCCCTTCTGGGCCGGGAAGTGGAGGCCTCTAGGCCATTCCCCGATGGCCTGGAGGCGGCCGAAAAGGCCCTGGCTCCCATTCAGGCCCATGCCGAGGGCCTGGCCCGGCAGAGGCAGGAGCTGGAAGAGGAGCTTTCCCTGGCCCAGGCCTACCTGGAGCCCTTGGAGAAGCTGGCCGCCATGGCCCAGGGCTTGGACCGAAGCCCCTTCTTCCGGGTGGTGCCCTTTTTGGTTACGGAGAAGGAGCTTCCCCTGGTGGAAGAAGCCCTGAAGAAGGCCCTGGAGGACCAGTTTATCCTGGCCAGCGAGCCCTATTCCAAAGGGGTGGCTGGGCTTTTGTTGGTGCACCGGAAGGACCTCGAGGCGGCCAAGGCGGCCCTTTCCCGGGCTGGGGTGGCGGAGTTGCGCCTCCCTGGTGCTTACGGCAACCTTTCCCTAGGCGAGGCCACCCGCCGGTTGAAGGAGCGGGCCGAGGCGGCCCCCAAGGAGCTTTCCGAGGTGCGGCAGGCCCTTTACAAGCTGGCCCAGGAGGCGACTTCCACCCTGCAAAGCCTCTGGACGCGGGCCAAGGACGAGGCGGCTCGGTTGAAAGCCTTAGAGGAGCTAGCCTCCGGCCGGTTTGGGTTTGCCCTTTTGGGCTATGTGCCGGTGAAGGCGAAGGGGCGGGTGGAGGAGGCCTTGGCCCGGCACAAGGACCAGGTGATCTACGCCTTTGAGCCGGTGGACGAGCACCACGAGGCCGATAGGGTACCCGTGGCCCTGGACAACCCCTCTTGGGTCAAGCCCTTTGAGCTTTTGGTGAGCTTCCTCAACACCCCTAAGTACGGCTCCTTGGACCCTACCCCGGTGGTGCCCATCTTCTTCCCCTTCTGGTTTGGCATGATCGTGGGGGACATAGGGTATGCCCTTCTTTTCCTGCTCCTCGGGCGCTGGCTTTCCGGGTTCGTGAAGCGGAACGAGCCTTTGGTGATAGACCTTTTTGCCCTCAAGCTCAAACCTGCGGTTATCGGTAAGCTGGTCTACATCCTGAACTGGATGGTGTTCTGGACCGTGGTTTGGGGCTTCATCTACGGGGAGTTCTTCGGCACCTTTTTGGAGCACCTGGGGGTGTTTGGTACCCCCGAGCATCCTGGCCTCATCCCCATCCTCATCCCCCGCATGGACACCGCCAAGACCGCCAACCTCCTCATCCTGCTTTCCGTGGCTTTCGGGGTGGTCATGGTCCTCTGGGGCCTGGCTCTACGGGCTTACCTGGGCCTCAAGCACCGCCACATGAGCCATTTCTGGGAGGGTGTGGGGTACCTGGGGGGGCTTTTGGGCATCCTGGCCTTGGCGGCGGGATACCTGGGTAACCTTAAGGCCGGGTGGCTTTCCGGCCTCATGTACCTGGGCTTTGGCGTCTTCTTGCTTTCCGTTCTCATGAGCCGCATCTGGCTTATGATCCCGGAGATCTTCACCCAGGCCGGGCACATCCTCTCCCACATCCGTATCTATGCGGTGGGGGCTGCCGGGGGTATTCTGGCGGGCCTTCTTACGGATGTGGGCTTCGCCCTGGCGGAGCGGATTGGGCTTCTGGGGGTGCTTTTGGGGATCCTGGTGGCGGCGGTGTTGCACCTTCTTATCCTTCTTCTCACCACCTTAGGCCACATGCTCCAGCCCATCCGTCTTATCTGGGTGGAGTTCTTCACCAAGTTCGGTTTCTATGAGGAGAACGGCAGGCCTTACCGGCCGTTCAAGAGCGTCCGCGAGACGCTTTAGGGAGGGAAAGAGATGAAGAAGCTTCTGGTTACGGTTCTGGTAGCGGTTTTCGGCGCTTTGGCTTTGGCGGCGGAGGAGGCGGCGGCTTCCGGCGGTTTGGACCGAGGCCTTATCGCCGTGGGCATGGGCCTGGCGGTGGGCTTGGCGGCTTTGGGCACCGGCGTGGCCCAGGCCCGCATCGGTGCCGCGGGCGTGGGGGCCATCGCCGAGGACCGGAGCAACTTCGGTACCGCCCTGATCTTCCTCCT
Source organism: Thermus albus (assembly GCF_022760855.1). Classification (NCBI taxonomy): domain Bacteria; kingdom Thermotogati; phylum Deinococcota; class Deinococci; order Thermales; family Thermaceae; genus Thermus; species Thermus albus. Next base: position 203,234 of record NZ_JAKTNR010000002.1, read on the forward strand.
CTTGCCGGAAACCTTGGTGATCTTCGGCCTTCTCATCGCCTTTATCCTTAACGGCAAGCTGTAAGGGGTTTTGGGGCCCTGCCCCTTGTGGGGTGGGGCCTTTTTTCCAAGGAGGGCAGATGTCCAAACTGGAAGCCATTTTGAGCCAGGAGGTGGAGGCGGAGATCCAGGCCGTGCTTGCGGAGGCCAAGGCCAAGGCGGAGAGCCAGGTCGCCGAGGCCAGGGCCAAGGCCGAAGGCTTGCTTTCCGCCAAGAAGCGGGCCCTCGAGGCCAGCCTGCAAGCCGCCCTTCGCCGGGCCGAAAGCGCCGGGGAGCTCCTCCTGGCCACAGCCCGTACCGAGGCCAAGGGGGAGGTACTGGCCCGGGTGAGGGAAAAGGTGCAGGAGGCCCTTATGGCCCTACCGGGTAGCCCCGATTGGCCAGGGGTTTTGCGGAAGCTGGCGGAGGAGGCCCTTGCGGCCTTGGGCGAGCCCGAGGCCTTGGCTTCCCATCCCGAAAACCTTCCCCACCTCGAGGGTCTGGCGCGGGAGCGGGGCCTGGAACTCCGGGAGGATCCCGCCTTGCGCCTTGGGGTAAGGGCCGTCGGCAAGGGGGGCAGGACCCAGGTGGAAAACGCTCTGCTAAGCCGTTTGGAACGGGCCTGGGATGCCCTTTCCTCCAAGGTGGCCCAGGTGGTGTGGGGCTAGAACATGGCGGACGACTTCGGCTACCTAAACGCCCGGGTGCGGGCCAGGAGGAGTACCCTTCTCAAGGAGAGCTTTTTCCAGGAGGCCCTGGACCTTTCCTACCCGGATTTCCTGCGCCTTCTTTCCGAGAGCGTCTACGGTCAGGACCTGGCTGGCCAGGGCCTCCCGGATGTGGACCGGGCGGTAGCCCTTACCCAGGCCCGGTTGGTGGGGGATCTGGCGGGCTTGGTCACGGGGGAGGCCCGGGAGGCGGTCCGGCTTCTCCTCCTAAGGAATGACCTTACCAACCTGCAGGCCCTCCTCCGGGCCAAGGCTACGGGCAAGCCCTTTGAGGAGATAGCCCTCTTGCCCGGCACCCTCAAGGAAACCCTTTGGCGGCAGGCTTACGAGGCCCAGGATGCCGCCGGGATGGCCCAGGTTTTGTCGGTACCAGGCCATCCCTTGGCCCGGGCCTTGAGGGCGGTTTTGCGGGAAACCCAGGACCTTTCCCGGGTGGAGGCCCTTTTGGCCAAGCGCTTCTTTGAGGATGTGGCCAAGGCCTCCAAGGCCCTGGAGGAGCCGGCCTTGCGGGACCACCTGGCCTTCGAGGTGGACGCCGAGAACCTGCGCACTGCCTTTAAGCTCCAGGGGCAGGACGTGCCGGTGGAAAGCGTCTTTATCCGGGGTGGGCGCTTCGTGGACCGGGTGCGCTTCGCCCGGCTCCTGGAGGGGGATTACGCCGTCTTGGACGAGCTGGCGGGCACGCCCTTTGCTCCTTTGTCCGGCGTGCGGGACCTAAAGGAGCTGGAAAGGCGGCTAAGGTGCGTCCTCCTTAAGGAGGCCAGGAAGGGGGCTTCGGATCCCCTAGGGGTGGGCCTGGTCCTGGCCTACGTGAGGGAAAGGGAGTGGGAGGCCATGCGGCTTAGGCTGCTGGCTCGGCGGGCCTACTTCGGGCTTCCCCGGGCTCAGGTGGAGGAGGAGGTGGTCTGCGAATGAAGGTGGCGGTGATCGCCGATCCCGAATCGGCCCAGGGCTTCCGCCTGGCGGGCCTCGAGGCCCATGCGGCCGCCTCCCCCGAGGAGGCCAAGGCCAGGCTGGAGTCCCTGGTGCAGGCTGGGGGGTATGCCCTGGTGGCCGTGGACAGCGGGCTTCTTCCCGAGCCGGAAAAGGCAGTGGAGAGGCTCATGCGGGGCAAGGACCTCCCCGTGCTCCTTCCCTTTGCGGGCTTGAGGGACGCCTTCCAAAACCCCGATGTGGAGGGGTACATGCGGGAGTTGGTGCGAAGGACCATAGGCTTTGACATCAAGCTGTAGAATGGAGGGAAGATGATCCAGGGCGTGATCCAGAAGATTGCGGGCCCGGCGGTGATTGCCAAGGGCATGACCGGGGCCCGCATGTACGACATTTGCAAGGTGGGCCACGAGGGCCTGGTGGGGGAGATCATCCGCCTGGACGGGGACACCGCCTTCGTCCAGGTCTATGAGGACACCTCGGGCCTCAAGGTGGGGGAGCCCGTGGTGTCCACGGGCCTGCCCTTGGCGGTGGAGCTGGGCCCAGGGATGCTGAACGGGATCTACGACGGCATCCAGCGTCCCCTGGAGCGCATCCAGGAGAGAACCGGGATCTACATCACCCGGGGGGTGGTGGTCCACCCCTTGGACCGGGAGAAGAAGTGGGCCTGGACCCCCAGGGTCAAGCCCGGGGATGAGGTCAGGGGGGGGATGGTCCTGGGCACGGTGCCGGAGTTCAACTTCACCCACAAGATCCTGGTGCCCCCGGACGTGAAAGGCCGGGTGAAGGAGGTGAAGCCCGCCGGGGAGTACACGGTGGAGGAGCCGGTGGTGGTCCTGGAGGATGGCACCCAGCTCAAGCTCTACCACACCTGGCCCGTGCGCCGGGCCCGCCCCGTGCAGCGCAAGCTGGACCCCAACACCCCCTTCCTCACGGGGATGCGCATCCTGGACGTGCTCTTCCCCGTGGCCATGGGGGGCACGGCGGCCATCCCCGGACCCTTTGGCAGCGGTAAGACCGTGACCCAGCAGGCCCTGGCCAAGTGGTCCAACGCGGACGTGGTGGTCTACGTGGGCTGCGGGGAGCGGGGCAACGAGATGACCGACGTCCTGGTGGAGTTCCCCGAGCTCACCGACCCCAAGACGGGTGGGCCCCTCATGCACCGCACGGTGCTCATCGCCAACACCTCCAACATGCCCGTGGCCGCCCGTGAGGCCAGCATCTACGTGGGGGTGACCATCGCCGAGTACTTCCGCGATCAGGGGTTCGCCGTGGCCCTCATGGCCGACTCCACCAGCCGCTGGGCCGAGGCCTTGCGGGAGATCTCCAGCCGCCTGGAGGAGATGCCCGCGGAAGAGGGTTACCCCCCTTACCTGGCCGCCCGCCTGGCCGCCTTCTACGAGCGCTCCGGTAAGGTGATCACCCTGGGGGGGGAGGAGGGGGCCATCACCATCGTGGGGGCGGTTTCCCCACCGGGCGGCGACATGTCCGAGCCCGTGACCCAGTCCACCCTGCGCATCGTGGGGGCCTTCTGGCGGCTGGATGCCTCCTTAGCCTTCCGGCGTCACTTCCCAGCGATTAACTGGAATGGTTCCTACTCCCTTTTCACCCCGGCCCTGGACCCCTGGTACCGCGAGAACGTGGCCCCCGACTACCCCGAGCTTCGCGACGCCATCTCCGAGCTTCTCCAGCGGGAGGCCGGCCTGCAGGAGATCGTGCAGCTGGTGGGTCCCGATGCCCTCCAGGATGCCGAGCGCCTGGTCATTGAGGTGGGGCGGATCATCCGCGAGGACTTCCTGCAGCAAAACGCCTTCCACGAGATCGACGCCTACTGCTCCATGCCCAAGGCCTACGGCATCATGAAGATGATCCTCAGCCTCTATAAGGAGGCGGAGGCGGCCATCCGGCGGGGGGTGAGCATTGACGAGATCCTGGGGCTTCCCGTCATTGAGCGCATCGGTCGGGCCCGCTACCAAAGCGAGGAGGACTTCCCCCGTTACTTTGAGGAGACCATGAAGGAGATCGAGGGGGCCTTCAAGGCCCTGGCCTAGAGGAGGGATGGATGGATCTTCTTAAGAAGGAATACACGGGCATCACCTATATCTCGGGGCCGCTCCTCTTCGTGGAAAACGCCAAGGACCTGGCCTATGGCGCCATCGTGGACATCAAGGACGGCACGGGCCGGGTGCGCGGCGGTCAGGTGATCGAGGTTTCCGAGGAGTACGCGGTCATCCAGGTGTTTGAGGAGACCACGGGTCTGGACCTGGCCACCACCAGCGTGAGCCTGGTGGAGGACGTGGCCCGGCTTGGGGTTTCCAAGGAGATGCTGGGCCGGCGCTTCAACGGGATTGGCAAGCCCATTGACGGCCTTCCCCCCATTACCCCGGAAAAGCGGCTGCCCATCGTGGGCCTGCCCCTGAACCCCGTGGCCCGCAGGAAGCCCGAGGAGTTCATCCAGACGGGTATCTCCACCATTGATGTGATGAACACCCTGGTGCGGGGGCAAAAGCTTCCCATCTTCTCGGGCTCGGGCCTTCCCGCCAACGAGATCGCCGCCCAGATTGCCCGCCAGGCCACGGTGCGCCCCGACCTCTCGGGGGAGGAGGCCAAGGAGGAGCCCTTCGCCGTGGTCTTCGCCGCCATGGGCATCACCCAGCGGGAGCTTTCCTACTTCATCCAGGAGTTTGAGCGCACCGGGGCCTTAAGCCGCTCCGTCCTCTTCCTCAACAAGGCGGACGACCCCACCATTGAGCGCATCCTCACCCCCCGTATGGCCCTCACCGTGGCCGAGTACCTGGCCTTTGAGCACGACTACCACGTGCTGGTCATCCTCACGGACATGACCAACTACTGCGAGGCCTTGCGGGAGATTGGGGCCAGCCGCGAGGAGATCCCAGGGCGGCGGGGCTACCCCGGCTACATGTACACCGACCTGGCCACCATCTACGAGCGGGCCGGGGTGGTGGTGGGGAAGAAGGGGTCCGTCACCCAGATCCCCATCCTCTCCATGCCCGACGACGATCGTACCCACCCCATCCCCGACCTCACGGGCTACATCACCGAGGGGCAGATCCAGCTTTCCCGGGAGCTGCACCGTAAGGGCGTTTATCCCCCCATCGACCCCCTGCCCTCCCTTTCCCGGCTCATGAACAACGGCGTGGGCAAGGGCAAGACCCGGGAGGACCACAAGCAGGTTTCCGACCAGCTTTACTCCGCCTACGCCAACGGGGTGGACATCCGCAAGCTGGTGGCCATCATCGGCGAGGATGCCCTCACGGAGAACGACCGGCGCTACCTGCAGTTCGCCGATGCCTTTGAGAAGCACTTCATCAACCAGGGGCAGCAGAACCGCTCCATTGAGGAGAGCTTGCAGATCGCTTGGGCCCTGCTTTCCATGCTGCCCCAAGGGGAACTCAAGCGGATTTCCCGCGACCACATCGGCAAGTACTACGGGCAGAAGCTGGAGGAGATCTGGGGCGCTCCCCAGGCCCTGGACTAAGGAGGTCCTATGAGCCAGGTCAGCCCCACCCGCATGAACCTTCTGCAGCGGCGCGGCCAGATGCGCCTGGCGCAGAAGGGGGTGGACCTCCTCAAAAAGAAGCGGGATGCCCTGGTGGCGGAGTTCTTCGGCCTGGTGCGGGCGGCCCTCGAGGCCCGCAAGGCCCTGAACCAGGCGGCCCAGGAAGCTTACGGGGCTTTGCTCCTGGCCCAGGCCTTTGACGGGCCGGAGGCGGTGGCCGCGGCGGCCCTGGGGGTGCGTCCCTTGGAAAAGGTGGAGGCGGAGGTGGAAAACGTCTGGGGGAGCAAGGTGCCCAGGCTTAGGGTCACCTTTTCCGATGGGGCTCTTCTTTCCCCGGTGGGCACCCCCGCCTACACCCTGGAGGCCGCCCGGGCCTTCCGCCGTTACGCCGAGGCCCTGTTCCAGGTGGCCAACACGGAAACCCGCCTCAAAAAGATCGGGGAGGAGATCAAGAAGACCACCCGCCGGGTGAACGCCCTGGAGCAGGTGGTGATTCCCGGAATCCGGGGCCAGATTCGCTTCATCCAGCAGGTTCTGGAGCAACGGGAAAGGGAGGATACCTTCCGCCTGAAGCGCATCAAGGGCAAGATTGAGGCCCGGGAGGCGGAAGAGGAGGGGGGCCGCCCGAATCCCCATCTGGAGATCGGCGCGGGCCTTTAGGTTCCCACGCGCCTTGCCCTACCGTTTCCCGGGCGCTCGGGGTCCCCGTCCTCAGGCAAGCCAGGTGAGGCGGCATGGGAAGGCCCCAGGGGTTAAGTCCCTGGGGCCTGGCCTTTGGGTCTAGCGGGCTTGGGTCTCCTTTAGCATTTCCAAAAGCACGGTCTGCAGGATGCCGCCATTCTTGTAGTAGTCCACCTCCACCGGGGTGTCCAGGCGGGCAATGGCTTGGAAGCGGACTTCGCTGCCATCCTCCCTTCTGGCTACCACCTCCACCTTCTTGCGGGGGGTGAGGTCCTCAAGCCCCAGGATGTCGTAGACCTCGTAGCCCGTGAGGCCCAGGGTTTCCCGGTTCTCCTCGGCCAAGAACTCCAGGGGCAACACCCCCATCCCCACCAGGTTGGAGCGGTGGATCCTCTCAAAGCTTTCCGCCAGCACCGCCTTGATGCCCAGGAGGAAGGTGCCCTTGGCGGCCCAGTCGCGGCTACTGCCCGTGCCGTACTCCTTCCCGGCGATCACCAGAAGGGGTGTGCCCTCCTCTTGGTAGCGCAGGGCCACGTTGTACACAAAATCAACATCGCCCTCGGGAAGCTTCTTGGCGTAGCCCCCTTCTATGCCGTCCAGCATTAGGTTCTTGATGCGGATGTTGGCGAAGGTGCCCCGCATCATCACCTCGTGGTTGCCGCGCCGGGAGCCGTAGGAGTTGAAGTCCTCCGGCTTGACCCCCTTGGAGATCAGGTACTGGCCCGCGGGGCTCTTCACAGGGATGGCCCCGGCGGGGGAGATGTGGTCCGTGGTCACGGAATCCCCCAGGACCAGGAGCACCCTGGCCCCCCGGATATCCCCCACCTGGTGCTGGCCCAGGTTCTGGAAGAAGGGGGGATTTTGGATGTAGGTGCTCCCGGGGTCCCAGGCAAAGCGTTCCCCGGTGGGGGCAGGTAGAGCCTGCCAGCGCTCGTCCCCCTCAAAGACCTTGGCGTACTCCTTCTTGAAGAGCTCGGGGTCCAGGGTCTTGGCCATGGCCTGGCGGATCTCCTCCATGGAGGGCCAGATGTCCTTGAGGTAGACGGGCTTGCCGTTGGGGTCGTAGCCCAGGGGCTCCGTGGTGAAGTCCATGTCCATGCGGCCCGCCAGGGCGTAGGCCACCACCAACATGGGGCTTGCCAGGTAGTTGGCCTTCACGTGGGGGTTGATGCGCCCCTCAAAGTTGCGGTTCCCGGAGAGCACCGCGGCCACCACCAGGTTCCCCTCCTCCACCGCCTTGGCGATGTCCTCGGGCAGGGGACCGGAGTTGCCGATGCAGGTGGTGCACCCGTAACCCACCACGTGGAAGCGCAGGGCCTCGAGGAAGGGCAAAAGCCCGCTGGCCTCCAGGTAGTCCGTCACCACCTTGGAACCCGGGGCCAGGGAGCTTTTCACCCAGGGCTTGGTGTCCAGCCCCGCCTCCACCGCTTTCTTGGCCAAAAGTCCGGCTCCCAGCATCACCGTGGGGTTGGAGGTGTTGGTGCAGCTGGTGATGGCGGCGATGACCACCGAGCCGTGGGCGAGCTCAAACTCCTCGTGGTGCCGCTTGACCAGGACCTTCTGGTCAAGCTGGTCCGGCCCAAGACCAAACCCCCGTTCCTTCACCGGCTTGGTGAGGTGGGCGAGGAAGCTTCCCTTCACCTCCCTAAGGGCCACCCGGTCCTGGGGCCTCTTGGGGCCGGCCAGGGAGGGCTCCACCGTGGAGAGGTCCAGCTCCAGGGTTTCCGAGTAGCGTACCTTTTCCTCAGCCTCGGGGGTGCGGAAAAGGCCCACCGCCTTGGTGTAGGCCTCCACCAGGGCGATGAGCGCCTGGGGGCGGCCCGTGAGCCTCAGGTAGTTCAGGGTCTCCTCGTCCACGGGGAAGAAGCCCATGGTGGCCCCGTACTCGGGGGCCATGTTGGCGATGGTGGCCCGGTCCGCCAGGGAGAGCTTGGCCACCCCGGGGCCAAAGAACTCCACGAACTTGCCCACCACCCCGTGTTTGCGCAGGATCTCGGTGATGGTGAGGACCAGGTCCGTGGCCGTGGCCCCTTCGGGAAGCTCCCCATAGAGCTTGAAACCCACCACCTTGGGGGCCAGCATGTAGTAGGGCTGCCCCAGCATCACCGCCTCGGCCTCTATGCCCCCCACGCCCCAGCCCAAAACACCCAGGCCGTTCACCATGGTGGTGTGGCTGTCGGTGCCCACCAGGCTATCGGGGAAGGCCAGGGTAAGGCCCTCCACCTCCTGGGTCATCACCACCTTGGCCAGGTACTCCAGGTTCACCTGGTGAACGATGCCGGTGCCGGGGGGCACCACCCGGAAGTTTTCCAGGGCCCCTTGGGCCCACTTGAGGAGGAGGTAGCGCTCCCGGTTCCTCTCGTACTCCTTTTCCACGTTGTAAAAGAAGGCGTAGGTGGTGCCGAAGGCGTCCACCTGCACCGAGTGGTCAATGACCAAGTCCGCGGGGACCACGGGGTTGATGCGCCTGGGGTCCCCGCCCCGCTCGGCCACCGCGTCCCGCATGGCGGCCAGGTCCACCACCGCCGGCACCCCGGTGAAGTCCTGCAGGATGACCCGGGCCAGCTTTAAGGGTACGTTGATCTCCCCTGGCTCCGGGGCCCAACGGGCCAGGGCCTCTATGTCCTCGCGGGTCACTTGGTAGCCGTCCTCGTTTCTGAGGAGGCTTTCCAGCATGATGCGGATGGAGAAGGGGAGCCAGCTTACCTCGGCAAGGCCCTTCCTCTCCAGTTCCGTAAGGTCGAAGTACCCGTAGGTGCCGCTTGGGGTGTGAAGGCTCTTAAGCGTTTGCAGGCTATCCTTCATGCGTGCTCCTTTCCCTTCCCCCCTTTCCCTAGACGGCAGGGCCACCCTGATGTGGGCAGGGCTGGGCTAGGGGTGGGTTTTAGGGGGAAGTGCTCCGAGGGGGGGCGCCCGCCCCGGCTTTCCCCACTATATCACTTCCCGGATGGAGTGTCTGGGGTGGGGGTGGTGCGGTAAGGTCCAAGCCTTCCAGGAAAAGAAGCACCTCTTCCGCAATCTCCTGCCAAAGGGCCTCCCGGGGCCTTCCCGCGGGCCGGTCCCCCTTCTGGGGGCCATAGGCCCCGAAGCCCGCATGGTTCAGGCCTGCTATGAAAACCACCCGGGCATTCCTGGGTAAGCGCCGGGCCTTTTGTCGGGCTTCCTCGAGGGGCAGAAGGCCATCCTCGGTGCCGTAGAGGGCCAGGGTGGGGAGGGTTTCCCGGCTGAGGTCCTCCTCGGGGTAGCTGGCGAAGAGGATAAGGGGAAGCTTTTCCCGGGCAGCCAGCTCGGCGGCGGCCACGCCCCCTAGGCTATGCCCCCCTACCACCAGGGGAAGATTGGGATGGCCCCTGTGGGCCTCCAAGGCCCTTTCCTTGCCCAAGAGGGCGATGCCGGAGGGCACTTTTAGGAGGACCACCAGGTACCCCGCCTGGGCCACGGGGGCCAGGACCGGGGCGTAGGCCAAGGGTTCCACCCGGGCCCCGGGGTAGAAGGCCAGGAGGGCCTTGGGGGTCTTGGGAATGAGGGCAAGGCCATACGGGGCCTCCTGCACCTCGAGGCCTCCCCCTTGGAGGGCCACCTGGGCCAGGGGCTCGGCCTTCAAAGGCCTAAGGAAGTAGTAGGCCACCCCCACCACGGCCAAGGCCAGGACCAAGGCCCCCAGGCCGATTAGGACCAGGATCTTTCTAGCAACCATGGTTACCGCAGGACCGGTTCCTCCTTGGTTCGGCGCTCAAAGGCGTAGAAAGCCGCGGGCACCACGAAGAGGGTGAGGAGGGTGGAGGAGAGGAGCCCTCCCAGGATGATCACCCCCAAGGGTCTACGGTACTCCGCTCCTTCCCCGGTGCCTAGAAGCAAAGGCAGGCTAATGATAAGCACGGTTAGGCTGGTCATGAGGATGGGCCTAAGGCGGAGCCGGGCCGCCTCCACCAGGGCTTCCTTTAGGGGTTTTTCCCGCATGCGCCGCACGGCGAAGTCCAGAAGCAAAATGGCGTTTTTGGTCACCAGGCCGATCAGCATCACCACCCCCAGGACGCTGATCACGTCCAGGCCCGTGCCCAGAAGGTAGGTGAGCCAAAAGGCGCCCACCAAGGCCAAGGGTACGGGGAGAAGGAGGTAAAGGGGGTAGCGCCAAGCGTTGAACTGGCTGGCGATGACCAGGTAGTTGAGGACCAGGGCCAGGGCGAAGGCCAGGGGGGCCAGGCGGGCCAGTTCCCCGGTGAAGCTCCCCAGCCCCGTGGCCAGGAGTTCCACCCCATCGCCCAGAAGCCCCTTCTCCTTGAGCTCGGCCTCCAGCTCCCGTTGGATTTGGAAGCTACCCGGGGCATCGGGCTTCAGGTTGATGTTGATGCCCGCGGCGTAGGCCTGGTTGCGCCTCGAGATCAAGGTGGGTCCCGGCCGCTCCTCAAGCCGTCCTAGGCTCCCTAAGGGCAGCAAGCTTCCCAGGGCCGGGGCATAGATGGGAAGGGAAAGGAGATCGGTTTCCCGGCCCAGGCGCAGGGGATCGGCTTGGACCACGACGGCCAGCTCCTCGCCGCTCCTCCTGGCGGTGGCCGCCTGGGAGCCCGAGAGGTAAAGGCGTAGGGTCTGGGCCACGTCCAAAGGGGTGAGGCCGGTGCCGGAAAGGCGGGAGGGGTCCGGGAGGAAGACCCGTTCCCGCTGGGTGGCCTCGAGGGTGTTCTTCACGTTGAGCACATAGGGTTTCTCGGCAATCGCCTCGGTGATCTCCATCACCCGCTTTTCCAGGAGGGCCCGGTCAGGGCTGGTCACGAAGAACTGCAGGTCCGCATCCCCAGCCTCGGGGCCGGTTTGGGCCAGGACCCGGAGGTCGGCCCCGGGAAAGTCCTTCAGAAGGGCCTTCCCCTCCCGGTTGAAGGCCTCGGTGAGGGTGAAGATGTCCGGCCTCTCCCCTTTGGGCTTGAGGACGATCTGGAGCTGGACCCGGCTGGGATCCCCCACCTGGGCCCCCCCGGTGGCGCTGGCCCCCACGGTGGTGACCACCCGCTTCACCGCGGGGTGGGAGAGGAAGTAGGCCTCGAGGGCCCTGGCCGCCTGGTCGGATACCGCCAGAGGAGTGTCCTTGGGCAGGAGCAGGGTGGCGGTGAGGACCCCGGTGTCGGAGCGGGGGGTGAAGTTGAAGGGGATCCGGGGCAGAATGGGCAGGATGGAGAGGAAGGCCAAGGCGGCCAGGACCAAGACCCCCCCAGGCCGCCTTAGGACTAGGCCCAGGCTTCGGGCGTAGGCCTCGGTGAGGCGGCGCATACCGCCTTCGGCGCTGCCGTGGAGGAGGTGGGTGAGGGCTCCTGCCAGGTCCCAAAGGAAGCGGCCCAGGTAGCGGAGTAGGCCCAGAAAGGTAGGGTAGAGGGGAAGGAGAAAGAGGAAGAGGGGCCCCAAGCGGTACAGGAAAAGGGCCAGGCCAAGGCCCAAGGCTAGGCCCCAGGGCGTCCTAAAGCCCCGGCGGTAGGCCCAGCGCAGGTCCAGGGGCAGTAGGCGCAGCGCCGAAAGGGCTTCTTGGGGGCTTGGGGGTTCTGGGTCGGGAAAGTAGGCCAGGCGCACGGTGAGGAAGAGGAGGGCTTCCAGCCAGCTCACGGCGATGGCGGCGGCCATGCCCAGGCCGAACTGCTGGAAGATCTGGCCGATGATGCCGGGGAGGAAGCTGATGGGCAGGAAGACGGCCAGGAGGCTCAAGGTGGCGGCGGCCACGGCCACGGAAACCTCGCTGGCCCCCTTTAGCACCGCTTCCTTGGGGCTATAGCCCAGGCGGCGGTAGCGGTCAATGTTCTCCGCCACCACGATGGAGTCGTCCACCACGATGCCCACCGCCACGGTAAGGGCCAGGAGGCTGATGAGGTTGTAGGTGAAGCCCAGAAGGCCAAAAAGGAGTATGGCCCCGGAAAGGGTGATGGGGATGGCCAGGATCACGGAAAACACCGAGTTCAGCTTGCCCAGGAAGACCAGGACCACCACGGAAACCGCCACGGCCGCCAAGAAGGCCTCCCGTACCGTGTCCAAAACCGCGGCCCGGATAAAGCGGGTGCTGTCCAGGGCGATTTCCGTCTGGTAGCCCCTGGGAAGCTGGACCTCCCCTAGGGCCTTCTTGACCCCATCGGCCACGGCCACGGCGTTGGAGTCCGGGGTTTTGACCACCGCCAGGAGCACGGCGGGGCGGCCGTTTACCCGGTTCAGGGTGCTGGCCTCCTCCGCCCTTTCCTCCACCCGAGCCACATCCCCCACCCGTAGGCCACGGGAGGGATCCACAAGGATGGCGGCCACCTCCTCGGCGGTGGCCGGGGTGTTGCGCAGGGTGTAGACCAGGCGCTTTTCCCCTTCCGTGAGGCTTCCCACGGGTAGGTTCAAGGCGGACGTGGAAAGGGCCTGCACCACCTGGCCAGGGGCCACGCCCAGGGCCTGCAGGCGGTCGGGATCCAGGTAGACCCGGATGGCCCGCCTGGGCGCCCCGGTGAGGCGGATGTCCGCCACCCCCGGGACCAGCTGGAGCCTGGGCTTTAGGGTGCGCTCCGCGTAGCGGAGCACCTGGGAAAGCTCTTCCCCGGGAGCCTCGAGGGCGACGTAGAGGATAGGGCTTGCCGAGGGGTCAAACTTCTGCACCACGGGGGGCGAGGCGTCCTTGGGAAGCTGGGCCCGGGCGGCGGCCACCTTCTGGCTCACCTCCACCGCCACCTTGTCCACATCCACCCCCTGCTGGAACTGCACGAAGACCAGGCTGAAGCCTTCCGTGGAGCTACTGCCGATGGTGTCCACCCCGCTTAGGGTGGAAAGGGCGTCCTCCAGGGGCTTGGATACCTGCTCCGCCACCTCCTCGGGGCCAGCCCCTGGGTAGCCCGTGGAAACCGCCACCACCGGCACGCTGAAACGGGGAAGGAGTTCCACCCCGAGCCCAAGCCCCAGGATTAAGCCCACCAGCACCAAGCCCACGAAGATGGCGGTGGCGAAGACGAAGCGCTCCACGAAAAAGGCCACCAGGGGGTTTTCCCTCACCGGACCACCTCCACGGGGTCGTTGTCCTTAAGGCCTTCGGGGACAGGATGGATCACCAGGCTATTGGGTTCCACGCCCGCCACCGCCGCCTGGCCGGCCTCCTGGGCCAAGAGGCGCACGGGAAGGCTTTGGGCCTTGCCCTCCTTGACCACAAAGACCCGGGCCTCCCCATTCCGGATCTGGATGCTGGCTAAGGGAAGGAGGATGCCCTCGGCCAGCCTTAGGCGGTAGCGCACCTCGGCGGGGCCTGGGAGAAGCGTGCCCTCCGGCTTCAGGACCACCTCCACCAGCCGGGTCTGGCCCGGCAGATCGGTTTTGCGCAAGAGGCGGGCCGCCACCTCCCGGCCATTTTGCCTAAGGAGGAAAGGGGTTTCGGGCGTAAGGGAAGCGGCCTGGTCTGGGGGAAGGTACAGCTTGGCCAGGAGGCGCTCCGTGGTGGCCAGGCGGAAGGCCCGGCTTCCCGCTCCCACGAACTCCCCCTCCTTAACCATGACCTCCACCACTTCCCCGGCGAAGGGAGCCCGGACCACGCTTTCCCTCAGATTCCTTTCCGCCTGGCGCACCTGAAGCCTGGCGGCCTCCACCTGGAGCTCCAGAAGCCGGATGTCCTCGGCCCGCTCCAGGCGGGAAAGGGCCTCCTTGGCGTTTTGGTAGGCGCTTTCCGCCTGGCGGTACTGGGCCTCGAGGACCTTGAGGTCCAAGGGGGCCAAGGCCCCCACCGAAAGCAGGGTCTGGCCCTCCTCATAGCGCCTTTTGGCCGCCTGGAGCTGGGCCTCCGCCGCCTGGAGCTGGGCCTTGAGGGCGGCCTGGTTCCCCGAAAGCTGGTTTCGGCCGCGCTCCAGGTTGGCCTCGGCTTGCTTTAGGTTCAGCCTTGCGGCCTCCAGGGTCTCCTGGAAGGGGGCGGGGTCCAAAAAGACCACCCCCTCCCCCGCCTGTACCCGGGTGCCGGGGGGAAGGGTTCTTAGGACCCTCCCCGAGGCGCCTGCCGCCACCAGGCTATCCTTTTCCGCCTGCAAGGTGGCGGAGGCCCGGACCTCCCGCTCCAGAAGGCCCCTTTGGGCGGGGACCGTGCGAACCTCCAGGGCCTGGGGTTTCCCTGGGGCCTGGGAAGGGGCCTCCCTCTTGGGGGCGCAGGCGCCCAGGAGGAAGAGGGTGAGGCCTAGGGCAAGGGGGAAGATATGGGCTTTGGGCATTCCATCCTCCTTAACGGCTGGCAAGAAGGCCGTAATAGGCCTTGAGGTAGGCGTGCTTGGCCTGTTCCCAGGACAGTTGGGCTTGCCTTAGGGAAAGCTCCTGCTGCAACAGGCCAAGCCGGCTGGTGAGCCCAGCCTGGAAACGCTTTTCCTCGGCTCGGTAGCGCTCCTGGGCTGCCCGGTAAGCCTCCTCCGCCGCCTTTACCCCCTGCAGGAGGGGGGAGAGCTGGCGGTACCTGGCCTCCAGGCCCAGTCTGAGGGTGCGTTCCAGGTTGGCCAGGTTGGTTTCCAGGGTTCGGATCTGGTCCTCGAGGGCCTCTATTTCCCTCCTGGCCACGAAGCTTTCGTCCATGAGCCCCCTTTGGAAGCGCAAAAGCCCCAAGGACTGGCTTAGCTGGAGTAGGTCCACGTGTTCCTGCAAAAGGGCCTCCACCACCTCCTTTCCTGGAAGGGAAGGTAGTTCGCCCACGCTTTGGGGTTTCCATTCCCCCACCAGGTTGGCCAGGGCGGCCAAGGCGCTATCCCGCCCCCTTTGGGCCAGCTCCAGGTTCTTCCTGGCTTCCAGGAGGCGGTTTTGCGCCTCCAGGAGGTCCAGGCTGGTGGCGCCACCCCCTTTGAGGCGGATCTCCGTGGCCTTAAGCCCCAGCTCGGCCACCTCCACCGCCTTTTCCGCCAAGCCCACCTGCAGGAGGGCCTCAAAGGCCTGGGTATAGGCGGAAACGATCTCGCTTTCCGCCTGGGCCAGGGCTCGTTTGAGCCGGGCCTCGGCCAAATCCCTGGCCTGGCGTGCTTGCAGCTCGGCCAGGGCGGTGCGCAAGGGGTCCTGGAGGGTGCGCTCCAGGTCTTTCTGCCGGGTTGCGGATTCCAGCCGGGCTGTGACCACCGCCGCCACCTCCGGGGCCTTCTTCAGGGCCTCGGGGAGGGGTTGGGCTAGGCTAGGGGCCAGGAGAAAAAGGAGGGCTAGGGCACTTTTTTTCATGGGGTTACCTCCGGTAGGAGTTCGCCGTAAAACTGGTAAAGCTCCATCCACTTGCTTCGCAGATCGCTTTCCGCCTGGGCCAGGGCCAGTTCCGCTTGCAGAAGGGAAAGCTCCGCCTGCAGCAGGGCTAGGGGACTTTCCAGGCCCAGCTCCAGGCGCCTTTTCGTTTCCGCCAAGGCCCTTTCCTGGGCACCGTGGCGGAGGCGGGCCAGTTCCAGGGCCATCCTCGTGGCCTTAAGGGAGTTCTCCAGGGTTTCCCCCTGGAGCCGGGCCTGCATCTCGGCCCCTTTCAGGGCTTCCTCTGCTCCCCGCACCTGGGCCTCGGCCGCCTCGAGGGCCGCGAAAAGGCCAGGGGTGAGGGTTAGGGAAAGGGAAAGCCGAAGCTCCTCGGCGATGCGGTAGCTGCCGCCGGGCAGGCTGGTGGGTCGTTGCCCCGGGTCCTGCCGGGTGTAGGCCAGGGTGGGTTGCAGGGTCCGGCTGGAAAGGCTTAGGGTCAGGGTGTCGTTTCCACTTGGGTAGAGGAGGTAGCTGGCCTTGACCTCGGGGAAGAGGGCGCGAAAGGAGGCGGAGTAGGCGATCCTGGCCTCCTCGAGGCTCAGGCGGGCTTCTTCCAGGACCAGGGGGGTGGTGCCCTGAGGTGGGGGGATCTCGGGGAGGGGCTTGGTGAGGTCCACCAGGCCCTCTGCCCCTTTTCTGGCCAGCTCCACGCTCCTTTGGGCTTCCAGGAGACGGTTTTCTGCTTCCTTCAGGGCCAGTTCCGCCTCCCGGAGTTCCTTGGGGTTGGCCTGGCGCTTCCTGGCCGCCTCGAGGGCCGCCTGGGCCAGCTCCCACCCTTTTTGCGCCAGTTTTTCCCCCAAGAGGGCCAGCTGGTAACGACCGTATGCGGCCACCGCCTGGGCCTGAAGGGCGGTGAGGGCCTTGCGGTAAGCGAGCTCCGCCCGCCGGTAGGCGATCCTAGCCCGCTTTTGGGCGTCTTGGGTGTCGCCATAGGGGAAGGGGGTGAGGACCAGGGCCAGGGTGAGGCTCCCGGCGGTGCCGGGCAGGCTTGAGCACAGGGAGGAAGGGGTGCACTCGTAGCCCAGCCGGGCGTAGTTCCCCTGGAGGTTCAGGGCCAGGGGGTAGGATTGGGCCTCCAAGCCCTTGGCGGCAGCGTCCAGAAGCGCCTGGGCCTGGAGGGCTAGGGGGTGGTTTCGCAAGGGGGCTAGGGCGCCTTGGGCTAAGGCGGGAAGGAAGAGGAGGAATAGGCTCAGGAGCCTAGGCACCTTCCACCTCCGTGAGTTTGCGCAGCAGGTTGCGGAAGAGGTTCAGTTCCTCCGGGGAAAGGCGGGCCAGGTGCTGGCCATAGGCCCTTAGCCAGGCCTCTTGCAGGCGCTTTTGCACCGCCTCCCCCTTGGGGGTGAGGCGCAGAAGCACCCTACGGCGGTCCTCGGGGTCGGGCTGGCGCCTGAGGAGGCCGGCTTCTTCCATGGAGGCCAGGAGGTGGGAGACCTGGGAGGGAAGGACCTCGAGGTGCTCCGCCAAACGGGAGGGAAGCTGGATCCCTTCCTTAACCAGGCGGAGCACCTCCGCCTGGAGGAGGGAGAGGCCTTCTTGGGTGAAGGTTTCCTTGGCGCGGGCAAGGAGAAGGCGCATCAAGGTGTAGCCCAGCCGGGAAAGCTCTTCCACCAGGGGGGCAGGAGGACCATTCATACCTTTCAACTATACACGGAAATCAATAAAAACCTAGGCCTGCCCCACACTTTCCCATGGTGTACAATGGCGGAAGGTGATATGGACAGACCTCCCAGTCGGTGGCTCTTCTTCCTGCCCTTCGGTAGCGTAGCCCTGGCCCAGTCCCAAACCCCAAGCCCTGGGGACCTTTTTCTTTTGGTCCTTCTCCTGGCCCTTTCCGCCTTCTTCTCCGCCAGCGAAACGGCTCTCACCACCCTTTACCCCTGGAAGGTAAGGGAGCTTGCGGAAACCCAAGGGGGGCCCTTCCGGCTCCTTTCCCAGGACATCACCCGTTTCCTCACCACCATTTTGGTGGGCAACAACCTGGTGAACATCGCCGCCACCGCCTTGGTGACGGACCTGGCCACCCAGGCCTTCGGTTCCCTGGGGGTGGGGGTGGCCACCGGGGCCATGACCTTCCTCATCCTGTTCTTTGGGGAGATCACCCCCAAGTCCATCGCCGTCCACCATGCCGTTCCCTTGGCCCGGGTGGCCGCCTGGCCCATCTACCTTTTCTCCATCCTCCTCTACCCGGTGGGCCGGTTCTTCAGCCTGGTTTCGGGTCTTGTCCTCAGGGTGTTGGGCCTCGAGCCCCGGGATACGCCTTTGGTTTCCGAGCACGAGCTTAAGCTCATCCTGGCCGGGGCGGAGGAATCGGGAACCATTGAGGCCCAGGAGGAGGAGATGATCCACTCCATCCTGGAGCTGGAGGAAACCCCGGTGCGGGAGATCATGACCCCCCGGGTGGAGATGGTGGCCATCGAGGCCGAGGCCAACCTGGAGGAGTTCCTCCACCTCTTCCGTGAGCACCGCTACAGCCGGGTCCCCGTCTATAAGGAAAGCGTGGACCACATCGTGGGCGTGGCCTACGCCAAGGACCTCCTGGACTACTACTGCGAGGAGGACCTTAGGGGGCGTACCGTGGCCTCCATTGCCCACCCTCCCTATTTCGTTCCCGAGAACATGGATGCCTGGACGCTTCTCCGGGAGCTTCGCCGGCGCAAGGTGCACATGGCCATCGTGGTGGACGAGTTCGGGGGTACGGCAGGCCTGGTCACCATGGAGGACGTGATGGAGGAGATCGTGGGGGAGATCTACGACGAAACCGACGAGCCGGAGGATGCGGCCATCCGCCGCCTTCCCGACGGCTCCCTTTCCATCCAGGCCCAAACCCCCGTGGACGAGGTTTCCGAGGCCCTGGGGGTGGAGCTTCCCGAAGGGGAGTACGACACCCTTTCCGGCTTCCTCTACGAGCAGTTTGGCCGCATCCCCAGCGTGGGGGAGAGCGTAGAGTGGCAGGGGTTCCGCTTTGTGGTGGAAAGCGCCGACCAGCGCCGCATAGAACGGGTGCGGGTGGAAAGGCTGGTGGAGCATGGAGAGGGTTAGGGAGGTTCTCGTAGCCCACCTGGAAAGGGCCTACGCTCCCTACTCCCACTTTCCCGTGGTGGCCTTGGTGGAGGCGGAAGGGGAGAGCTTTCTTGGGGTCAACGTGGAAAACGCCTCCTTTCCCCTCTCCCAGTGTGCGGAAAGGAATGCGGTGGCGGCCATGGTCCTGGCGGGGAAAAGGCGCATAGACCGGGTGCACGTCTATAGCCCCAAAGGGCCCATCCCCCCTTGCGGGGGGTGCCGCCAGGTGCTCTTGGAGTTTGGCACCCCCGGGACCGAGGTGGTGATGCACGGGCCCGAGGGCTATGTGGTGAAGACCCTGGGGGAGCTTCTGCCCTTGGGCTTCAAGCTCTAAAGGGGCAGGACCAGCTGCTGGCGGAAGAAACCTGGGACCTCGAGGGTAAGCTCTAGTCTTCCCGCGCCCCTTTCCAGACCCGGCCTGAAGCCCACCACCTGGAGCCTCCCTTCCCCTTTCGCTGGCAGGTCTACCTGGACCCGGAAGCTTTGCCCCAGGAGGACCAGATTCCCTTCCACTTTGAGGGGAAGGGGATTGGGGTTTTCCAAGAAGAAGTTCACCCCTGCCCGGCGCACCCTAAGGGGTTCCAAGGGAAAGGCCAGCCGGGTGCGGAAGAAGGTGAGGGCTTGGCCTAGGGTGCGGCCCTCCAGGGCCACCTCCACCCCCTCCCGGGAAAGGAGGGCCTGGGCCGTGGACAAGGCCCCCTTGGGGGTAAGCCGAACGGGGAGGACCTCCTCTTTCCTTCCGGGGGGTAGGCTGAGGTCCAGGGGCACCGTCACCTCCCCCACCCGGAGCCGGGTGCCGAAGGTGGCAAGGGGCAGGGGGAAGGGATTGGGGTTTTGGAACCCCACCCTTACCCCCAGGAGGAGGGCGGGTTCCGGGCTAAGCTCAAAACCCCGGATCTCCGCTCCTAGGAAACGGGCTTCCGGGGTAAGGGCTTGGGGTGCGCAGGCAGCCAGAAAGCTTAGCGCCAAGGCTAGCAGGGAAGCCTTTCTCATAGGATCCACCCCTCTTCCTTTAGCCTATCCAGAACCGGAAGGAATCTGGGCCAAAGGGGGCTTTCCGTGGGATAGGGGGGCCTGGGGTACCCTGCAGGCAGGCCCAGGTGGCGTAGGGCCTGCTTGAGGAGGGGTACCCCTCCCTGGGAGAGGAGGTTCCCTAAGGGGAAGAGCCCTTTTTGCAGGGCCTGGGCCTTCGCCAACTGTCCGCTGCGGAAGGCTTCCACGAGGGCCCGGTAGGCCCTAGGGGCCAGGTTGGCCGCGGCCAGGATGCCCCCTTCGGCTCCCAGGGCCAAAGCCCCCAGGAAGGTGGGGGCGTGGCCGGTGAAGACCCGGAAATCCCTCAGGTGGGCCTGGTAAAAGGCCAGACGGGAGAGGTCCCCGCTGGAGTCCTTGATCCCAAGGATCCGGGGGTGCTGGGCCAGGCTCTCCACCGCGGCAAGGGGGAGGTCCACCTTGGTGTTCTGGGGCACGTGGTAAAGGAACACGGGCATCCTCTCCGCCAGGGCCTGGTAGTAGGCCACCAGCCCCTGGCCCAGGCTGGCGTGGTAGTACCGGGGTGGGGTGGCTAAGAGGGCCATGGCCCCCGCTTCCTGGGCCTCGAGGAGGGCCCGCTCCGCCTGGGGTAGGGTTTCCTCCATGAGGCCCACCAGGAAGGGTTTCCGGGGCTTTAGGGCCCGGAGCCCCCTGGCCCTTTCCTCCGGGGTCAGGTGGACGCCTTCCCCGTTGGAGCCGTAGATGAGGAACCCATCCACCAAGGGTTCTAGGGCTTCCGCCAGTGGGCGAAAGGCCTCCGCATCCAGGCGGCCCTCCCGGTCAAAGGGGGTGGGGATGGGGGGAAGGATCATGCGGGCCTCCTTAGGCTAAGGACCAGCGCCAGGAGGTGGAGCCCATAGGCCAGGATCAGGAAGGTGGGCGTCTGGCCCTCCAGCACGGCAAAAAGCCCGTAGGCGGCCAGGAGGAGGAGGACAAGGCCCAGCCCGGAGGAGAACCCCAGACTTCCCGGCACCAGAAGGCGTACCCCCAGGGCCCAGGAGAGGGGGACCGGGGCCCTGCGCCGGGGCAGCAGGAAGGTGAGGAGGTGGTAGAGGAGGAGGAGGCCAAAGCCAGCGAAGATCCAGGGCTTCGTCCTTTCGGGAAGGGGGATGCCCAGGCGCAAAAACCCCCGGAGCGGATCCTCTTGGAGGCGCCTGAGCTCCACCTGGAGGAGGGCCAGGTAAAGGGTCCGGAAGGTGGGGCCTGGCTCCCTGGCTCCCCAGGGGTCCTGGCCCAGGTGCAAGGCGGTGCGGATGGGGCCCTCGAGGGGAGCCTGGCGGTAGGCTTGGGCCAAGGAGGCCTCGTCCCCCCTGAGGGCCAAGGCGAAGGGCAAGGAGGCTTCCTTCAGGAGGCCCAGGGCCTCCTTAGGGGCCTCCGTCAGAAGGGCGTAGCCCAGAAGGGCCTTGGCCTCAGGGGTAGGGGGCAGGGTGCGGAGCCAGTCCTGGGCTTTTTGGGTGCGGAGGGTCCCCTGGTCCAAGGGGGGGGCGAAAAGCTCCCCCCGCACCCGGGCGTCCAGTCCCTGCAGGAGGAGGCCCAGGCCAAGGGCTAGGAAGAGGGCCAGGGCCAGCACCCGTTCCCCCAGGCTGGCGTAGGCCAGGTGGAGGTGCCTGAAGCGTAGGAGTGGGTGCTTCCAGAATCCGCCCAGGTAGCCGCCAAGGGGCTTCAGGTCCTTTAACTGGGCAGGTAGGTAGAAGAGGAAGAGGTAGAGCATGAGGGCCAGGTATGCCAGGCCCAGGGTCCAAAGGGCAGGGGGAAGCAGGGTAAGCTGCGGGGGAAGCCAGGCTCTTAGGAGTTTCTCTGCTTCGCGGAAGCGCAAGGCCTGGGCAGGGTACCCCTGGGCCTCGAGGTACAGGGCCGTTTCCCTAAAAAAGGCCAACGAGCCGGGGAAAAGGGGAGTGTAGCGGAGAAGGGTCTGGGCCAGGAGAAGGGCCTTTTCGGGATCCTTCTGCCGTAAAGAGCGGGAGGCCTCGGCCATGCGGGCCACCTCCGCCTGGCCGAAGAGGAGTTCCGGCCTGTGGCCCCGGGCCAGGAGGTCCTGGCCATAGGCCTCCAGGTCCTCCGGGGTGAGGGTGGCGGGGTCTTGGGTCCAGTAGGCGAAGTAAGGCCAAGGCTTAGGCGGGTTGAGGGCCTGGAGGAGGGAGCCTAGGGTTTGTAGGTCCTCCCCATGGCCCTCAAAGGGCAGCCGCGGGAAGGGGATGGGCAGGACCCAGTCCCCCTGTAGGAGGACCTCGGGGCCTGGGCGGAGGGCCAGGATGCGGGCCGGGGCGAAGTGGAAGGACAGGGTTTCCCCCTTGAGGCTGGTTTCCACCACCAAAAGCCCCTGGGCCACGAACACCTTATCCCCCTGGACCAAGGGGCCCAACCAGTCCCCCGGGGGCAGGGCTAGGAGGCCCCAGGGGAGCTTAAGGCCTTCCTGGGTCAGCTCAGGGGTGGTGGGGGCAAGGGCGGTGAAGCGGGCTTCCAAGGCACCGGCGGGAAGGGAAAGTCGGACGCGGTATTCCCCGGGGGCCTTGGGGCTTAGCTCTAGCTGGAACCTTCCCTTCTGGACCTCCACCTCCAGGGTCTGCTGCCCTTCTGGTCCCTCCAGCACCAGGGGGAAGCGCCCCTCGGGCAGGTCCCTACCCTCCAGGACCACGGACCGCCCCACCTGGACCTCCTTCGGGACCCCCAGGCTTTGGCCCAGAACCGGGAGCCCCACGGCCAAGAGGAGGCCGATGGCCCGGGTCAGGAACGTGCGCATGGGGTTATTCTACAAGCATGGGTCTTTTAGACATGGTCGGCCCGGTGATGGTGGGGCCTTCCTCCAGCCACACCGCCGGGGCCTGCCGCCTGGCCCTTTTGGCCCGCCACCTCTTGGGGGAAAGGCCCAGGCGGGTGGAGTTTGGCCTGCACGGTTCCTTTGCCAAAACGGGAAAGGGCCACGGCACCCACCTGGCCCTGGTGGCAGGGGTCTTGGGCTTCAAGCCCGACGACGAAAGGCTTAAGGAAAGCTTGAGCCTGGCGGAAGGGGAAGGGGTGGAAGTGGTCTTCAAGGAGGTGGAGCTAGGGGATGTGCACCCCAACACCGTGCGCATGGTCCTAGAGGGGGAGAGGGAGCGCATCACCGTTACGGGTAGTTCCCTGGGAGGGGGGTTGGTGCGCATCTTTGACCTGGATGGCTTTGAGGTGCGTATCACTGGGGCCGCTCCCACCTTGGTCATCCGCAACGTGGATACCCCGGGCGTGGTGGCCCGGGTGGCCCGGATCCTGGCCGATGACGAGGTCAACATCGCCTACCTCACGGTAAGCCGCAAGAAGCGGGGTGGGGAGGCCATGATGAGCCTGGAGGTGGACCGGCCCCTTTCCGAGGTTCCCCTGAGGTACCTGGAGCACCTCTCCTACATCCTCTGGGTGCGGCAGATTCCTCCGGTTATGGACTAAAGCTCCCTGGCGGAGGGGAGTTCCAAGCGCAAACACGCTCCGCCCAAGGGACTTTTGCAGGCTAAGAGCCTCCCCCCGTGGGCCTCGGCCACCCGCTTGGCGGTGTAAAGGCCGAGCCCTGAGCTTCCCCGTATGCCCTGCCCTTGGCGGAAGGGCTGGGCCAGGGCCTCGAGGGGCAGGGGAAGCCCTTCCCCGTCGTCCTCCACCTGCATGGCTCCCTCTTCCACCCGGATGCGCACCTGGGTCTTGGCGTGGCGCAGGGCATTGCCCAGGAGATTGGCCAGGGCCCGTTCCACAAGGAGCCTCTCCCCCCGGGCCACGCCTGCCCCCTCTACCCTCAAGGCGATTCCCCGCCTCTTGGCCTCTTCCCCATACCGCAACAGGAGATCCTCGGCCAAGGCCCTGAGGTTTAGGGTTTCCCGCTGGGGGGGGCGGGCCTCGAGGCGGGAGAGGGCCAGGAGGTTTTCCACCAGGAGGTGGGCCTGGGTCAACTCTCGCCTCAGGGCTAAAAGGAGCTCCACCCGCTTTTCGCGGCCCAGGTGGTCGGCCCTTTCCAGGTACTCCAGGGCGCGGATGGCGGAAAGGAGGGGGGTCTTGAGGTCGTGGGCCAGGGCCCCGTAAAAGGCCTCCCTGGCCTCCATCAGGCGTTGCAGGCGTTGAAGAAGCTCCCCGAAGCGGGTGCGGAGGAGGGCGATCTCCCTGGGCGGAGGTTCCTTGGGGGCAGGAAGCCTCAGCTCGCTCACCGGGCCCTCCTTCAGGGAGAGGTAGGCCAGGGTGCGGGTGAGCTCCTCCAGGGGCCGGAGCAGGCTCCGGGCCAGGAGATACCCCACGGCTCCGGAAACCAGGGCGATGAGGAGAAGCCAGAGCACCAAGGGGAGCCATGGACCATTCCCCATGAGGCCTAGGGTGAGGGCTAGGACCAGGTTGGGCAGAAAGGCTAGAAAGGCGATGACCAGGGCCAGCCTTGCCCTAAGGCTCATTCCTCCCCGCCGAAAGCACCGCCAGGAAGGCCTCCTGGGGAACCTCCACCTTGCCGATGGCCTTGAGCCGCTTCTTTCCTTCCTTTTGTTTTTCCAAAAGCTTCTTCTTCCGGGTTACGTCCCCACCGTAGCATTTGGCCAGCACGTCCTTCCTCAGGGCTTTCACCGTGGCCCGGGCGATGATCTTCCCCCCGATGGCCGCCTGGATGGGCACCTCAAAGAGCTGACGGGGGATGACCTCCGCCAGCTTGTCCACCATGGCCCGGGCCATGGCGTAGGCCTTGTCCCGGTGGGCGATAAAGGTGAGGGCATCCACGGGTTCCCCGTGCACCAGCACGTTGACCTTGACCAGGTCCCCGGGCTGGTAGCCCATCTGCTCGTAGTCCATGGAGGCATAGCCCCGGGAGAGGCTCTTTAGCCGGTCGTGGAAGTCGTAGAGGATCTCGGCAAAGGGCACCTGGTAGACCAGTTCCACCCTCTTGGTTTCTCCGGGAAGATAGGTCATGTTCACCAGGCGCCCCCGCTTTTCCTGCACCAGCTGCATGATGGCTCCCACGTACTCCTCGGGGGTAAAGACGGTGAGCTTCACGTAGGGCTCGAGGATCTCCTCTATCTTCGTGGGGTCGGGGAGGTCGGCTGGGTTTAGCACCTCCATCTCCTCCCCGTCCTTCAGGCGCACCTTGTAGACCACGCTGGGGGCGGTGGCGATGAGCTCCAGTCCGAACTCCCGCTCCAACCTCTCCTGCACGATCTCCGCATGGAGAAGCCCTAGGAAACCGCAGCGGAAGCCAAAGCCCAGGGCGGTGGAGGTCTCCGGCTCAAAGGAAAGGGCGGCGTCGTTGAGCTTAAGCTTTTCCAGGGCGTCCCGCAGCCTGTTATAGTCCCCGGAGTCCACGGGATAAAGCCCGGCGAAGACCACGGGCTTGGCGGGGCGGAAGCCAGGGTAAGGGGCGTCCGTGGGCCTATGGGCGTGGGTGATGGTATCCCCCACCTGGACGTCGTGGATATCCCGGATGGCGGCGACAAGCCAACCCACCTCCCCGGCGGTGAGCTCCTCCACGGAGATGAGCCCTTGGGGGGTGAAGATCCCCACCTTATCCACGGTGAACTCCTTGCCGGTGGAGTAGATGCGGATCCGGTCCCCCGGGCGCACCCGGCCCTCAAACAGGCGGAGGTAGGGGATCACCCCCTGGTAGGCGTCGTAAAGGGAATCAAAGATGAGGGCCTTTAAGGGGGCTTCGGGGTCTCCTTGGGGTGGGGGGATGCGCGTCACGATGGCCTCGAGGATCTCCTCCACCCCTTCCCCGGTTTTCCCCGAGGCGAAGATGGCCTCGTCGGCGGGAAGGCCCAAGACCTCCTCCACCTCTAGGGCCACCTCCAGGGGCCTGGCGTTGGGGAGGTCGATCTTGTTGATGACGGGGATCATCACGTGGCCGTGCTCCAGGGCCATGTAAAACTTGGCCAAGGTTTCGGCCTCCACCCCTTGGCTGGCATCCACCACCAACAAAACCCCTTCCACCGCCGCCAAAGCCCGGGAAACCTCATAGGTGAAATCCACGTGGCCTGGCGTGTCAATGAGGTTAAAGACATAAGCCTGGCCGTCTTTGGCCTGGTACTCCACCCTCACGGCGCTGGCCTTGATGGTGATGCCCCGCTCGCGCTCCAGCTCCAGGGAGTCCAGAAACTGCTCCCGCATCTCCCGTTCGCTCACCGCATGGGTCAGCTGCAGGATGCGGTCCGCCAGGGTGGACTTCCCATGGTCCACGTGAGCGATGATGGAGAAGTTGCGAATGCGCCGGCTATCCATCCCTCTCATCGTCCAGGGTGGAAGGGGCAAAGTCAAGCTGGCTCTCCTGGCGGCTTTTGAAACCATTAGAATGCGGCATGGCCCCTGGGATCTGGGCGGGTCTTGTTGGCCTCTACTGGCGTCTGGCCTTGCTTCCTGCGGTGTGGATCCCCGTTGTGGCCCTCTATGGGGACCGGGTGATGTACTGGGCCACGGCCCTCTACTGGGGGAGCCTTGTTTTCGCCTATACCTTGGGTAAGGTTACCGGTAAGGACCGCCTGGCGGTGGCCTTGCACCTGGGGGTGGCCTTATTGACCTCCCTTATGAGCCTGGTGGCCCCACCGGAGGTGGTGGTACGCGGGCTTTCCGGGGAGGACTGGCGCCTTGGGGTGATGGCTTTTTACACCGTGGGGGCCTATGCCTTCGCCGCCTTTGCCGGCTGGCCCGGGCTTGGGCTGGGATTGGCCTTTGGGCTCCTGGCCCCTTGGCCCCAGGAGGAGACCCGTTTCCTGGTGGCGGCGGGGGGGCTTTTGGCGGGCATCGGGGGCTTGAGCGTGGCGGCCATGATCCAGCGCCTTCAGGCCCTGCAAAGCCTCATCCAGAGTGAGGCCCTCACCGACCCTCTCACGGGCCTGGCCAACCGGCGTTCCTTGGAGCGGGACTTCTCCAGGCTCCAAGCCCTGGCGGCCCGGGAAGGGCTTTCCCTGGTGCTTTCCCTTTGGGACCTGGATAACCTCAAGGCCGTAAACGACCGGGAGGGGCACCAGGCCGGGGATGCCCATCTGCTCCGCTTCGCCCAGATTCTGCGGGAGGAGGTGAGGGAGGGGGATGCCCTGTACCGGGTAGGTGGGGACGAGTTTGTGGGCCTGCACCTGGGCCTAAGGGATGGTGCCTCCTTGGAGGCCCGGGTTCACGCCCGGTTCCCTTCGGTTTCCGTGGGCTTCTGCCCGGTGGAGGGCAGGGAGCTTCTGCAAGCCCTCGAGGCGGCCGATGGGCTCATGTACCTTAAGAAGGAAAAGAGAGGGCGGTTGCCTTAGGGTTTTGCACCGGGTAAACTTTTCCTGGAGGTTCCCTTGGACCTGGATAAACCTGTTCAGGAACTGGCCCGCCGCTTTGCCCGGGAGCGCATCCTTCCCCAGGCCAGGCTCCTGGACCAGGAGGCTCGCTTCCCCTGGCCCCTCTTTCGGGAGGCGGCGGGGCTTGGT
Organism: Thermus albus; assembly: GCF_022760855.1. Lineage (NCBI taxonomy): Bacteria > Thermotogati > Deinococcota > Deinococci > Thermales > Thermaceae > Thermus > Thermus albus. The sequence continues at coordinate 229,819 of NZ_JAKTNR010000002.1, forward strand.
TTTCCGGTCCTCTTGGTGCCGGAAGAGCTGGGCGGGGCCGGGCTTGGGCCAAGGGCCTTGGCCCTGGTGGCGGAGGAGCTGGCCTATGCCTGCACTGGGGTAGCGGCGGCCTTGCTCCTCAACAACCTGGTGGCCGACGCCCTCCTCCTCTCCCGAAGCCCCTACGCCCGGGGCTTCCTCCCCCGGCTCAAGGAGGAGGTGGCCTCTTATGCCCTCACCGAACCCCATGCCGGCTCGGACGTGGCCGCCATCCGCACCCGGGCGGAAAAGGTGGCGGGGGGGTACCGCCTCCACGGGCGCAAGACCTGGATCAGCCATGCCCCGGAGGCGGCCTTTTTCGTGGTCTTCGCCAAGGTGGCGGAAGGGCGGGAAGGGATCGCCGCCTTCTTGGTGGAGCGGGGGGTGGGAGTGGAGGTGGGGCCCCCTTTGCCCAAGCTGGGGCAGAGGGCTTCCCCGGCGGCGGAGGTGTACCTGGACGGGGCCTTCGTACCCGAGGAGGGCCTGATCGCCCGGGAAGGCTTTTCCCTGGCCATGCAGGTTTTCAACCGTTCCCGGCCCATGGTGGCCGCCTTGGCGGTGGGGCTTTTGCAAAGGGCCTTGGACGAGGCCTTGGCCTACGCCGCCATGCGGGAGGCCTTTGGCAAACCCCTTTTGGAGCATGAGGGGGTGGGGTTCAAGCTGGCGGAGATGCACATGGACCTGGAGGCCGCCCGCCTCCTCACCCTAAAGGCCGCCGAGCGGGCGGAAGAGGGGGAGGAAAACGCCTTAGAAGCGGCCACGGCCAAGGCCTTCGCCGCCGATGCCGCGGTGCGGGGGGTGTCCGAGGCCCTCCAGGTCTTTGGCGGCAACGGCTACAGCGAGGAGTACCCCTTGGCCAAGCTGTACCGTGACGCCAAGGTGCTCCAGATCTACGAGGGAACCTCCGAGATCCAGAGGCTCATCATCCTACGGGAGCTGGCAAGGAGGCGGATATGGCAGAACCGGTGATCCTCGAGGCGGTGCGTACCCCCATCGGCAAGCGGAATGGGGCTTTGCGCGAGTGGCGGCCCGATGCCCTATACGCCCAGGTGTTAGATGCCCTTCTTGAGCGTACGGGTATCGACCCCGGCCTCATCGGGGACGTGGTCACGGGTTGCGTGACCCAAACCGGGGAGCAAGGGGCCAACATAGGGCGGCTTGCCGTGCTCCTTTCCCGCCTGCCCAAGGAGGTGCCCGCGGTGTCCTTAAACCGCATGTGCGGCTCGGGCCAGCAGGCGGTCCACTTCGCCGCCCAGGCTATAGCCGCTGGGGATTTGGACTTCGCCATCGCCGGCGGGGTGGAGAGCATGACCCGGGCCCCCATGTTCTCCGACATCGGGGGAGGCTTCCACACCTTAAACCCGGCCCTTTTCCAGCGTTACGAGCTCGTCCACCAAGGGGAGAGCGCCGAGCGCATCGCCCAGCAGTACGGCTTCTGCCGGGAGGAGCTGGACGAATGGGGTTACCTTTCCCACAAGCGGGCAGCCCGGGCCATCCAGGAGGGCCGTTTCCGGTCCCAGATCCTTCCTTTGGAGGGGGTGGACGGGGAGGGAAGGCCCTTCCTTCTGGACCGGGATGAGGGGGTCCGCTTTGACGTGGACTACGAGAAGATGCTGGCTCTAAAGCCTGTCTTCCGGGAGGATGGGGTGGTGACCGCCGGCAACTCCAGCCAGATCTCCGACGGGGCAGCGGCCCTTCTCCTGGGGGACCAGGAAAAGGCCCTGGCCTTGGGCCTTCGCCCCCGGGCCCGTTTCCTGGCCCGGGTGGTGGTGGCCGGGGATCCCACCCTGCAGCTACTGGAGGTGATCCCTGCCGCCAAAAGAGCCCTTGAGAAGGCGGGCCTATCCATTAAGGACCTGGATGTCATCGAGATCAACGAGGCCTTTGCCAGCGTGGTCCTGGCCTTCCTGCGGGAGTTCGCTCCCGACCCCGAAAAGGTGAACCCCAATGGCGGGGCCATCGCCCACGGCCATCCTCTGGGGGCCACGGGGGCTATCCTCATGACCAAGCTCCTTTACGAGCTGGAGCGCACCGGGGGGGAGTTTGGCCTGCAGGTGATGTGCATCGGCCACGGGCAGGCCACGGCCACCGTCATCCAGAGGATTTAGGGGGTGGGTATGGAAAGAAGCGCCTTGGTGACGGGCGGGGCCTCGGGGCTTGGTAGGGCAGCGGCCCTGGCCTTGCGGGATCGGGGCTATAGGGTGGTGGTTCTGGACCTCAAGTGTGGGGAGGAGGAGGGCATAACCTACCTGGAGGGGGATGTGACCCGGGAGGAGGACGCCAGACGGGCAGTGGAGCTGGCCGCTTCCCAGGCGCCCCTCTTCGCGGTGGTGAATGCGGCGGGAATCGGTTTGGCCCGCAAGGTATTGGGGCGCGAAGGCCCTCACGATCTAGAAGCCTTCCGCAAGGTGGTGGAGGTGAACCTCATGGGCACCTTCAACATCCTGCGCCTAGCCGCCTGGGCCATGAAGGAGAATCCTCCTGATGCCGAGGGGCAAAGGGGTGTGGTGGTGAACACCGCCAGCGTGGCCGCCTTTGAGGGTCAGGTGGGCCAGGTGGCCTACGCCGCCAGCAAGGGGGGGGTGGTGGGTCTGACCCTCCCCGCGGCCCGGGAGCTGGCGGACTGGGGGATCCGGGTGGTGACCGTAGCCCCCGGCCTCTTCGACACCCCCCTCCTTCAGGGCCTTCCGGAGAAGGCTAAGGCTTCCTTGATAGAACAGGTGCCCTTTCCCAGGCGCTTGGGGCGGCCGGAGGAGTACGCGGCCTTGGTCCTACACATCTTGGAAAACCCCATGCTGAACGGGGAGGTGATCCGCCTGGATGGCGCCTTGCGCATGGCCCCCAGGTAAGGTTTTGGACCTGACCCGGCTCCTCCCCGGGCCTTTGGCGGGAAAGCTCCTGGCCGATCTGGGCTTCCCGGTCCTCAAGGTGGAGCCTCCGCAAGGGGATCCCCTAAGGGGTTGGGCCCTGGGGACCTACCGCTTTTTGAACGGCAACAAGGAGGTTTTGGTCCTGGACCTTAAGGAGAAGGCGGGCCGGGAAAGGCTTATGGCCCTGGCAGCCGAGGCCGCCATCCTCCTAGAGTCCAACCGCCCGGGGGTCATGGAGCGCCTGGGCCTGGGCCCGGAGGTGCTCCTTGCTGTCAACCCCCGCCTGGTCTACGCCCGGCTTCGGGGCTATCCCAATTCCCCGGACCCGGGCCACGATCTCACCTATTTGGCGGAGGCGGGGCTCCTCGGGCGCTTTCCCTGGCAGTCCTTCCAGTTTGCCGATCTGGCCGGGGCCTACGCTCTGGCCTTGGCGGCGCTCAAGGGGCTCCTCCTAGGGGGCGGGGTATACGAGGTGGCCCTTTCCGAGGCGGTCAAGGCCATGGCCTATCCCCCCATTCCCTTTCTGGACGGCTCCGTTCTCTGTTATGGGGTCTATCCTGCCCGGGAGGGAAAGGTGGCCCTGGCGGCCTTGGAGCCCCATCTATGGGTCCAATTTTGTCAGGAAGCTGGACTCCCCGAACTCCTTCCCGCGGCCTTCAACCTGGCGGAGCCCGGAAATCCGGCCTACGAGCGGCTGCGGGCCTTTCTTAAGGAGAAGGCCGCTTGGGAGTGGGAATCTTGGGCCAGGGAGAAGGGGCTTCCCCTACGGGCGGTGCGGGGCTAGCGGGCGGTCCAGCCCAGGTCTATGGGGAAGACAGCCCCCGTGATGGCCGAGGCCTTTTCCGAGGCCAAAAAAAGGGCCAGTTCGGCTATCTCTTCCGGCTCGATGAGGCGCTTGATGGCCGCCTGGGCCAGGAAGACCTTTTCCACCACCTCGCCCTCGGAAATGGCCAGGGTGCGGGCTTGGTCGGCGATCTGGTTCTCCACCAAGGGGGTGCGCACGTAAGCGGGGGCGATGGCGTTCACGGTGACGCCAAAGGGGCCCGCCTCGAGGGCCACGGTCTTGGTGAGGCCCAAAAGCCCGTGCTTGGCGGAGATGTAGGCGGACTTGTAGGGGCTTGCCACCAGGCCGTGGACGCTGGCGATGTTCAAGATCCGCCCCCAGCCCTTGGCCTTCATCCCCGGGAGGAGGGCCTTGATGAGCTGGAAGGGGGCGGTGAGCATCACCTGGAGCATCCTTTGCCAGGTCTCTAGGGGAAAGTCCTCCACCGGGTCGATGTGCTGGAAGCCCGCGTTGTTGACCAGGATGTCCACCCCCTGCCGGGCGGCTTCCCTCCCTAGCTCCTCTACGGCCTGGGGGTCGGAGAGGTCGGCCTGGAGAAATACCCCGCCTAGCTCCGCTGCCAAGGCGGAGGCGTCTTTAAGGTCATGCAACAGCACCTTGGCGCCTTCTTGGGCGAAGGCCCGGGCTAGGGCTAGGCCGATACCGCTTCCTGCGCCGGTGATCAGGACGGTTTTTCTAGCAAAAGGCCTCATCGGATACCCGTTTAGGAATAGTTTAGAGACTTAGGTAAGCTTCCCGGACCCGGGAATCTTCTAACACCACATGGGACGGACCCTGGAGCACGATACGCCCATGCTCCAGCACGTAGGCCCTGGCCGCCACCTCGAGGGAAAGGGCCACGTTCTGCTCCACCAGCAACACCCCCACCCCTTCTTCCGCTACGTGCTTGAGGGAGAGGAGCACCTCCTCGGCTAGGCGGGGGGCGAGTCCTAGGGAGGGCTCATCCACCAGGAGGATTTTGGGAAAGCCCATGAGGGCCCGGGCGATGGCCAGCAGCTGCTGTTCCCCCCCGGAGAGGGTACCTGCCAGCTGCCTCTTCCTTTCGTATAGACGGGGGAAGAGGGCAAAGACCCGTTCAAAACCCTCCCTCTCCCTTTCCGGGGCCAGAAAAGCAGCCCCTAGACGGAGGTTTTCCTCCACGGTCATCAGGGGAAAGAGTTGCCGGCCTTCCGGTACATGGCCGAGACCAAGCCGGGCCCGCCGGGCTGGGGAAAACCTCCGGAGGTCCTCCCCATCCCAAAGGACCTTTCCCCGCCAGGGCGGGATCAGCCCGGAGATGGCCCGGAGCAAGGTGGTTTTGCCGGCCCCATTGGCGCCAAGGAGGGCCACGAGCTCCCCTTCCTCGACCCCCAGATCTAGTCCGAAGAGTACCTGGGCCTTGCCATAACCGGTCTCCAAGCCCTCTACTTTGAGTTTCACGCTCCCCTCCCCAGGTATGCTTCCCGCACCCTCGGATCTTGGGCCACCTCCTGATAGGTGCCCTCAGCGATCACCTCTCCGTAGTCCAAAACCACCACCCGGTCGGCCAAGGCCCGCACCACCGACATGAGGTGTTCGATGAACAGGATGGAAACACCGGCGTCGCGGATCCGTCGCACCAGCGCCACCGCCTCCTCGGCCTCCTTGGGGCGGAGGCCAGCCATCACCTCGTCCAGGAGGAGAACCTTGGGCCGGGTGGCCAAGGCGCGGGCCAGCTCCAGGCGTTTATCCTCCAAAAGGGTGAGATCCCCCGCTAAGGCTTCGGACCGAGATTGCAACCCCGTGAGGCGCAACACCTCCTCCACCCAGGCTTCCCCTTCCTTCCGGGACGTTCCTGGCTTGCCAAAGAGGGCCCCTACCAGAAGGTTCTCCCGCACGGTCAGCTCGGGAAAAGGCTGCACGATCTGGAAGGCCCGCCCTAGGCCCAGGTGGGTGCGGGCTTCCGGAGGGAGGTGGGTGATGTCTTGCCCCAGGAAGAGGATCCGGCCCCGGTCGGGGCTTATTAGACCCGAAAGAAGGTTCAAAAGGGTGCTTTTGCCCGCCCCATTGGGGCCGATCACCGCCAGGATCTCCCTCTCCTTCAGGTGGAGGTTTACCTCCTTTAGGGCCTGGAGCCCCAGGAAGCGCTTGCTTAGGCCCATCGCCTGCAAGAGGTTACCCACGGCGCCTCCCCAGTATCCCCACCAGTCCGCGGGGGAGAAAGAGAATGACCAAGATGAGGATGGCTCCGTAGACCACCAGGTAACCCTCTTTGATCCAAAGCCTGAGGGCCTGCTCGAGGCTTACCAACACCACCCCGCCCACCAGGGGCCCCAAGGTGGTGTAGAGGCCGCCAAAAATGGGGATGACCAAGGCTTCCACGGCCCTTCCCAGGCTAAAGGCATCGTAAGGGGAGAGAAATAGGGTCTTCATCCCGTAGACGCCACCCGCAAGCCCGGCAACCAAACTCCCCAGGAGCAAGGACCAAAGTTTTACCCGGACCACCCGCACCCCTAAAACCCGGGCCACGGCCTCCGATTGTCGGGTGGCGGCTTGAGCAAGGCGAAATGAACTCTTTTCCGCCCAAAGGCTTAGGGCCGTGGCCAGGAGGAGAACACCGAGGCCCAGGTAGTAAGCGGCCAAAGGCCAGGTTCCCGCAAAAGGAGGCGGCACAGGGAGGCCTATGGGTCCCCCAGTAAAGGGTAACTTCAGGGTAAGCGTGCGCAACACCTCGCTGAAGGCCAGGCTGGCAATGGCGAAGTACAGGCCGTGGAGGCGGAGGGTCACCGACCCTAGGACGAGGGCCCCGGCTCCCGCTGTCAGGGCCCCCAAGAGGAGAGCGGGAAGGGTACCCACTTGCGGAGCTAGAAGCCCGGCGCTATACGCCCCCAAGCCAAAGAACGCTCCGTGGGCTAGGGAAAGCTGACCCGTCCGGGCCACCAAGTCCCAGGAAAGGGCCAGGGCGGTGAAGAGGAGGACGAAAAAGCCCACGTCCAGGAGAAAGGCCTGCCAAACCCCGAAGGGAAGAAAAGGTAGCAGGGCAAAGAGGAGGAGGAAGAGGAGGATCAAGGGGAAGTGGCCAAAGCCCTTCATGCCTTCCTCCAGGCCCGGCCCACTAGGGCTAGAAACAGGACCAGAAAGAAGACCGCTTCCACAAGCCCGCCTCCTCCCGGTAGATAGGTACTTACCAGGGCCTCGGCCGTGGCTAGAACGAGAGCAGCGGGTACCACCCCCTTGAGGTTGCCGAGTCCGGCTAGGGCCACGATGGCGAAGGACTTCAGGGTGAAGACGAAACCCACGGTGGGGCTGGCGTAAAGCATCACCGATAACATCACCCCGGCTACCCCGGCTAGGGCAGCGGCAAGGCCAAAGGCCAGAAGGTAGATCCTATCCGCTTCGATGCCCAAAAGGCCAGGGGCTAAGCGGTTTTGGGACACGGCCCGCATGGCTAGGCCGAATCGGCTTCGGGTAAGGAAGACCTGGAGCATTAGGAGGATGGCAAGGGAAAGCAAGAAAGCCCCAAAGGGCACAGCCCCCAGAAAAAAGGGACCCAAGGAGAGGGTGGTGGCCTGGTAAGGCGGGGCCACCACCCGGGTGTCGGCCCCAAATAGGAGGAGGGCGAGGTTTTGCAGGAGGATGGATAGGCCAAAGGTAAGGAGCATCTGGTTGAGTTCCGCGGCCCGCAACACCGGCCGGATCAAGCCTTGGTAGGTCAGGGCACCCACCATGAAAGCCGCGAGGAAGGCAAAACCCAAGGAGAGGAGGGGATCCATCCCCCGGTGGGCGAAAAGCAGGTAGGAGAGAAAGGCGCCCATCATCAGGAACTCTCCGTGAGCGAAGTTGACGATCCCCACCACCCCCAGGGAAAGGGCCAGACCTGTGGCCACCAGGGCGTAGACCCCGCTCATGAGGAGGCCGTTTAGGAGGGTTTGCAGCAGGAGCTCCATGGCCTTCCTAGAAGCCTCCTATCGGAGATAGTACTCCCCAGGGTAGCGCAAGGGCCTTGTGGCCACTTCCTTGGGGAAAACGGGCCGACGGCTTCCCTGGAGATACTGGAACTGGAACCAGATCTCGGGGCCGAACCCTTGGTACTTGGTGCGGCCCGTGTCCGAGGGCTTGAAGGACAAGAGGCCAAAGGGCGTGGGCATCTTTAGGCCAGCCAAGGCCTCGGCGATGCGGTTTTTGTCGGTGCTACCGGCCTTCTCCGTCGCCAGGGCCAAGCTCCTGACGATGGTATAGCCCATGGGCGCCATATATTCCTCGGTGACTTCCCCGAACTTCTTGCGGTAGGCTTCCACGAAGCGGCGGGATTCGGGGTTGGCCACCGTGGGTAACCAGGCGGTCATGCCAGCGATGTCATTGGAAAGGGGGTTTTTCTCAAAACCGATGGGCCAGGAGGGTGGAGCGCCATAGATGAGCTTGGGCCTGAGCCCCACCTGCCTTGCCTGGGTAGCGATGGGTAGAGCGTCGACATCGTATCCGATCCAGTAGAGGATGTCGGGAGCAAAGGCCCGGAAGCGGGTCAGGATGGCGGTAAACTGCCCACTTCCTGCTTTGAAGGGTTCCGCCTGTACCTGGTAGCCCAGTTTTTCCAGCTGCTGTTTGTAGACCCCGATGCCTGCGGAGCCGAAGGGCCCATCCTCGTAGAGGATGGCCACCTTCTTGGCTCCGTGTTCCCGGCTCAGGTACTGGAAGAACTGCAAAGCGGCGGCCACGTTGTGGTAGTCCCAGGGGTGGTAGTGGAAAAAGAGAGGGTATCCCTCAAAGGCCTGCTCCACCACCGAGCTGGCGGCTCCGACAACCAGGAAGAGGGGGCTGTACTGCTTCACGGGGCCGGAGAGCGCGAAGGTGACGCCGCTGGCCAGGCCGCCGATCACGATGTCCACCTTGTCCACGGTCATGAGCTTGGTGAAGGCAGGAACCGCCTTGGCAGGGTCGGTGCCGTCGTCCACCACCACCAGCTCCAGCCTCACCTTACCGGCGGCGTTGGCCTCGTCAGCGGCCAGCTGGATGCCGTTCAGCGCTGCCTTACCCGAAACCGCAGAGGCCCCGGAGAGGGGGAGGATGACCCCCACCCTCAAGGGGACCTGGGCCCAAGCCAGACCTGCTAGGAGCACCAAAAATCCCACAGCTTTTCGCATACTTGCCTCCTTTCCCTAGGGCCTTCCGCCCGTAGGTTCCTCGTAAAGCACCACGGCCTCGCCTTCTATAACCGTTTCTCCTCGCTGGTTTGCGCACACGGTGTCAAGGGTGAGGACGAATCCCCCCTTTTCCCTTTCCCGCACTCCCTTCACCGTTGCGGTGGCGGTGATGGTATCCCCCAGGTAGGTGGGCTTTAGGAAGCGCAGGGTCTGGGAGAGGTAGATGGCCCCCGTTCCCGGCAGCTTGGTGCCGATCACCGTGGAGATGAGCCCGGCCACCAGGATCCCCTGGGCGATGCGCCGGCCAAAGCGGCTTCCTTGGGCATAGGCTTCGTCCACGTGCAGGGGATTGGTGTCCCCCACAGCTCCCACGAAGAGGGCCACGTGGGCCTCGGAGATGGTCTGGGTGTAGCTGGCTTTATCCCCCACCTTGAATTTCACCGTGCACCTCCTTGAGGAAGTCCTCTAAGATGCCTTTTAGCAACCCGGGATTTTCCAGATTCACTGAGTGGCCTATGTTTTCTAGAATCAAAAGCCTACCTTTGGGGAAGAAAGCCGCCGTTTCCTCGGCCAGGGCCCGGTTCACGAGGGGGTCCATGGCGCCGTGGATCACCAGAACTGGCCCCGGGTACGCCCTTTCCAGCCGCCACGCCGCCAGGGCCCGGGCATTGCCCTGGAAGTGGGCGGGGTGCATCCTTTGCGCTTTCTCCACCAGCTCGGAGAACCAGGGGGGTCTACGGGTGGGGGCCATGGCAGCTAGGGCCTGGGACAGGGCTTCCCGGTTGTACTGGTAGCTTTCCAGGATAGGGTAATAGGCTTCTGGGGTTTTCAACCCCGAGGGTGGGGCGGAGTTGAGGAGGACCAGCCCCGGTGTCTTCTCGTCCGCCGCTTCCATAACCACCGCACCCCCTAGGGAGTGACCCACCAGGATGGCTTCCTCTACCCCCTTTTGCCGCAGAAAGTCTGTAAGGGCTTTGGCGTAGGCGGGGATGGAAGGGAAGAAATCCTCAGGAACTGGGCTTTCACCAAAGCCCGGCAGGTCAGGGGCCAGGAGCCAGGCCCCTTCTGGGGGATCTTGCAAGAGTTCCCGCCACCATTCCTTGCAGGCAAAGTTGCCGTGGACTAAAACCACCGGGGTTCCGGTACCGCTTTCCAAGTAGCTAAGCATGGACTGCCTCCAGGAACTGCCTCACGGCACGGGCGAAGGCAGGGGGATCCTCCAGGGACGCCGCGTGGCCCGTAGGCAAGGCTTGAAGCTCCGCTCTAAGGGCCTCAGCCAAGGCTTGCGCATAGGGCTTGGGGAAAAGCAGATCTTCCTCCCCATAAAGGACCAAGGCGGGTAAAGCAAGGCGCGGAAGCTCGGGCCTGAGGTCCTGTAGGGCAAGAAAACCTAAAAGAAGCCTTTCCTGAGCTTTCTCATTCGGAGACTGGGCCATCAGGGAAGCAAGGCCTTCTTCCTCTAAAAGGTCGGGGTGGGTGTTGAGGAAGTGGGCCCCAAATACCCAGGGTAGGGCTACCCTAAGGCGCAAGGGGGTGCCCCCAGCTCTAAGGGCGTAAAGCCAGCTCTCCACCTTGGCCCTTAAGGCGGGGTCCAGGTAAGGGGTGGTGCAGGCCAGAACCAGCCCCCGGAAGCGATGAGGGGCCAGGAGGGCGGCCTTTAAGGCCACGATCCCCCCATTGGAAAGGCCCACTAAGGTGGCGTCTTCCCAGCCCAGCTCCTCGAGGAGCCCGAGGAGGTCCTGGGCGTGGACCTCTGGGGTGTAGAAACCCTCTGGGGCCTCGCTTTCCCCTTGGCCCCGCATGTCGTAGCGGAGGACGGTGTAGCCCTCGAGGTGGGGCAGCACGGGATCCCAGCTCTCCAGGCGTTGGAAGATCCCATTGAGAAGAACCACCTTGGGACCTCTGCCTTCTACGCGGTATCTAAGCCTGGCCATACTTCTCCTCCCACACCTTTTTCAGCACTTCCTTCTGCACCTTTCCCGGGCCGGATTTGGGAAGTTCCTCCAGGAAGACGATGTGTTTGGGAACCTTGTACCCCGCCAGGCGCTCCCGCAGGAAGGCGCGAAGGACCTCTGACTCCAGCGGTTCCCTTAGGACCACGAAGGCTATCCCCACCTCGCCCCACTTGGGGTCGGGTACCCCCACTACGGCGGCCTCCCGTACCGCTGGGTGGTCGTAGAGGGCCCGCTCCACCTCCCCGGGGTAGACGTTCTCCCCTCCGGAGATGAACATTTCCTTCCTGCGCCCTGCGATGTAGAAGCGGCCTCCCTCATCTCGGAAGGCCAGGTCCCCGGTCCTAAGCCAGAGTCTTTCCCCGTCATAGACGAAGGCCTTGGCGTTTTCCTCAGGGCGGCGGAAATACCCCTTCATGACCACGCTTCCCGAAAGCCAAAGCTCCCCGGTTTCCCCTACCTGGACTTCCCCTCCATCCTCCCCCACCACGCGAGCCCTTAAGTGGGGCATGGGCCGGCCCACGCTCTCGGGGTAGGCCTCGGCCTCTTCCAGCTCCAGGGTGAAGCAGTTCACGCCGCACTCCGTGAGGCCGTAGCCCTGCTTGAAGCGCACCCCTTTCCTGCGGAAGGCTTCCCGCACCGGGCTAGGGCAGGGGGCTCCTCCGGAGATGGCGAAGCGCACGAAAGAAAGGTCAGCTTCTGTGAAGCCAGGAGTTTCCAAGAGCATTTGGAACATGGTGGGTACCAAGAAGAGGATGGTGGGGCGGTGGGCCTGGGCCAGGGCTAGGTACTCGTCAGGGCGGAAGCGCTCCTCGATCACCACGCTCCCCCCCAGGTATAGGAGAGGGGTGGCCAGGGCGTTCAGGGCGGCGTGGAACATGGGGGTCGCCAGGATGTACCGGTCCTCCCGGGTAAGCCCCCAGGAGAAAGCGGTCTGGATGGCGTTGATCAGAAGCTGACGGTAGGGGATCAGGGCCCCTTTGGGTAGGCCGGTGGTGCCCCCAGTGAAGAGAAGGAGGACGGGGTCTTCCGGACCCATCCCCGCCTCGCACCCCATTTCCGTTCCCTCTAAGAGGACCTCGAGGGGAAGTGCCTTGGGATCCAGGGCCTGGGCCATTTCCTGAAAGCCCTCCCCGTAGAAGAGCACCCGGGGCTCGGTGTAGGCGTAAAGGGCTTGCAGTTCGGGCAAGCTTAGGCGGTGGTTAAAGGGGGTGAGGATGTGGCCGAGAAGGGGGGCGGCGAAGAGAAGGTCCAGGTAAGCGGGGTGATTCCAGGCCAGGAGGCCCACCCGGTCCCCTTGGCCCACTCCTAGGCTCTGGAGCGCGCCCGCGGTTTTCCGCGCCCTGCGGTAAAGATCCCCATAAGTGAGCCAGGTGTTTTGAAAGAAGACGGCTTTACGCTCTGGATGGTATTCGGCCAGCCTTTCCAGCCAGTTGGCCTCAAACACAAAGCCCTCCTTCCAGGCGGAGCACCGCCGCCCCGTAGAAGTACCCCACGCCGGCCGCAGCCAGGGCTACCAGGCTCCCGTCCCGCAGAAGGCCCTCCTCCCAGGCCAGCTTCAGGGAGAGGATAGGATCTAGTTGGCCCAGGTGCCCGAAGCGTTCCAAATAGATGGACTGGTCTTCCCTCAGGCCCAGACCTTCCAGCACCGCCCGGTGGGCGGAGCGCTTCATGTGGAGAAGGGCCAGGTAGTCCAGGTCGGCCTCGGTATAGCTGGCTTCCCCCAAGGCCTCCCGTATCACCTCCAGGAACGTGGGGATGGAGCTGCGGTCTAGGCGTTCCTTCATGGCCTGAGGGTTCTCCACGCGCAGGCGGAACGCCGACAGGTTGCCCGGGTTTAAGGGGTTTCGCGTACCCCCCACGGGCACCTTGACCATGAGGGCCAGGGTGGGGTCCATGCGGTGGGCAAGGCCCAATAGCCTGAGCCCAGGTCCCTCCCGGGTGAGGATCACGGCCCCTCCCCCTGCGGCGAGGTCGTAGAGGAAGCGGGTGCTGGGGTCTTGGTAGTCCACCAGGTCCCCATTGCGGTAGCCCCCCGCCACCAGGATCACCTGGGCCTCTTTGCGGGTGGCGAAAAGCCCCCGGGCTACCTCCAGGGCGCCCATGAGGGAGGCGCACTTCTGGTTGAGATCCAGCCCCTTGGCCCTCGAGGCCCCTAGGCCCCAGGCTAGGTAAGGGGCCGTGGCCCATACAGGGTAGTCTTTATATTCCTCCACAATGGAGATCGCCCAGTCGATGGCGTCCGCAGGGATGTTCGCCGCCTTGAGGGCGGCCTGGGCAGCCCAAAGGGCCATGTCGGCGGGGTGGTCCTCGGGCCCCGGTACCGGTTTTTCCACGATCCCCAGCTTTTCCCGAACCACCTCTGCCGGAAGCCCCGAGGATGCGGCGATTTCCTCTGCCGACACGCGCTTGACGGGTAGGTAAATCCCCAGCCCTCGGACGAACATTTGCCTCAAGGTTAGCTTCTGGGTGTTACAGAGCCGTTACACGAGTGGTGTCCTTCCCTGAGGGTGGCCTCCACGGGGCCAGGCCTTCTGCCTGGGGCGGAGTCAATCGGCCATTGCCCAGAGGCCTGGATACTAGGAGAATGTGAGCATGCCCTATCCGGTGCCCCCCTCGAGGCTCCTCCCCCCGCGCACGGCCAAGGAGGTGCGGCGGGACCGCCCTCGGCGCTTGGTGGAGGAAGCGTTTCGCCATAGCCCGGGGGTGGTCCTAGCCGGAGGGGCGGGGTACGGGAAGACCAGCCTGGCCTCTGAGTTCACGGGGGTCTACCTGGCCCTGGCAGAGGAGGCCAAGGACCCGGCGGTTTTTCTCTGGCACCTCCTGGCGGCCTACCGGGAGCGGGTGGGGTTGGCTGAGGTGGCGGGGCTTTTGGAGGCGGGGGCCTGGCCTCGTGCTCTGGAGGCCTTGATCCAAGCCTTGGAGCCTCTGGGCTCCCACCTCTTGGTTCTGGATGAGGCGCATCGGGCAGAGAGTCCCGGGGTGCTTAGGGTGGTCCAAGGGCTTGTGCGCCTTCCGGGTGTAAGGGTTCTGCTCCTCTCACGGAGGGCCACGCCCTTTGCCTTTTTCACGGTGTTTTCCGAACGGGAGCTGGCCTTTGATCCCCAGGAGGCCTGCCAACTGGCCAAGGCGTTGGCCCCGGAGCTTCCGGCCTTTGAGGTGGAAAGGGCCCTCTCCCTGGTGAAGGGATGGCCCTTGGGCTTGCGCGTAGCCCTTTTGGCCATGCGCCGGGGGCTCAGGCCGGAATTGGCGCTGGAAAGCGCCGAGGGGCTCTTGGCCTACCTGGCGTATGGGCTTCCCCGGGGGGTGTTGGAGGCGGCCTCGAGGCTGGCCCTTTTGGGGGAGGTCCCAGAGGCGGAAGGCCAGGCCCTCTTACCTTTTGCCGAGGACCTTCTGCTAGAGAGGCGGGAGGGGAAACTCTACTTCCATCCCCTGGTGCGCAGCGCCCTCAAGACCCTTCTTCCCGAGGCGGAGGCCCGGGGGCTCCTCACCAAGGCGGCGGAGGAGGCCCTAGCCCGGGGGGAGGGGATTCGGGCAGCCGAGTTCCTCCTGGAGGCGGGAAGGTTCGGCCATGTGGCGGATCTTTTGGCGCAGGAGGGGTTCTCCTGGTTGGCCCGTGGCCTCACCTACACCGTTTTGCGCCTCCTGGCCCACCTGCCGGAAGCCTTGCGGCGAGGGCGGCATAAGCTCGACCTCTTGGAAGCGGAGGCCTTGCGCCAGGCGGGGCGCTACCAGGAGGCGGAGGCTGCCTACCAAAAAGCCCTGAGGGCAGGGGAGACCCGGGCTTACCTGGGCTTGGCCCGGCTTTTCCTGGACACGGTGGAGCCGGCGCGAGGACGTCCCTACCTGGAGGAGGCTTTGAAGCTCTTCCCAGAGGAAGCCCGCCCCCTTTTAGCGGAGAACCTCCTGAACGAGGGCCTGGTAGAGGAAGCTGAGGCCCTCGGGCTTTCTGGACCGCGGCTTCTCCTTAGGCAGGGAAGGCCAGGGAAAGCCTTGGCCTTGTTGCGGGAAAGCGCGGACCCTGGCTTGCATCGGCCACCACAAAACCACCGGGAGGGAACCCTTCTCCGGGCTCTTTTGGAGTGCGTGGCCGGGGATGCGGAAGAGGGCCTTCGCTGGGCGGAGCGGGGTCTGAGGGAGGCCGAGGTGCTGGGAAGTCCCTTCGGCATGAGCCTGGCTCAGGCCAGGCGGGGGCATGCCCTTTTGGCTTTAGGGCGCTTTGAGGAGGCCGGTGCGGCTTATCGGTCCGCCCTGGCCATGGCCGAGGGGGGTCCGGCGCGGCTCGAGGTGGAGGCTTTGGGGGGCCTAGCCGCCTTAGGGGATGAGGGAGCCTATAAGGAGATGGTCCGCCTGGCCCGGACCGCAGGGGATCTTTGGGTGGAGGGCTTTCTCACGCTCATGGTGGCGATGGCCTGGCTTCGCCGGGGACTGGTGTTCCCCCTACCCGCCCTACCCCTCCTGGACCCGTTTCTTCGGGCGTTGGTGGGGGCCTATCCCTTCCGGGATGGTTGGGAAAGCCTGCTGCTGGCTTACCCCTTCTTGGCTGGAAGGACGCTGTTCTCTCCCCCTATTGCCCGGGTGCGCCGGGCCCTTTGGCGGCTCGGTCGCCTTGGAGTCCCCTACCATCCAGGGGTCCGGGTAGGGATCCGGGTGCTTGGGGGGTTTGAGGTCCGGGTGGAGGGACGCCCCGTGCGCTTCCGCCGAGATAAGGCCCGGCTACTCCTGGCCCTTTTGACGGCTTCGGACTGGGAGAAGGAGGACCTCCTGGAGGCCTTGGCGGTTTCCCCGGGGGAGTTCCGGGTGCTCTGGTGGGAGGTGGTGAACGCCCTAGAGCCGGGGCGTCCCAGGGGCGCCAAGCCCTACTTCCTGCGCCAAAAACCCTATGGCCTCGTTCGCGAAGTCCCGGAACTGTACGTGGACCTTTGGGATCCCGAGGCTCCCCTTGCCCCACCCTATCTGGGTTTGGACCACCCTTTTCTTGAAGACCAGGCCAGGGTCTATTTGGAGGAACGGCGGCAGGCCCTTTTGCAAAGCCCGAGGTTTGAGGACTGGCTTTTGGCCCTGCGCCTGGATCCCCTGGATGAGGAGGTTCTGCGGCGGCTTTACGGCACCCCGGCCCATGAGGAGGCCCTTCGCCTTCGGCAGAGGGCCTTGGAGGAGTTGGGCTTGGAGGCAGGAACCCCTTAAACCGGCGCCTGGTCAATACCTCGGCCCCTCTCAACGGAGCTGGGATGGAAGGTAACCCAAACCCGGGGATCCCTTTTCGTCCCCGGGTTTGGGTTGCTGCCTGCTTCCGGGCGGTCTCTAAATGGATTTCTTGGCCTGGCGCTGGCGCAACTCTTTCCAGAACACCACCATGGCGCTCACCACGTAAATGGAGCTGTAGGTGCCCACGAAGATGCCCACGAAGATGGCCAGGGAGAAGTCCCTGAGGACGCTTCCCCCGAGGAAGAGGAGGGCGATGATGGGCAGGAGGGTGGTGAGGCTGGTCATCACCGTGCGGGAGAGGGTCTGGTTGATGGAGCGGTTTACCATTTCCCGGTAGGGGGTGCCCCGCATGAGCTTTTGGTTCTCCCGGATCCGGTCGGAGACCACGATGGAGTCGTTGATGGAGTAGCCCACAATGGTGAGCAAGGCGGCGATGGTGGGGATGGAGAACTCCAGGCCCAAGAGGCTATACATCCCGGCCACGATGGCCACGTCGTGGGCCACGGCCAGGACGCTGGCTACGCCAAAGGTCCAGTCAAAGCGGAAGGCCACGTAGATGAGGATGAGGCCTAGGCCCACCAAGACCGCCATCACCGCATTGCGGCGAAGCTCCGAGCCGATGGCCGGACCCACGGTTTCCGAGGTGAGGACGCTGGCCTTAAGCTCCCCGGCAAAAAGCCGCTCCAGCTCGAGGCGCTTTTCGTCGGGAAGGGGCGGGAGCTTAAGGGAGAACTCCCTGTAGTCGGCGGTGGGGGCCTGTACTTGGGTGATGACGGCTTCCTTGGCGGGAAAACCCTTGCCCTCCAGGAAACGCCTTAGGCTGTCCACCCCTACCTCGGGGCCCGTGCGCAGGGTGTAAGCGGTGCCCCCGGTGAAGTCAATGGAATAGTTAAACCCCTTGGTGAAGACCATCCCCGCGGCTAAGACCGCCAGGAGGAGGGTGGCTACGGTTACGAAGCGGGCCGGGCCCATGAAGTTGAACCGGGGGTTCACCAGCCACATGGGAGGCTTGATCTCACCCCGGTCCGCCATGCGCTCCAGGAGGTAGCGGCTGAAGACCAGGTTGGAGAAGACGCTGGCCACCACCCCGATGGCCAAGACCACGGCGAAGCCCCTGACGGGGCCGGTGGCGTACTGGTAAAGGGCGGCAGCGGCCAACAGGTGGGCAACGTTCACGTCCAGAATGGTGAGGGTGGAGTGCTTGAAGCCCTCGGGGATGGCCTGGCGGAACCTCTTCCCCGCCCTAAGCTCCTCCTTGATGCGCTCAAAGGAAAGCACGTTCCCGTCCACCGCCGCCCCCAGGGTGAGGACGAGACCGGCGATGCCGGGGAGGGTAAGGGTGGCCCCTAGGCCGGAAAGGAGCCCCAGGATCAGCACCGAGGTGTAGACAAGGCCCAAGGAGGCCACCAGGCCCAGGCTTGGGCCGTAGTAGGCGAAGATGAGGAGGAAGATGGCCAGGGTGCCGATGAGGGCGGAACGGATGCCGGCTTGGATGGCATCCTGGCCCAGGGTGGGGCCTATGGAGCGGATCTCCGCCACCTCCAGGGCCACGGGTAGGGCCCCGGAGCGCAGGACCAGGGCGATCTCGCTGGCCTCCTCGAGGCCGGAAAGCCCCTCAATCACCGCCTGGCCCCCGGTGATGGCCTGCCGTATGACGGGGGCGGTGTAAACCTTGCCATCCAGGACGATGGCTAGCCGTTTGCCCACGTTGGCCCGGGTGACCTCCTCAAACTTTTTGGCGCCTTCTGGGGTGAAGGTGAGGGAGACCTGGGGGCGGCCGAACTGGTCAAAGACCGCCCGGGCATCCGCCAGGTCCGCACCCGTGAGGAGGGCTGGGCCCAGGTCCTCGGGCTTGATGAGGTCCTTTTCCAGCTCTTCCCGCTTAAGCCTGGGGTTTTCCCTAAGAGCCTGGTTGATCTGGGCCACGGTGGTGCCCGTAGCCCCCTCTTTTAGGATGCGGAACTCCAAGACCGCCCGCTGGCCGATGAGCTTAAGGGCCCGGTCCTGGTCCGCCTGGGAGAGGCCCGGTAGCTCCACCACGATGCGCTTTTGCCCCTGGATCTGGATCAGGGGTTCCGCCACTCCCAGGGCGTTGATGCGGTTTTCCAGGACGGTACGGGCCTTTTCCAGGTCGTCGGGGGTGGGGCTTTCCACGGCGGCCTCGAGGACGATGCGCAGACCTCCTTTAAGGTCCAGGCCCAGCTTTACCTTGGGCTCCCCTGGGGCCCAGGGCTTCCAGACCATGAGGAGGGCCAGCAGGAAAAGGCCAAGGAGCAGAAGTCCGTTGAGAAGCTTGCGGTTCATACGGTTTCCCTTCGGTTACACATGTGCCTGATTCGGTATCAGAAGCGCCTGAAGCCATAGGACAAATCCAAACCCTACTTAAGGTGCGCCGGATGGCCTTTGGGGCTGGAGCCGGCGCGGGAGGGAACCCAGGCCTTAGCCTCCATCCATCTGGAGGCGGCCGTAGAGAAGGTAGAGGTGGGGTGGGGAAAGGGTCCCTGGCACGGGCGGTGGGGCCTCCCGGTTCTGGGGTTTGCTGGGGAGATGGGGAGGCCGGGTGGGAGCCTGGGCCAAGGAGGTGGTCCCGCTCCCTTGCCGCTCCTCCTTCAGGACCCAGGCGGGCCCCTTCGCATGAAGCCCTGCTTCCGCCTTTCCCCTGTCCGGGGGTGGTAGGGGTAGACCCTGGAGGGCGAGGGCCAGGATGGCCAGGACGAGTCCCGGCCTTCCCCAGGCACCCCCCAGGATCGGCTGCCTGGGATACCCCAAGGGGAGGCTAGGGGTCATGGGATGCCTCCTGAGGGAGGACCACCGCCGGGAACCTCCTACGCCGGCACCTCCACCATCTGGAAAACCTCAAGGACATCTCCTTCCTGGAAGTCGTCGAACCCCTCGAGGCCAACCCCGCATTCATATCCTTGGGCCACCTCCCGCACGTCCTCCTTGAAGCGCTTGAGGCTGGCCATCCTGCCCTTCCAGATCTCCTCCCCCTTGCGCAACACCCGCACCTCGGCACTCCGCACCACCTTGCCCTGGGTGACCATGCATCCTGCCACCTGTTTGCCTCCGGGCAGGCGGAAGATGGCCCGCACCTCGGCCCGGCCCAGGACCTCCTCCTTGTATATGGGCTCCTTTTGCCCCTTCACCATGGCCCGGACCTCGTCGATGAGGTCGTAGATGATGCGGAAGGTTTTGAGGAGGACCCCCTTTTGCTCCGCCGCCTTCTTCACGGCACCGGAGGGGTTTACCCCGAAGGCCAGGATAGCGGCGTTGGCGGTCTGCGCCAGGAGGACATCGGACTCGGTGGGGGCCCCCACCTGGGCCAGGAGCACATTTATCTTGACCTCGTCGGTACTTTCCTTGGCGAGAATGTGCTGGATAGCTTCCAAGGAACCTTGGGTATCCGCCCGCAGGATGAGGTTCACCTCTTTCTGCCCCTCCTCCTGTAGGGCGCGCAGGAGGTCGGCCATGGTCCTGGGGCGGCGCTCCCTTTCCGCTTCTTCCCGGGCCCTGCGCTCCTCCTTTCGCTCCTCGGTAATCTCCTTGGCCGCCTCGAGATCGGGCACCCATTCCACCACGTCCCCAGCGTGGGGAAGCTCCTGGAAGCCCAGGACCTGCACGGCGCTACCCGGTCCCGCTTCCTTGCGCTGGTTGCCGTCGGCGTCCATCATGGCCCGGATGCGGCCGTACACCTCGCCGGCCACCACGTAATCCCCCACCCGGAAGGTGCCCTCCTGGACCAGCATGTTGGCGATGATCCCCGCCTGCTTGTCCAGCCGGGACTCGAGGATAACCCCCCTAGGTTCGGCGTTGGGGTCGGCCCGGTAGTCCTCCAGCTCGGCGATGAGAAGGATCATCTCCAAGAGGTCCTGTACCCCCTGTCCGGTCTTGGCGCTGATGGGCACCACGATGGCCTCCCCCCCATACTCCTCGGGCACGAAACCCCGCTCCATGAGCTGCCGTTTGACCCGGTCGGGGTTGGCCTGGGGCAGGTCCATCTTGTTGAGGGCGAAGAGGATCCTGGCCCCGGCGGCCTTGGCGTGGGCGATGGCCTCGTCCGTCTGGGGCATGATCCCGTCGTCGGCGGCGATGACGATGACGGCGATGTCCGCCACCTTGGCCCCCCGCTGCCGGATGGTGGTAAAGGCCTCGTGCCCCGGGGTATCTATGAAGACCACCGTACCCTGGGGAGTCTTCACCTCAAAGGCGCCCACGTGCTGGGTGATCCCCCCCGCCTCCTTCTCGGCGATGCGGCTTTTGCGCAGATAGTCCAGCAGGGTGGTCTTCCCGTGGTCCACGTGGCCCATGATGACTACCACGGGAGGCCTTCTAGGAAGGGCTTTCCTGCGCTCTTCTTCGGCCAGCTTTTCCTGCAGACCCCGTTGCTCCTTGACCAGTTCCCGCACCGCCTCCGCATCCTCCTCGGAAAGGGTGGAGGCGTGGGATTTGTAGGGAACCCCCATCTGGTCCAGGAGTTCCAGCAGCTCCTCGTTGGTCATGCCCAGCTCTTTAGCCAGCTGGTAGATGCGTATTTTGGCCATCCGTACCTCCTAGAAGGATTGTAAGCGACTCCGACAAGGCCTTGGCCCGGCCGCCGGCAAAGCGCCTGAGTTTCTTTTCCGTCCAGCACTCGGGGTTGTCGGGGCAGACATAGGCCCCCCTGCCCGGCAGTTTCCCCGTGGGGTCCAGGCGAAACCCCTCCGCCGTGAAGAGAATCCGCAAAAGCTCTCCCTTAGGCCGCCTTCTGCGGCAGGCCACGCACATGCGGATGGGGACATGCTTGGCCATCACTCGGAAATGTCCCGGAAGAGTTTCTCAAACTCCTCCTTGGCCCGGCTCGGGGCTTCTGCCTCCTCCTGGGCGGCCCGGCGAATGGCCTCGTCCAGGTCGGAGATCTCCGCCTCCTCAAAGTGGATCTCGTACCCCGTGAGCTTGGAAGCCAGGCGGACGTTCTGCCCCCCGGTGCCGATGGCCAGGGAATGCTGGTCCTTGGTCACCTTGACCCGGGCCTTCTGCCCATCCGGGTCCAGCTCAATGGAACCCACCTGGGCGGGGGAGAGGGCGTTCCTGATGAACTCCTTGGGGTCCTTGGCCCAGAGGATGATGTCCACCTTTTCCCGGCCCAGCTCCGCGGAAACCGCCTGGATGCGTTGCCCCTTGTGGCCGATGCAGGCCCCGATGGGATCCACATTGGGGTTGTGGGTCATCACCGCCACCTTGCTGCGGCGGCCGGGCTCGCGGGCGATGGCCTTGATCTCCACGATGCCCTCGGCGATCTCGGGGACCTCCTGCTTCAACAGGTGTTCCAGAAGCTTTTCGTGGGCCCGGCTCACGATCAAGGAAGGGCCTTTGGCCGAGCGGTCCACCTTCTTCAGGTACACCTTGAGGCGTTGGCCGGGATAGTACCGCTCGGTGGGGATTTGCTCGCTCTTCGGAAGGTAAGCCTCTCCCCGGCCCAGCTCCACGAAGACGTTGCCCCGGTTGTCCACCCGGGTCACCACCCCCGTGAGGACCTGGCCTTCCTTGTCCTTGTACTCGTTGTAGATGCGGTTGCGTTCGGACTCCTTGAGGCGCTGGGTGAGGATCTGGCGCAGGTCTTGGATGGCCATGCGGGAAAGGCCCTCGGGGTCAATGGGGAACTCCATCTCATCGCCCACCTGGACCTCGGGATCGTACTCCAGGGCTTCGGAGAGGGCGATTTCCTTGTCGGGGTCCTCCACCTTCTCCACCACGCGGCGGACCTCCACCATCTCAATGCGCCCGGTCTGGGGATCAATGTAGACGTCCACCTCCGGGCCCTTGCCGGCATCGATCTCTTCCTTGCGGTATCCCTTCTGCCGCTTGATGTAGGCCTTGCGCAGGGCTTCCTTGAAGGCCTCGAGGACCTCCTCGGTGGTAACCCCCCGCTCCAAGGCCAGCTGCTGCATGGCGTCTATGAATTCCCGGTTCATCTCTCCTCCCTGTATCCCGTCTGTAGTGTTGTCTACCTGGGCTCCTCGGGCCACTCGGCGAGGTTGGCGCGGAAGGTACCGATCCTGAGGCGCTTTTCCTCCTGGCCCACCTGGAAGACCACCTCGTCTCCCTCCACCCGGAGGATCCGCCCCACGAAGCCTTCCGGCCCCGGCACCTTGGCCTTTAGGCCCTGGAAGCGCTCAAAGTGGCGGCGGGTGAAGAGGGGGCGCTTGGGGCCGGGAGACTCCAGCAAAAGGCGGTAGCTTCCCGGGATGGGGTCCTCCCGGTCAAAGACCGCCTCAATGGCCCGGCTGGCCCGTTCCAGGTCAGCCACGCTGATGGGCCTCTCGTCCTTCCGTTCCAGGCGGACCAGGACCTCCCCGGGGGCTTCCCGCACCTCCAGGACCTCGAGGTCCAGGGGCCCTACCGCTTCCTCCACCAACCGCCAAAGGTCCACAGGCACCTCCCTACCTCCCTTCACAAAGGAAGGGTGGGCTTACACCCACCCCCCTCCCTTGGGAGCACTGGGCTCAGTGTACACCCAAAACCCCCTTGACTACAACCCCTTTAGCCTGTTACACTCAAGTTTGCCGGTCCGAGCCCGGCTTGGGACATGGGGGTGAACGGTCTCGACGGGGGTCGCCGAGGGCAGGTGGCGCGCCGAGGTGCGGGTGGCCTCGTAAAAACCCGCAAACGAATAAAGGCCAACAAGCCTGCTTACGCTCTCGCGGCTTAAGACCGCGACCCCGCCCGGAAGCCCTGCCGGGGGCTCACGGTAGCGGGGACACAAACCCGGCTAGCCTTGGCTAGGCTCCGTAACCCAAGGCGAAAACCAGCGGAGCTTGCCCTTGGCCGCCTGTCCGTGGGCTAAGCCAGGGGGACACCCGAAACACGGACTACGCGCGTAGAGGCCTGCCGTAGGGACTTTCGGACGGGGGTTCGACTCCCCCCACCTCCACCATCGAAGCGGGCAGGGGTCCTTTGAGGGCCCCTGTTTTGCTATTCAGGAAGGGAAGAAAAGTGGTGCGTCCTGGAATCTGGCCTTGCTTCCTCTTGGTAAACTGAATGCGGTGCCTCCTGGCACCTCCTTCGGGGCGGGGTGGAAGTCCCCACCGGCGGTGAAAGCCCGCGAAGCCCCCTTGGGGCCCGACCCGGTGGAATTCCGGGGCCGACGGTGAAAGTCCGGATGGGAGAAGGAGGGTCTTTGCGAGAGCTGGACGAGCGTTTTCTCCGTAGGGCGTTGCAGCTGGCCGAACGGGCTCGAGGCCACACCCATCCCAACCCCTTGGTGGGGGCGGTGCTGGTGCGGGATGGGCGGATCGTGGGGGAGGGGTACCATCCCAAGGCCGGGGAGCCCCATGCGGAGGTTTTTGCCCTAAAGGAGGCGGGACCCTTGGCCCGGGGGGCTACCGCCTATGTTTCCTTGGAGCCCTGCAACCACCATGGCCGCACTCCTCCTTGCTCCCTGGCCCTTTTGCAGGCGGGGGTGGCCCGGGTGGTGGTGGCGGCCCAGGACCCCAACCCCTTGGCTCAAGGGGGTTTAGGCCGCCTTCGGGCGGGGGGGGTGGAGGTGGAGGCGGGGCTTCTGGAGGCCGAGGCCCGGGAACAAAACGAGGTCTTCTTCCACCGGCAAAGAAAGGGCCGGCCCTTTGTGCTCCTCAAGGCGGCCCTCACCCTGGACGGCAGGGTGGCGGCCTTGAGCGGGGATGCCCGCTATGTTTCCTCGGAGGAAAGCCGGCGCGTGGCCCAGGCCTACCGCCAGTGGCTTCCCGTGGTGATGGTGGGGGTGGGAACGGTCTTGCAGGACGATCCCTGGCTCACCGTGCGGGAGCCCGACTTCCGCCCCTTCCCCCTCATGCTGGAGCCCCCGCCCCTTAGGGACCCGGTGAAGGTGGTCCTGGACACAGAAGGCCGCACCCCTCCTACCGCTCGCATCTTCCACAAGGGGCCCCGGGAGGAGCCTGCCCAGGTGTACGTGTTGGTGGGCAGAGGCGCTCCCAAGGATCGGCTTAGGGTCCTCGAGGGGGTGGGTGCCAGGGTGGTGGAGCTTCCCCGGGAAGGGGAAAGGGTGAGCCTGGAAGCGGCCTTGGCCTTCCTGCTGGAGGAGGGCCTGGACGGGGTCTTGTTGGAAGGCGGTCCGAGGCTGGCCGGAGCCTTCTGGCAAAGGGGCTTGGTGGATAAGCTAGCCCTTTTCGTGGCGCCCAAGGTCTTGGGAGAGGGGAAGGGGTTTTTGGAGGGGTTTGCCGTGGAGCGCATGGCCGAGGCCAAAGGGCTCAGGCTGGTGCGTAGGGCATGGCTGGGAGAGGATCTTTGGCTGGAGGCCTATCCGGAGGGATGATGTTCACGGGACTGGTGGAGGAAACGGGCGAGATCGTAGGGGTGGAGGAAGGGCCCTTCCTCAGGGTGCGGATTGCCGCCAAAGAGGTGCTTTCCGACCTTAAGGTGGGGGATTCCGTGGCCGTGGACGGAGTCTGCCTCACCGCGGTGGCGGTGGATGGGGAGGGGTTTTGGGTGGAGTTGGCCCAGGAGACCCGGCGCCGCACCGCCCCCACCTGGCGGGTGGGGCATCGCCCCAACCTGGAAAGGGCCCTTAAGGTGGGGGACCGGCTTGGAGGGCATTTCGTCACCGGGCATGTGGATGGGGTGGCGGAGGTGGTGGCCATCCGGGAGACCCCAGGGGCCCTGGACTACTGCTTCCGCCCGCCGCGGGAGCTTACCCGCTACATCGCCGAAAAGGGGAGCGTGGCCCTAAACGGGGTTTCCCTCACGGTGGCGGGGCTGGAGGGGGATGCCTTCTTCGTGACCTTGATCCCCCACACCCTAAAGGTCACCAACCTGGGAAGCCTGAGGGTGGGGGATGGGGTGAACCTGGAGGTGGACCTCATCGCCCGTTACCTGGAACGATGGATGAAGGGGGAATGATGGAGGGTTTGGCCAGCGTTAGGGAACTCCTGGAGGAACTTCGCCAAGGCCGCCCGGTGATCCTGGTGGACGACGAGGACCGGGAAAACGAGGGCGACCTCATCATGGCGGCGGAACACGTGACCCCGGAGTGGGTGAACTTTATGCTCAAGGAGTGCCGGGGGCTCCTTTGCGTGGCCCTCACCGAGGAGCGGGCCCAGGCCTTGGACCTGCCCCTCATGGTGGAGAGGAACCAGGACCCCCAGGGCACCCGCTTCACCGTGAGCGTGGATGCCCGAGGAACCAGCACGGGGATTTCCGCCTTTGAGCGGGCGGCCACCATCAGGCTTCTCGCGGACCCCGGGGCCACTGCCCAAGACTTCCGCCGCCCAGGGCACATCTTTCCCCTGGTGGCCAGACCCGGTGGGGTCCTTAGGCGGGCCGGGCATACGGAGGCCACGGTGGACCTCCTGCGCTTGGCGGGGCTTACCCCTGTGGGAAGCCTCATTGAGATTCTCAAGGAGGATGGCAGCATGGCCCGCCTGCCGGACCTGCTACACTTCGCCAAGCGGCATGGACTAAAGGTGGGCACCATCGCCGACCTCATCCGCTATCGCCTGGAGAAGGGGGATCTCTACGTGAGGCGGGAGGCGGAGGCCCTGTTGCCCACCCGGTTTGGTGAGTTCCGCGTCCTGGGCTACCGGGATAGCCTCACCGGGGAGGAGCACGCCGCCTTGGTCATGGGAAGCTGGGAGCCTGAGGAGCCCATCCTGGTGCGCATGCACTCCGAGTGCCTCACCGGGGATGCCCTGCACTCCTTAAGGTGTGATTGTGGTTTCCAGCGGGACCTGGCCCTGGAGCGGATTGCCCAGGAGGGAAAGGGGGTTTTGGTCTACCTGAGGCAGGAGGGGCGGGGCATCGGCCTCATCAACAAGATCCGGGCCTACCACCTGCAGGACCAAGGGCTGGACACGGTGGAGGCCAATCTGGCCTTGGGATTTCCTCCGGATCTAAGGGACTACGGGGTGGGGGCCCAGATTCTCTATGACCTGGGGGTGCGCAAGATGCGCCTTCTCACCAATAACCCGCGCAAGGTAAAGGCCCTTTCCGGCTTCGGCATAGAGATCGTGGAGCGCCTTCCCTTGCGGGCCGGGGACAATCCCCACAACGAGCGGTACCTCCAGGCCAAAAAGGAGAAGCTCGGGCACTGGATGGACTGATGCCGTTGGATGGGGCATTCTCTAGGCCTATTGGAGATCTCGCCCGCCCAAGGGCCTTTCCAGGGCTCCCGCCTCGGCCCAGGCCAAGGTGAGGATTAACCGCATGGACTAGCATGGGGTCATGCTCCGGATGTTCAGGGCTGGGGTCCTACTCCTTCTCCTTCTGGCCTTCTTAGACCCCAGGTGGCCCCTACCGGGGCGGGTGGTGTACCTCTTGGACTTTTCCCCTTCTGCTCGGGATAGCGTTTTTGCCCTAGCGGAAAGTTTGCCTAGGGATGGGATCTACCTGGCCTTTGCCGAGCGGGTGGCCCGGCTTCCTGCCCCCACCGCCCGCAGGTTGGACCTGGGGGAGGGGACGGACCTGAGGGCGGCTTTTAAGGAGGCGCTAGCCCTTAGGCCCGACCGGGTGGTGCTGGTTTCCGATGGACTTTTTCCCCCTCTTCCTGCCCCTTTTCCCCTGGACGCCGTCTACGTGCCCCCCAAGCCCCACGTGGAGGTTCACCTGGTCCCCCCGCCCTACCCCCTTTTTGGGGAGACGGTGGGGGTGGGGGTGGTCCTCGAGGCCCCCGTGCCCGTGGAGGCCCGGCTTAGGGTGGAGGGTCCTGGGGGGTCCGTGGAAAAGAGTCTCCGGGTGCAGGGTCGCAAAACCCTGGCCTACACCTTCTCCCTTACGGAGGAGGCCCAGGTGCGGGCGGTGGTGGAAGGCGCCTGGGGCAGGAGCGAGGCCCAGGTGAGCCTGGAACCTGCCGACCGCGGCAAGGCCCTGGTGTTGGGGGATCCGGCCTTGGCCCGTTACCTGGAGGCCCAGGGTTTTCAGGTGGAGGAGGGCCCCTTCCGCATGCCCTTGGAGGCCGACCTGGTGGTGGTGGGCCTGGGGGTCCTGGACCTTCCCCCAGGAGCCCCCGAGGCCCTAAGGGAGTATCTGCGTCGGGGGGGAGGGCTTCTTTTCACCGCCACCCCCAAGGGCCTTTTCTTCGGTGGCTGGGACCGGGTCTTGCCGGAAGACCTTCCCTTAAAGCCCCTGGGCCGTAAGGGGGCGGCCTTGGTCCTGGTCCTGGATGTTTCCGGAAGCATGGAGGGGGAGAAGCTTTCCCTGGCGGTGGCCGGGGCCTTGGAACTGGTGCGGTCGGCGGCGCCGGAGGATTACCTGGGCGTGGTCCTCTTTTCCTCCACCCACCGGGTGCTGTTCCCTCCGAGACCCATGACCGAGCAAGGCAAAAAGGAGGCGGAAAGCCTTCTCCTCTCTGTGCGGGCCGAGGGTGGGACGGTCCTAGGCCCTGCCTTCCGGGAGGCGGTCAGGCTGCTTGAGGATGTGCCCGTGGATCGCAAGGGGGTTTTGGTGCTGAGCGACGGTCTCATCTCCGATTCCCAGGACCCCATCCTGTCCCTGGCGGAGGCCTCGGGCCTCGAGGTGAGCACCATGGCCTTAGGACCTGACGCCGACCGGGCGTTCTTGAAGAAGCTGGCCCAGCGGGGTGGGGGGCGGTACTACCAGGCGGCCACCGCCCAGGAACTTCCCCGGCTTTTCCTGAGGGAGGGGCAGGAGGTGTTCCAAGGGGAGGGATTGGAGGGGCGTTTTCCCGTGCAAACCAGGCCCCATCCCCTGACCCAAGGGCTTTCCCCACCCCCCCTTTCCGTTCTCCTGCCGGCCCGGGCCGAACCCTGGGCGGAGGTGCTTTTGGAAAGCGAGGGACGGGCGGTTTTGGCCATGGGAGAGCGGGGGGAAGGGCGGGTGGCCGCCCTGGCCACGGACCTTTCCCGCTCCTGGATCGGATGGGAAGGGGCAGCGCCTTTCCTTGGGGGGCTTGCCCGCTACCTCATGGGAAGCCAAAAGGCCCTGGCCCTCTATACCTACCCTGAGGGGCACCAGGTGCGTGCCGTGGTCCTGGGCCGTTTAGAGACCCCCCTTTTCCTTAGCGGGGGAAGGGAGGTGCCCTTGGTGCCCACGGGTCCGGAGCGGTACGAGGTGCTGGCTGGGGAACCGGGGGTGCTCTTGGACGGGAAGCGCCGCCTTCCCCTAACCCTACCCCTTCCCGGGGAGTGGACCCCCAGGGATGGGAAGGAGGTGCTAAGGGCCCTGGCGGAGGCCTCTGGGGGGGCGCTTCTGGATCCGGAAACGCTGGTTGGACCGGGAGCCGGGAACCTTAGGACCTCCTCCCCCCTTTCCCTACGCCCTTACCTGCTCCTCATGGCCCTTTCCCTTTTCCTACTGGAAAGATTTCTGGAAAGGCGTCTGGATGTCCCCAGGCCCTAGACCCTTCCCATCTTCAGGCGAGGTGTATAGATCACACGGGGTTGGGCGAGGTTCCTTAGCCTTAGGGTATGCACTGGGATGATTTGGAAAGGCTCGTCTCTCGGGAACAGGCGAGGAAGCGGTGGGAGGAAGGGCCATTGCATGACCGGATCCAAAAGCTGGAGGCGCAGCTCTTTGAGGCGCGAATGACCATCCGGCACCTCCTCGAGGACAAAAGGGAGCTTCGGGACCGCTGCCAGGCCTTGGCCTTAGGTCAGGTGTACCCTGTGGAGGAACTAGGGGAGGTCAAGAGGATTCTGGAAGAAGCGTGGTTGGAGCTGGTTCTGGTGGCTTCCCCTAAGGCGGAGGCTCTTTCCACGGTTATTCAGCGCCTGGAGCGCCACCTTTTGAACCGCTAAACCCCTCGGTGATCTGCACCAACACCGCTTCCCCCCGCACGGTGAGCACGCCTTCCGCATAGAGCTCGGTTTCCACCACCACCTTTTTCCCCTTCACCTCCTTGGCCCGGCCCACCAGGAGGAGTTCGGGGCCCAGGGGGGTGGGCTTTAGGTAGTCCACCTTGAGGCTGGCGGTGACGAAGCGGAGGGGATGGCTTTCCAGGTCCAGGCCCTCGGCCTGGGCCTTAGCCGCGGCGGCGGTGGCGGTGGAGTGGCAGTCCACCAAGGAGGCCAGAAGCCCCCCGTACACGTACCCAGGAATGGCGGTATGGTGGGGGCTTGGGGTGAAGCGGGTTTCGCTTTGGGCCTTTTGGGGGTGCCAGTGGGTTTTGATGTGGAGGCCCATGGGGTTCAGGTAGCCACACCCATAGCAGTGGGCCCACTCCGGTGGATAGTAAAGCTGGATGGCCTTCATGCTAAGCCCTGGGCCTGCCAGCGCTCCGGCACCGCCCGCTTTAGAAAGTCCACGATCTCCTGGGTGCTGGTCCCGGGGCCAAACACCGCCGCCACCCCTAGCTCCTTCAGCTTGGGCACGTCCTCATCGGGGATGATCCCTCCCCCGAAGAGGAGGATGTCCGAGGCTCCCTGCTCGCCCAAAAGCCTTTTAACCTCCCGGAAGTAGTGCATGTGGGCCCCCGAGAGGATGGATAGCCCTATGGCGTCCACGTCCTCCTGGATGGCCGCCGAGACGATCATCTCGGGGGTTTGCCGTAGGCCGGTGTAAATGACCTCCATGCCGGCATCCCTTAAGGCCCGGGCCACCACCTTGGCCCCGCGGTCGTGGCCATCCAGCCCGGGTTTGGCGATGAGAACCCTTATGCGCCTATCCATACTCCCATCCTAAACGTAAGCGGGTTCCTGGTAGGTGCCGTAAACTTCCCGCAGCACGTCCATCATCTCCCCCAGGGTGCAGTAGGCCAGGGCGCACTCCACGAAGTGGGGCATGGTGTTCTGCCCTTCCGCCGCAGCCCGGCGCAGACCAGCCAGGGCCTCTTCCACACGCTTTGGGTCCCGCTCCCGGCGCACCCGGGCCAGGCGCTCCGCCTGGACCCGTTCCACCTCGGGGTCCACCAACTGGATGGGAACCTTCAGGGGGATCTCGTCGGTGAAGGCGTTCACCCCTACGATGATCCTCTCTTTGCGCTCCACCTCCTGCTGGTAGCGGTAGCTGGCCTCGGCCAGCTCCCGGAGGAAGTAGCCTTCCTCAATGGCCCGCACCACGCCCCCCATGCGACGGATCTCCTGGATGATGGCCATGGCCTGGCGCTCCATCTCGTCGGTGAGCCACTCCACGTAATAGCTCCCCGCCAAGGGGTCAATGGTGTGGGTGACCCCGCTTTCGTAGGCGATGATCTGCTGGGTTCTCAGGGCGATGGTGGCGGATTCCTCCGTGGGCAGGGCCAGGGCCTCGTCGTAGGCGTCGGTGTGGAGGCTGTTGGTGCCCCCCAAGACGGCGGCCAGGGCCTGGATGGCCACCCGGGCGATGTTGTTGAGGGGTTGTTGGGCGGTGAGGGAGACCCCAGCGGTCTGGGCGTGGGTGCGGAGGGCCCAGCTTTGCGGGTTCTTGGCCCCGTAGCGGTGGCGCATCTCCTTGGCCCAGATGCGCCTTGCGGCGCGGAACTTGGCGATCTCCTCAAAGAAGTCGTTATGGACATCAAAGAAGAAGCTGATCCTGGGAGCGAACTCGTCAATGTCTAGCCCCCGCTTAAGGGCGGCTTCCACATACTCAAAGCCGTCGGCCAGGGTCCAGGCCAGCTCCTGCACCGCCGTGGAGCCCGCCTCCCGGATGTGGTAACCGGATACGGAGATGAAGTTCCACTTGGGGACGTTCTTAGGCCCCCACTCAAAGGTGTCGATGACCAGCTTCACGCTGGGCTCTGGGGGGAAGATGAACTCCTTCTGGGCGATGAACTCCTTCAGGATGTCGTTTTGGATGGTGCCCCCAAGCTTTTTCCAGTCGTAGCCCTTCTTCTTGGCCACCGCTAGGTACATGGCCCAGATGGCGTTGGCGGGGCTATTGATGGTCATGGAGGTGGTGACCTCCTCGAGGTTGATGCCGTCAAATAGGACCTCCATGTCCGCCAGGCTGGATACCGCCACCCCGCACTTGCCCACCTCCCCCTTGGAGAGGGGGTGGTCGGAGTCGTAGCCCATGAGGGTGGGCAGGTCAAAGGCCACGCTGAGGCCGGTTTGGCCCGCCTTTAGAAGTTTCTTGAAGCGCTCGTTGGTCTGCTCGGCGGTGCCGAAACCGGCGAACATGCGCATGGTCCAGAGCTTGGACCGGTACATGGAGCCGTAGACCCCCCGGGTATAGGGGTACTCCCCGGGGTAGCCCTGCTTCTCCTCGTACTCGGGGTCTAGGACCCCGATGTCCTCGGGGGTGTAAAGGGGCTCTGGGGCGATGTCCGAAAGGGTGCGGTGGGCCACGGGCCTTTCGGGCATCTTCTCCAGGCTCTTCTGGTACGTCTCCCTGAGCCAGTCGTGCTTCTTGCGCATGGGCCCTCCCTTGGGCCATATTCTACGCTTTTGTGCGCCTAAGGAAAAGAGCGTTATGCCATCCCTGCCTGCCGGCGCGGTTGGCCCAGGGCTATCCAGGGGTTAGGGCTCCAGCCCCGCCTTTCCCAGGGGGCCAGGTGGCCAGGGTAGAGGGGAACGCCCTGCGAGGGGTCTTCCCTGAGCCTTGGGCCGCAGCTTCCTCACCCCGGGCGTTTACGCTCGCTTTCGGGTTCCACGTGGATGGTGACGGCAAGCCCGGGGAAACTCCTCTCCAGAACCCTTTCCAGCTCATCGCAGAGCCGGTGGGCTTCTTCCACCGTCATGGACCCCGGCACCACCAGGTGGAACTCCAAAAAGGCCCGGTTTCCCGCCTTGCGGGTCTTTAGGTCGTGGACCTCCAGGGCCCTTTCTCGCAAGGCCTTGCCAATGGTTTCCCGGATCCGCCCCACCTCCTCCGGGGGGAGGCCCTCGTCCATAAGCCCCCCCACGGACTGGCGCACCAGGCGGAAGCCCATGAGGAGGATGTTCCCCGCCACCAATAGGGCCAGGAGGGGATCCAGCACCCATAACCCCGTGGCCCAGGCAAGGCCCACGCCGGCCAGCACCCCCACGGAGGTCAGGACATCGGAAAGCACATGGTACCCATCGGCGGTGAGGGCAGGGGAGCGGAGTAGCTTTCCCTGGCGGATGAGGTGCCAGGCCAGGAGCCCATTGAGGAGGGAGGCCACGAGGCTGACCAATAGACCAGGCCCCAGGCCCTCGAGGGGCTTGGGCTCCAGGAGGCGGGGGATGGACTCCTTGGTGATGAGGAGGGCAGCCAGCACCACCAAGGCCCCCTCCAGCACCGCGGAGAAGTACTCGGCCTTGGTGTGGCCAAAGGGGTGGGTTTCGTCGGGGGGCCTCTGGGCGAAGCGGATGGCGAAGAGGGCCAGAAGCGCGGCCGCCACGTTCACCGTGGACTCGAGGGCATCGGAAAGAAGGGCCACCGAGCCGGTGAGCAGGTAGGCCACCCCCTTAAGCCCTAAGACCAGGAGGGCCGCCAGGAAGCTGAGGCGGGCTGCCCTTTCCGCCACCTAGGCTTCTTCCTCCACCAGCTCCCGCTTGGGCTTGAGGAGGGGGAAGAGGAGGACATCCCTTAGGGAGGGCTGGTCGGTGAGGATCATGGCCAGGCGGTCCAGGCCCAAGCCAAGCCCCGCCGCCGGGGGCATGCCGTATTCCAGGGCCAGGAGAAAGTCCTCGTCGGGCTCGGGGGCCTCCTCGTCCCCTTCACGTCTGCGCCTGGCCTGTTCCAGGAAGCGCTCCCTTTGGTCCAGGGGGTCGTTGAGCTCGGAGTAGGCGGGGGCCAGCTCCATCCCGGCCGCATAGAGGTCCCAGCGTTCGGTGAGGCCGGGTTTTTCCCGGTGCCGCTTGGCCAGGGGGCTGATGGCCAAAGGGAAGTCAAAGACGAAGGTGGGGTTCTGGAGCTCAGGTTCCACATAAATGCCGAAAAGCTTGTCCAGGAGCTTGTAGCTGGGGACATGGGCCAGTTCCGGGTGGTGGGCATCGGCGAAAATCCTTAGCCTTTCCAGGTCCAAGGGGTCAAAGGGAAGGCCCGCCTTCTCCTTCAGGGCTTCCACAAAGGAGATGCGCCTAAAGGGTGGGGTGAAGTCCAGAGTCCGGCCCTGGTAGGGGACCCGGTAGGAGCCAAAGAGGTGGAGGACCAGGCCGGAAAGCAGTTCCTCCACCAGCGTGGCCATGTCCTGGTAGTCGGCGTAGGCCCAATAGGCCTCCAGCATGGTGAACTCGGGGTTGTGGTTGTGATCGATACCCTCGTTGCGGAAGTTGCGTCCGATCTCAAACACCTTTTCAAATCCGCCCACCAGAAGGCGCTTCAAGTAAAGCTCCAAGGAGATCCGAAGGTAAAACTCGTGGTCTAGGGCATGGTGATAGGTTTTAAATGGCCGGGCCTCGGCGCCCCCGGTGGTGGGTTGGAGGATGGGGGTTTCCACCTCAAAAAACCCCCGCTCCTCAAAGAAGCGGCGAATATAGCGCACCATGGCCGTGCGCCGTTGGAAAATCTCCCGGACCTCGGGGTTGACGATCAGGTCCAGGTAGCGCTGCCGGTAGCGCACCTCCTTGTCCTTGATCCCGTGCCACTTGTCGGGGAGGGGGTGGAGGCTTTTCACCAAAGGGGTCCAGGAGAGGACCTTTACCGTAACCTCACCGGTCTTGGTGGTGAAGACCGGGCCCTTAACCCCCAGGATGTCCCCCACGTCCAGTTTTTTCAGGAGTTCATACCGAGGGGTAAGGTCCTTCTGGAAGTAAAGCTGGATCCTGCCGCTTCCGTCCAGGAGGTGGGCAAAGGTGACCTTGCCCATGCGCCTAAGGGCCACGATGCGCCCGGCCAGGGCCACCTCTTCGGGCCACTCGCTTTCCGGGGGGGCCCCCTCCTTAGCGGATAGGATTTCCTTGGCGCTATGGGTTTTGGGATACCGGTAGGGGTAGGGTTGAAAACCCGCCTCCACCAGGGCTTCCAGGTTGAGTAGGCGTTGCCGTGTCTGCTCGTTCATGTTCAGCCGCGCACCGAGACCACCCGGAACTCCTTCTTGCCCTTAGGGGTTTCCAGGCTGAGCACATCCCCCTCCCTGTGGCCCAGGAGGGCTTTGCCCATGGGAGAGGCGTCGGAGATCTTCATGGGGGTCTCCAGGACGCTGGCCTCGGCGGGGGAGACCACCTGCACCTCCAGGCGTTCTCCGGTGACCGGGTCCTCCAGCTCCACCACCGAGCCCAGGCCGATCACCTCGGTGGTGGCCCCTTCTATGATCACCGCCCGGGAGAGGATGTCCTCGAGGCTATCGATCCGGGCCTCGATGCGGGCCTTTTCCTGCTTGGCCGCCTCCAGACCTGAGTCGTCGTAGTCGTCGGAGGACTCCATGAGCTCCTGCAGGATGCGGGTGGCCTCTTGCAGGCGCTCCCGTTCCTGCAGAAGTTGCTGCATGAGCCGCTCGTAACCGGCCTTGGTTAGCTTTACCTCGCGCGCCATAACTCACCTCGTAAGTCATGAAGGTCGGCCAAAGCCGACCTCCTTGGCCCAAGGGCCTCCTTCTCAGGTGAGTATACCGCGAAGGAGGATTTCCCTCAAACGCTCGGGCTCCGCATGGCTGGCGCAGGTGGCGGTGTCCAAGCACAGGACCAGGTAGCGGAGGTGGGTTTCCCTTCCGCCCACCGGGTGGCGGAAGAACCCCAAGGCGCTTCCCGAAAGGTGGCGGCGGCAGGCCTCGCACACCTGGGGGCTTCCCAGGGTTCCGGGCAAGGGGTCCAGGGTCAGGCGGAGCTCCGGCGGCCCCTTTTCCTGGATGATCACCCGCCCTTCCTCGTCGCGATAATAAAGAATCTCCCCAATGGGGAGAAGTTCGGGGGGAGTTCCTGGAAAAATCTCCAGGATCATCTCCCTTTCCTCGTGGTCCATAGGACTAGCTTAGCCCAAAACGTCCCAGGAGGGGAGGCAGAAAGAGATAGAGGCCCAGGAGGAGGGCGAGGAAGCTGGCCAAAAGCACCGCTGCTGCCGCCGTGTCCTTGGCCCGTTTGACCAGGGGGTGGAACACCGGGCTTACCAGGTCGGCCAGGGCCTCCAGGGCGGTGTTCAGGAGCTCCAGGGAGAGCACCAGGGCGCTGATGAGGAGGACCGGCACTGGGTTGACCCCCAGCCAGAGGGTCAGGCCCAGGGCTAGGAGGGCCAGGTAGACCTCGAGGCGGAAATTGCGCTGCACCCGCCAGGCGTAGACCAGGCCCTCCCAGGCGTAGCCGAAGGAGCGCCAAACGCCCTTCAGAGGCTGAGGATCCTCTCTTGAACGCGGCGGAACCCTTCCCAATCCTCCTCCTTCTGGTGGTCGTGGCCCAGGAGGTGCCATAGCCCATGGGCGGCCAGGGTGAGCACCTCCTCCTCCAGGGGAACCCCTCTTTCCTCCGCCTGCCTTTTGGCGGTGTCCAGGCTGATCCAGATATCCCCCAGGTGCGGGGGCACAAAGGGGTCCCCGGGCTCATAGTGGGGAAAGGAAAGGACGTCCGTGGCCTCATCCTCTCCCCACCATTCCCGTTTCAGGCTTCTGATCCTGCGATCCCCGGTAAGGATGACCGTGACCGCCTTTTCCCCCACGCCCAGTTCCTCCATCAGGGCGGAAAGGGCCTGGCGGAGCCTAGGGATAAGGCCTTTGGGGGGCCTTTTATTGGCTACGATCCCCACCGCGTTCGGCTTCCTCATAGGCCTTGATGATGCGGGCCACCAGGGGGTGGCGCACCACGTCGGATTCCTTGAAGTAGATGAAGGCGATGCCCTCAATGCCCTTAAGGATCCGGATGGCTTCCACAAGCCCCGACCTTTGGTGCTTGGGCAGGTCGATCTGGGTGATGTCCCCGGTGATGACCATCTTGGAGGAGAAGCCCATGCGGGTGAGGAACATCTTCATCTGCTCTGGGGTGGTGTTTTGCGCCTCGTCCAGGATGATGAAGGCATCGTTGAGGGTCCGGCCCCGCATGAAGGCCAAAGGGGCCACCTCAATGATCCCGGACTGGAGGTACTGCTCAAAGCGCTCGGCGTCGATCATGTCAAAAAGGGCATCGTAGAGGGGGCGGAGGTAGGGATCCACCTTGGCTTGGATGTCCCCGGGCAAGAAACCCAGCTTTTCCCCGGCCTCCACCGCGGGCCGGGTGAGGATGATGCGCTTCACCCTTCTGGCCCTAAGGTGGCTCACCGCCATGGCCACGGCCAAGTAGGTCTTGCCGGTGCCGGCAGGGCCGATGCCGAAGGTGATGTCGTGGGTGGCGATGGCCTCCACGTACCGCCGCTGCCCCGGGGTTTTGGGCCGGAGGCGGCCGGGTAGCGCCAGCTCGGTTTCCGGGGTGGTGGCCTGGTAGAGGCCTTCCCCCTGCAGGGCCAGGGCCACCGCCTGTTCCAGGGTGGGAGGATCCAGCTCCGCCCCTTGCCTTAGGAGGGCCAGGAGGTCCCGCACCGTCCGCTCGGCCACCTCCAAGGCTTCCCTTTCGCCTTCCAGCTCCACCTGGTTACCCCGCACGATGAGCTTTAGCCGGTCGCCAAAGGCTTCCCGGAAGAGGGCCCGGAGCTTTTTAAGGTTGCGGTCCGCCTGGCCCAAGAAGGCCAGGGTTTCCTCGGATTTTAGAGGGATCACCAGCCTTTGGGCTTCTTCAGGATTTCGTGCCATATCACCCCTTTCAGGATGCTCTCACCGTCGGTGGCGACCAGCCTCTTTTTGGGCGCTTTCTTGCGGGGTTCTTCCGGGGAGAGGGTTTCGCGGAAGCTGACCTCCAGGGGCGTGCGTTCCGGGCTGGGGTAGCGCTCCAAGGAGGCGGCCTCGGTGGGCAAAGAGGCGGGGGGAGGGGTAGGCCGGGGTTTTGGCTTGGGCCGGGCTTTGGGCCTGGGACGGGGTGGGGATTCGGGTTCGGGGAGGTCCAAGGGGAAATCGGGTGGGGGAGGAGGCTGGCCCCGCCGGCTGAGGCCCTGGAGGGCCGGGATGACGATAAAGAAGAGGAGGAAAAGGAGACCCAGAAGGTTGTCTAAACTCATTCCTCACCCTCGGGCTTGGCCGCCCGGCTGATGGACTCCCGCATGTCGGTGTCGGCCTCGATGTTCTTCAGGCGGTAATAGTCCATGACCCCAAGCCTTCCGGCCCGCAGGGCCTCGGCCAGGGCCAAAGGCACCTGGGCCTGGGCCTCCACCAGCTTGGCCCGCATGGCCTCCACCAGGGCCCGGTTCTCCTGCTCCGCGGCCACGGCCATGGCCCGGCGCTCCTCCGCCTTGGCTTGGGCGATCTTCTTATCCGCCTCCGCCTGGTCTATTTGCAGCTGGGCCCCGATGTTCTTGCCCACGTCCACGTCGGCGATGTCCACGGAGAGGATCTCAAAGGCGGTGCCGGCGTCAAGGCCCTTTTCCAGCACGGTCTTGCTGATGCGGTCCGGGTTTTCCAAGACCTCCTTGTGGGAGTTGGCGCTGCCGATGGTGGTCACGATGCCTTCCCCCACCCGGGCGATGATGGTCTCCTCCCCAGCCCCGCCCACCAGGCGGTCAATGTTGGCCCTTACCGTGACCCGGGCGGTGGCCAGAAGCTGGATGCCATCCTTGGCCACGGCGGCCACCATGGGGGTCTGGATCACCTTGGGGTTCACGGAAACCCGCACCGCTTCCAACACGTCCCGCCCCGCCAGGTCTATGGCCGCGGCTCGGTCAAAGGTGAGCTTGATCCCCGCCTTGTCGGCGGCGATGAGGGCATCCACCACCCGGTCCACGTTGCCCCCGGCCAGGTAGTGGGCCTCGAGGCGGTCCAAGCGCACGTCCAACCCCGCCTTGGTGGCCTTGATGAGGGGGTAGATGATCTTGGCCGGGGGTACCCGCCTGAGGCGCATGGCCACCAGGGTGATGAGGGGCACCCGGACCCCTGCCGCCCAGGCGGAGATCCAGAGGCCTACGGGGATGAAGCTAAAGAACAAGAAGACCAGAACAAGGACGATAAAAGCCAGAAAAAGCACACCCAATCCTTCCATATCACTCCTCCAAGGCTTCCACCACCACCGTGGGCCCCCTGACCTCCACCACCCTCAAGGTGGTGCCCTTGGGCAGGAAACCCCGGTTGGCTACCACGTCTATGCGCTTGTTGCCGAAGCGGGCCACGCCCCCCGGCCTCAGGTCCGTGAGGGCCACGCCGATGGCCCCCACCTCCACCTCATCCCCTGTGGCGTGTTCGGAGATGGCGCTTTCCAGCACCAAGGCCCGTGCGGGACGGGTTCTGGGCAGGAAGCGGAAGACCAGAAGAAGGCCCAGGCCCAAGGCGATCACCGCGATGGCGATCACCATCAGGGCGTTTTCCCCGAAGGTAAAGTAGACCGAGGCCAGGATGGAGCCAACCCCCAAGGCTCCGGCGATGCCGAACCCTGGAAAGAGAAAGGCCTCGGCCAGCAGGAGGGCCACCCCCAAGAAAAACAAGATGAGCTCAAAAGCCCCGGAGAGCCCCGCCAGCCATCCCCCGGCGAAGTAGAGGGCCAGGAAGGCCAGCCCCAAGGCCCCCGCCACTCCGAACCCCGGGGTGAAGAGCTCCAGGAGAAGGAGCAAAAGCCCAAGGGCCAAAAGGAGCCCGGCCACGGTGGAGCTGGTGAGGAACCGGGCCACCTGTACCCTGGGGCCCGGCTGCAGCCTTTCCGTTTCCAGGGTGTAACCGGCCTGGCGCAGGGCCTCGGAGAGGCTCCCCGCCTTGAAGTCCGCCACCTTCAGCTCCACTGCCTTGTCCGCGGAGAGGGTGAGGAGCTCCCCTTTGGCGGAGAGGCCCGGGATTTCCAGGTTGGGGTCCACCATGGCCTCCGCTAGCTCCGCAGGCCTACCCCTGGCCTCGGCTACCGCGCGGAACTTACCCTTGAGGGCGGAGATGATCTTCTGGTCCGCCGCCTGGGGCTCCTGAAGGGGCAAGGCCACCACTGGCAGGGCCGCCCCGATCTCCGAGCCCGGGAGCATGACCACCTGGCGGCAGGAAAGGGCGACCAGGGCCCCGGCGGAAAAGGCGTTCTGCACCACGGCCAGGGTGGGGAGGGGGGTTTGCAGGATGCGGTCCGAGATGCGGATGGCGGCGTCCACCCGGCCCCCTGGGGTGTCGATGAGGAAGGCCACCCCACTGGCTCCTTCCCGCTCCGCCCGGGTTAGCGCCTGGTCCACGAAGACGGCCAAGGCGGGATCGATCTCCCCCTGGATGGGGATAAGGTAGGTCTTCCCTAGGGCTAGGGAGAGGAGGAAGCCGAGGGCCAAGAGCCTTTTCACCGCCCTCATTCTATACGGCCTTGGAGGAAAAGTGTGGTGGGGTATCCTGATACCACCCCACCCTGGCCCCTGCCTGGGTGGGGGCCCCGGAAAGGACCTTGGGTAGGCGTCATCTCGGCGGGGCAACAGGAGAATAGGGGTATGAGACCTGTGCTGCGTCTGGCGGTCTTGGGTTACCCCATAGCTCACTCCCTTTCCCCGGCCATGCACCGGCACGCCCTGGCTTCCTCAGGGCTTGCGGGAAGCTACGAGGCCTGGGAGACGCCCCTCGAGGCCCTGGAGGAGCGTCTTAAAGTGGTGCGCCGGGAATATCGGGGAGTGAACCTCACCATTCCCCTCAAGGAGGCGGCCTTGCCCCTTCTGGACTGGGTGTCCCCGGAGGCTAAGGCCATAGGGGCGGTGAACACGGTGCTTTCCGTGGAGGGAAGGCTTCTGGGCTTCAACACCGACGCCCCAGGCTTTCTGGAAGCCCTGAAGGCCGGGGGGATTCCCCTGGTGGGCCCGGCCTTGGTCCTGGGGGCCGGAGGGGCGGGGCGGGCGGTGGCCTGGGCCTTGCGGGAGGCGGGCCTTAGGGTTTGGATTTGGAACCGCACCTGGGAAAAGGCCCAGGCCTTGGCGGAGGAGTTTGGCC
The DNA here is from genome assembly GCF_022760855.1 of Thermus albus. Classification (NCBI taxonomy): domain Bacteria; kingdom Thermotogati; phylum Deinococcota; class Deinococci; order Thermales; family Thermaceae; genus Thermus; species Thermus albus. Next base: position 269,496 of record NZ_JAKTNR010000002.1, read on the forward strand.
TCGAGGCTGTCCCCCTGGAGAAGGCCCAGGAGGCTCGGCTCATCGTGAACGCCACCAGCGTGGGGCTTAAGGACCCAGGGGCCACCCCCTTACCGGCCGCGCTTTTCCCCAAGGAAGGGGCGGCGGTGGACCTGGTCTACCGCCCCCTCTGGACCCGGTTTCTAAGGGAGGCCCAGGAGAGGGGCCTTCGGGTACAGACGGGGCTTCCCATGCTGGCCTGGCAAGGGGCCTTGGCTTTCCGCATCTGGACGGGGTTCCTCCCAGACCCCCGGGGAATGGAGGAGGCGGCCCGCCGGGCCTTGGAGGAAGCGGCGTAGATGGCCTACACCCTGGCGGACAAGGTGGTCCATGAGGAGACGGTCCAGAAGAGCCGCTTCATCGCCAAGGCGGCTCCGGTGGCCTCGGAGGAGGAGGCCTTGGCCTTTTTGGCGGCGAACCGCGAGCCCCAGGCCACCCATAACTGCTATGCCTACAAGCTGGGCCACCTCTACCGTTTCTCTGACGACGGCGAGCCCACAGGCACCGCGGGCAAACCCATCCTTCACGCCATTGAGGCCCAGGGGCTGGACGGGGTGGTGGTCCTGGTGGTGCGCTACTTTGGGGGCATCAAGCTGGGGGCCGGGGGGTTGGTGCGGGCCTATGGGGGTGTGGCCGCCGAGGCCTTGCGGCGAGCCCCTAAGGCGCCCCTCGTGGCGTGGGAGGAGGTGCGCTTTTTGGTGCCTTTCTCCGAGGTGGGCCGGGTGCACGGGCTCTTACGCTCCCGCTCCCTTGCGGTGACGGAGGACTACCGGCCGGAAGGGGTGCGCTTTTGCGTGCGGCTTCCTGCCGGGGAAAAGGAGGAGCTTTTGCGAGAGGTGAGGAACCTCACCCGGGGGCAGGTCCGGGCGGAGGACTAGGGTAGCATAAGGGCGATGCTGCCCCTTTTTGAGCCCAAGGGCCGGGTCCTTTTGGTGGATGGCCACCACCTGGCCTACCGCACCTTCTTCGCCCTCAAGGGCCTCACCACCAGCCGCGGCGAGCCGGTGCAGGCGGTGTACGGCTTTGCCAAAAGCCTCTTGAAGGCCCTCAAGGAGGACGGGGACGTGGTGGTGGTGGTCTTTGACGCCAAGGCCCCCTCCTTCCGCCACCAGGCCTACGAGGCCTACAAGGCGGGGCGGGCCCCCACCCCGGAGGACTTTCCCCGGCAGCTGGCCCTTATCAAGGAGCTGGTGGACCTTTTGGGACTAATGCGCCTCGAGGTCCCAGGCTTTGAGGCCGACGACGTCTTGGCCACCTTGGCCAAAAGGGCGGAACGGGAAGGCTACGAGGTGCGCATCCTCACCGCCGACCGGGACCTCTACCAGCTCCTATCGGAGCGGATCGCCATCCTGCACCCGGAAGGGTACCTCATCACCCCGGAGTGGCTTTGGGAGAGGTACGGCCTAAAACCCTCCCAGTGGGTGGACTACCGGGCCCTAGCCGGGGACCCTTCCGACAACATCCCCGGGGTTAAGGGGATCGGGGAGAAGACCGCGGCCAAGCTGGTCCGGGAATGGGGGAGCCTGGAAAACCTTTTGCGGAACCTGGACCAGGTGAAGCCCGCCCATCTTCGCGAGAAGATCCAGGCCCACCTGGAGGACCTGCAGCTTTCCTTGGAGCTTTCCCGGGTGCGCACGGACCTGCCCTTGGAGGTGGACTTTGCCGGGCGCCGGGAGCCTGACCGGGAGGCCCTCAGGGCCTTTTTGGAAAGGCTTGAGTTTGGCAGCCTCCTCCATGAGTTTGGCCTTTTGCAAAGCCCCATAGCGGCGGAGGAAGCCCCTTGGCCACCTCCTGAAGGGGCTTTCGTGGGGTTTGTCCTCTCCAGGCCTGAGCCCATGTGGGCCGAACTCAGGGCCCTGGCGGCGGCTTTGGAGGGGCGGGTGTACCGGGCGGAAAACCCTTTGGCCGCCCTGGGGGAGCTTGGGGAGGCCCGGGGCCTACTGGCCAAGGACCTGGCGGTGGTGGCTTTAAGGGAAGGGATCTCCCTGGTGCCTGGGGATGACCCCATGCTCCTCGCCTACCTTCTGGATCCCGCCAACACCACCCCCGAGGGGGTGGCCCGGCGGTACGGGGGGGAGTGGACGGAGGAGGCGGGGGAAAGGGCGCTTCTTTGCGAAAGGCTCCATGCCGCCCTCCGGGAGCGGCTTGGGGGGGAGGAGCGGCTACTTTGGCTTTACCAGGAGGTGGAGAAACCCCTATCCCGGGTCCTGGCCCAGATGGAGGCCACGGGGGTGCGGCTGGACGTGGCCTACCTTAAGGCCCTTTCCCTGGAGGTGGAGGCGGAGCTTGGGCGGCTGGAGGAGGAGGTGCACCGCCTGGCGGGGCATCCTTTTAACCTGAACTCCCGCGACCAGCTGGAAAGGGTCCTCTTTGACGAGCTCGGGCTTCCCGCCATCGGCAAGACGGAGAAGACGGGCAAGCGCTCCACCAGTGCCGCGGTCCTCGAGGCCTTGCGGCATGTCCACCCCATCGTGGAGCACATCCTCCAGTACCGGGAGCTAGCCAAGCTGAAGGGCACCTACATTGACCCCCTCCCCGGCCTGGTCCACCCTAAGACGGGCCGCCTCCACACCCGCTTCAACCAGACGGCCACTGCCACCGGGCGCCTAAGCAGCTCCGACCCCAACCTGCAGAACATCCCCGTGCGCACCCCTTTGGGCCAGCGGATCCGCCGCGCCTTCATCGCGGAAGAGGGGTGGACCCTGGTGGCCTTGGACTATAGCCAGATAGAGCTCCGGGTTTTGGCCCATCTTTCCGGGGACGAGAATCTGATCCGGGTCTTCCAGGAGGGGCAGGATATCCACACCCAAACCGCCAGCTGGATGTTTGGGGTGCCTCCCGAGGCCGTGGACCCCCTGATGCGCCGGGCGGCCAAGACCATCAACTTCGGGGTCCTGTACGGGATGTCCGCCCACCGGCTTTCGGGGGAGCTTTCCATCCCCTACGAGGAGGCGGTGGCCTTTATTGAGCGCTACTTCCAGAGCTACCCCAAGGTGCGGGCTTGGATTGAGAAGACCCTGGCCGAGGGGCGGGAGCGGGGCTATGTGGAAACCCTTTTTGGCCGTAGGCGCTACGTGCCCGACCTTACCTCCCGGGTCAAGAGCATCCGGGAGGCCGCGGAGCGCATGGCCTTCAACATGCCGGTGCAGGGGACGGCGGCGGATCTCATGAAGCTGGCCATGGTGAGGCTTTTCCCCAGGCTGGAGGCCCTGGGGGCCCGGATGCTTCTCCAGGTGCATGACGAGCTGGTGCTCGAGGCCCCCAAGGACCGGGCGGAGGAGGTGGCCCAAGAGGCCAAGGGGATCATGGAGGGGGTGTGGCCCTTGGCGGTGCCCCTGGAGGTGGAGGTGGGCATCGGGGAGGACTGGCTTTCCGCCAAGGCCTAGAGCGGTATAGTCTTCCCCATGAGGCGCTACTTTGGTACCGACGGGGTGCGGGGGGAGGCGGGCAAGCCCCCCCTTACCCCGGATTTCGTCCTTAGGCTGGGCCAGGCGGCGGGGGCCTACTTTCGCCGGGAGGCCCCTAGGCCCGTGGTCCTCCTGGCCAAGGACACCCGGGAGTCCAGCGACCTCCTGGAGGCCGCCTTGGCGGCGGGGCTCATGAGCCAGGGGGTCAGGGTGGAGCACCTGGGGGTGCTACCCACCCCCGGGCTTGCCTACCTGACCCGGCACCTTAAGGCCAGCGCCGGGGCCATGATCTCCGCCAGCCACAACCCCTACCAGGACAACGGCATCAAGTTTTTTGGGCCCGAGGGGGAGAAACTTCCCGATCCGGTGGAGGAAGAGATAGAAGCCCTCCTGGAGGAGGACCATCCCACCCGGGGTATCGGCACCGTGGGGGATTTTCGGGAAGCGGAGAGGATGTATCTGGACTTCCTCCTCTCCCACGCCCCCGACCTTTCGGGCCTTAAGGTGGGCCTGGACCTGGCCCACGGGGCCACCTACCGCCTAGGTCCGAAGCTTTTCCAACGGGCGGGGGCCGAGGTGATGGCCTTCTTCAACACCCCAGATGGGCGGAACATCAACAAGGATTGCGGCTCCACCCACCCCGAGGCCCTCTCGCGTTTCGTGGTGGAGCTGGGCCTGGACCTGGGGATCGCCTTTGACGGGGACGGGGACCGGGTGCAGTTCCTAGACCGCAAGGGCCGGCTTTTCCACGGGGACCACATCCTCTACCTGGCGGCCTTGGCCTTTGGGGAAAAGGGGGCGGTGGGCACGGTGATGAGCAACATGGGCCTCGAGGTGGCCTTAAGGGAAAAGGGCCTGGACTTCCACCGGGCGGCGGTGGGAGACCGCTACGTGTTGGAGATGCTTAAGGAAAAGGGGCTTGCCTTAGGAGGAGAGCCCTCGGGGCACGTGATCTTCCTCCGGCATCACACCACCGGGGATGGCCTTCTCACCGCCCTTCTCACCCTCAAGGCCCTAAAGGCCATGGGTGGGGACCTTGCGGACTGGTACGAGGCCCTGCCCATGTACCCCCAGGTGCTTTTGAACGTGCGGGTCTCGGACAAGAAGAAGGTCCTGGGCCATCCGAGGCTCCAGGAGGCGGTGCGGGAGGCCGAGGAAAGGCTTGAGGGCTTCGGCCGGGTGAACGTACGCCCCTCGGGCACCGAGCCCGTGGTGCGGGTCATGGTGGAGGCCAGGGAAGGAGCGGAGGAGGTGGCGAGGAAGCTTGCGGGCTTGGTCCTTCGCCTGGACCAGGAGTAAACTTTAGGCGGTGAGCTACGGAAAGGCCCATCTGGAGGAGCGCCTTAGGCGGGCGCTGGCCGAGGCCATCCATGGCCTGGAAGACCCCCGGCTCTTTCTCCTCACCGTGGAGGCGGTGCGCCTTTCCCCCGACGGCAGAGTCCTTACGGTGTACGTGGAAGCTTTCCGTGACGAGGAAAGGGCCTTGGCGGCCTTGAGCCACGCCGAGAGAAGGCTCCTTTCCGCCATCGCCCGGCGGGTGCGCCTGCGCCACCTGCCTCGCCTGGAGTTTGTGCCGTGGAGAGCGAGACCCGCATAAAGGTGCGGTATGCGGAGACCGACCAGATGGGGGTGGTCCACCACTCCGTGTATGCGGTGTACTTGGAGGCGGCCCGCGTGGAGTTTCTGGAGAAGGCGGGTCTGCCCTACCACCAGGTGGAGGCCAGGGGGGTGTTTTTCCCCGTGGTGGAGCTGGGCCTAACCTTTCGCGCCCCCGCCCGCTTTGGGGAGGAGGTTTTGGTGCGAACCCGCCTGGCCCAGCTTTCCCGGCGGGACCTCCTTTTCCGCTACCGGGTGGAACGGGACGGGGTGCTTCTGGCCGAAGGCTTTACCCGGCATCTGTGCCAGGTGGGGGAGAGGGCTGGCCGCATTCCGGAAGACATCTACCAAGCCTTAAGCGTGCTACACTTAGGATAGCATTGTGGGCATGAGCCACGACCCCTTTACGCTTTTTGAGCGCCACATCGACCCTGGACTGGCAGGCCTCCTCCGCTTCACCGGTCTGGACCGGATGGAGTCCCATGCGGAAGGCCCCTACGTCTGGGATACCACGGGTAAGCGCTACCTGGACTTCTTGGGCCTCTACGGCACCTTGAACCTGGGCCACCGCCATCCCCAGGTGGTGGAGGCGGTTAGGGCCCAACTGGAGCGCATGCCCATGTCGGTTCGGGTTTTGGTGTCCGAGCCCACGGCGAGGCTGGCGGCCAAACTGGCGGAGATCACGCCCGAGGGCTTGGAGATGGTCTTTTTCGGCAACTCGGGGGCGGAGGCGGTGGAGGCGGCCATCAAGCTGGCCCGGGCCTACACGGGAAAACCCGGCATCATCACCACGGAGGGGGGGTTTCACGGCAAGACCATGGGGGCCCTTTCCCTCACCCCCAGGCCCCAGTACCAGGACCCCGCCAAGCCCCTGCTCCCCGGGATCAAGGTGGTGCCCTACGGGGACCTGGAGGCCTTGGAGGCGGCCATAGACGGGGAGACGGCCGCGGTGATCGTGGAGCCCATCCAGGGGGAAGGGGGCATCCGGGTGCCCCCAGAAGGCTACCTAAAGGGGGTGCGGGAGCTAACCCGAAAAAAGGGCGTTCTCATGATCGCCGACGAGGTGCAGACCGGCCTTGGGCGCACGGGGAGGCTTTTTGGGGTGGACTGGGAAGGGGTGGCCCCCGACCTCATGACCCTGGCCAAGGCCTTGGGGGGTGGGGTGATGCCCATCGGGGCCTGCGTGGGTAGGAGGGAGGTCTTTGAGATCTTCCGGCAAAACCCCCTCTTCCACTCCTCCACCTTTGGTGGCAACCCCTTGGCGGCGGCGGCGGCCCTGGCGGCCATTGAGGTGACCCTGAAGGAGAACCTGCCGCAAAGGGCCTTGGAGATGGGAAGGTACCTGATGGAGGGCCTAAAGGCCCTTAAGGCCCAGTACCCTCACCTCATAGAGGACGTGCGGGGCCGGGGCCTGATGCTGGGGGTGGAGTTTACCGATGCCGACATCGGTGCCCTGGTGGTGGCGGAGCTGGCGGAGAGGGGGGTGATCACCGCCTTTGGCCTCAATAACCCCAAGGTGGTGCGCCTCGAGCCCCCCCTCATCATCGGCAAGGAGCATGTGGACGAGGCCCTTACGGCCTTCTCGGAGAGCCTGAAGGCCACGGAGAAGGCCCTGGAGGGCCTCCTGGGATAGAATGCGGGAAACCTTACTGGAGTTTTTCAAAAAGACCGGGAAGCCCCATCGCCTGGAGGAGATCCTCAGGCGCTTCGGATTGGAAAAGCGGGAGGCCAAGGCCTACCTGAAGGCCCTGGTACGGGAGGGCCTTCTGGAGAAGAAGGGAAGCCAGTACTTTTTGCCCAACCGGGTGCAGGGGCCCATTAGCCTGCACCGGGATGGCTACGGCTTCGTGCGCCTTCCCGAGAAGGACCTTTTCATCCCCCCAGGCTATACGGGGGAGGCCTGGCCGGATGACCTGGTGGAGGCCCGGGTCATGCCCCCGGGCCGGGACGGGAAGCCCTGGGGGGTGGTGGAGCGCGTCCTGAAGCGGGCCCGGGAGCGGCTCGTGGGTACCCTGGATTTCCGTAAGGGGTATGCCGTGCTCCTTCCCGATGAGCCGGGGCTTCCGGAACTGAGGCTACTTCCCGAGGGGCTTCATGGCCTCAAGCGGGGGAGCCGGATCGTGGTCAAGGTGCACTACCACCGGCGTCCCTATGGGGAGTTCTTGGAGTACCTGGGCGAGGGGGACGTCCCGGAAACGGAAACCGAGGCGGTGATCGCCAAGTATGGCCTGAGGGCCGAGTTCCCGGAGGAGGTGCTAAAGGAAGCGGAGGCCATCCCCCTGGAGATCCCCGAGGCCGAGCTCAGGAGGCGGCAAGACTTCCGTCACCTAAGGGTTTTCACCATTGACGGGGTGGACGCCAAGGACTTTGACGACGCCATCCACCTGGAGGTACTTCCCACCGGCTACCGGGTGGGGGTGCACATCGCTGACGTTTCCCATTACGTGAAGGAGGGTAGCCCCCTGGACCAGGAGGCGCTTCAGAGAGGGACCAGCGTCTACCTACCGGGGCGGGTTTTGCCCATGCTACCCGAAAGGCTTTCCAACGGGGTCTGCTCCTTAAAGCCCCATGAGGACCGCCTGGTGCTCTCTGTGTTGGTGGATTTGGACCAGGAGCTCCACATCCAACGGGTCCGCTTCGCCGAAGGGGTGATCAGGAGCGTGGCCCGCCTCACCTACACCGAGGTGGAGGCCTTTGCCGAGGGGTTTGGCCTGCCCGAGGAGCACGCCTTCTTGGCCCAGGACCTGAAGGAGCTACTGGACCTCACCCAGAGGCTTAGGCAAAGGCGCCTCGAGGCGGGATCCTTGGACTTCAGCTTCCCTGAGGTCAAGGTGGAGGTGGAAAACGGCACCCTGCACCTCATCCCCCAGGAGGAGCCCAGGGCGCGAAGCCTCATTGAGGAGCTCATGCTCCTCGCCAACCAGGTGGTGGCCGAGCACCTGGTGAAAAAGGGGCTGCCTGGGCTCTTTCGGGTGCACGAGGAGCCCTTGGAGGAGGCCTACGGGAAGCTCCGCACCGCCTTGGCCCGGCTGGGGTACCCCCTGCCGGAGAAGCTTTCCTCCAAGGCCTTGCAACGGGTGCTTCTGGAGGCCAAGGGGCGCCCGGAAGAGCCCGTGGTGGCCAACCTGGTCCTGCGCTCCTTGCGCCTGGCCCGGTATGCCGCCGAGAACCTGGGGCATTTCGGCCTGGCCATGGAGCACTACCTGCACTTCACCAGCCCCATCCGCCGCTACCCCGATCTGGTGGTGCATCGGGTGCTGAAGGCCATCCTCCGGCGCAGCCTCACCCCGGCCAAGAAGGCCCGCTGGCAGGAGACCTTCCCCGCCATCGCCGAGCAGGCCTCGGAGATGGAGAGGAAGGCGGAGGCGGCGGAGAGGGAGCTCACCAAGTACTACATGGCCAAGTGGGCGGAGCTCCACCTGGGGGAGCGTTTCCTGGGCAAGGTGACCGGGGTGGCCAGCTTTGGCGCCTTTGTCATGCTGAGAAACGGGGTGGAAGGCCTGGTGCGCCTCGAGGCCCTGGGCCCCTACACCTATAGCGAGGAGGCCCTGGCCCTTTTGGGCCCTAAGGGTAAGAGAATCCGCCTAGGGGACGAGATGGAGGTGGTGATTGCTGCCGCCAATCCCAGGCTTCGGCAAATAGACTTCCTGCCCTACCAGGAGGAGGTTCATAAAGAGGATGCCCGGGCCAAGCCGGCCCGGGGGAAAGAGGCCAAGGAGGTAGCCATGCGCAAAGTGGTAGGACCGCCCAAGGATAGGAACCGCGACGACCGGCCCGAAAGGGCCACGGTGAACACCGTCTACTTCGGCGAGTGGACCCCCAAGGACGAGGGCCCCGTGCATCGTCCGGCGGAAACCCGTACCAGAAGGCGCCGCCGGCGGCGCTAAAGGGCCAGGGTCCCCGCTCCCACCGCGGAGAGGGTGGGGGCCTCGAGGTCCAGGCGATAGGCCAGGACCTGGCCCTCCCGTCCTAAGAGGAGGGGGGCTAGGCTTCGCACCACCTCCACCCCGTCAATGCGGGTGGGGTTGTTTCCCAGGTGGGCCAAGGCGGCTTCCGGTTCCCCCTGGGAAAGCCTTTCCAGGAACCCTAAGTCCCGCCTCCTTGCCTCCTCCGCCAGGGTGCGGGATAGGGGTGGGTCCCCAAACCGGGGTCCCACATGGGAAAGGTCCACCGCCAGTACCACCAGGCCAGGATAGTCCCTTAAGACCACCCTCAGGGCCTCGCCTAACTGGGGGCTTCCCCGGCCCACCAGAAGGGGGAGAACCTTGGCCTCTGGAAAGACGCCCTTGAGGAAGAAGAGGGGAAGCTCCAGGCTGTGCTCCTCCCGGAAGGCCAGGGGTGTGTTGAAAAGCTCGTAGGGGAGGAGGGTGTCTAAGGCCTGGAGGGCAGGGAGGTCGGGGAGGGCGGGGCCGAAGGGGGTGTGGAAGGGAACGGGAAGGGCCGCGGCCTTTTCCGTGAGGGGCCGGTGGGCCACCCCCACCAGGTAGAGGCGTTCCGGCGGAGGCAGGCTTTCCAGGGCCGCCAAGGCGGCCCCGTAGACCTCGGGCACCCGGCTGGGTTCCAGGTGGGGTAGGAGGAGGACCTCGGGGCGGGGCCCGGCTTCCCCAGGGAAGCTGGCCCGGAAGGCCTCGAGGAAGGCTTTGGCCTCCTCCTGCCCGGCAGGGTAGGAGAGGCCCGAAAGGCGCATGGGGCGCTCCTTTTTCAGCTTGTCCTCTTCCTCCTTAAGCCGCCTCTCCACCTCCCCGGTAAGGAGGAGCCCGGCCTCCTCCAAGGCCTTGAGCAGCTCCTCCAACTCCTTCTTAGGTACCAGTACCCCGTGGGCTTTAAATACCTCCTCCTGCACCTCCTCCAGGGTGCGTCCCTCCAGGAGGGAGAGGAGAAAAAGCCCTCCTTCCGTAAGGGCCAGGGGTTTGGAGAAGACCCCGTAGGGGTCGGAAACCAGAAACCCCCCCTCAATAGGGGTGATCTGGGGTTCCCGCAGGCGTATCCGCTCCATGGCCCTTCCAATATAGGAGATAGGCCCTGGCCTCCTCTGGGGTTGTCACCCGTCCTTCCACCTGGGCCAAGAGGAGGGCTTCCAGGGCCTTTCCCACCAGGGGGCCGGGCCTTAGGGAAAGGAGGGCCATCACCTCCTGCCCGGAAAGGAGGGGACGGGTGGGCAGGGGCTGAGCTAAGGCCTTTTGATGGGCTTCCAAGACCCCCCAGGCCTCCTCCTCCACCCCCCTTGTGCCCAGGCGGTCTGCGGCCATGAGGTAGACCAGGTGGGGCAGAAGGTCCTTTCGGCGGAAGAGGAAGCGCCGCAGGGCTTTGGCCTCGTCCGGTAACCGGTCCATGTGGCGGCGCACCAAAGCCTCCACCTTTTCCACGGCCTCCTTGGGAAAACGGAGCCAAAGGAGGGCGGCCTTGGCCATCTCCGCCCCCACCTCCGCATGCCCCAGGAAGCGGAAGCGGCCCACCTGGGGGTCAAAGCGGCGGGTTAAGGGCTTGCCCACGTCGTGGAAAAGGGCGGCCAGCCGGGCCTCCAAAGGCGCCTCCGGCCAAAGCCAAAGGAGGTGGAAGACCACGGAAAGGGTATGCCGCCAGGCGTCCAGGTGGTGGACCCCTCCTTGCTCCAGTCCCACCAAAAGGCGGAGTTCGGGAAGATAAGGGTCCAAAAGCCCCACCCTTTCCAATACGTGTAGACCCCAAGCCGCCCGCGGGGATAGGAGGAGGCGGGTGAGCTCCTCCTTTACCCGTTCCCGGGCCGGCAGGGCTTCGGGGTGCTCTCTGAGGAAGCGGGCGTGGCGGGAAAGGGCGTTGCGGGTTTTCCCGGGCAGGCCAAGGCCTAGGCTGGCTGCCAGACGCACCGCCCTTAGGCTTCTAAGGCTGTCTTGGTAGAGGTTTTCCTCCCGCACTGGGACCAGGACCTTTTTCCTAAGGTCGTCCTCCACGCCCTTTAGCCCCCACACCCGCCCCCCCTTCCAGGCCAGGGCATTCAGGCGGAAATCCCGCTTAAGAAGGTCTTCCTCCAGGCTGCCTTCCAGGGGGGAGAAGTCCAGGACAAGCTTTCCCGTCACCAGGCGGTACTGGCCCCGCTCGGGGTCCAAGGGGAAAAGGGTGCCCCCAAGGTGCCCTTGGGCTTCCTCCGCCGCCCGCACGGGTTCGGGGGCCGCGAAGTCCAGGTCCCAGGGCCTTTTCCCCAGAAGAAGGTCCCGTAAAGCACCCCCCACGGGGATGGCCCCCTTGGGGGTATAAAAGGGAAAGTCCCTATGGGCGATCGGGCGAAGCACCCCATTATTATCGGCATCACCGGGAATATCGGCAGTGGCAAAAGCACGGTGGCTTCCCTCTTGCGGGCCTGGGGATACCCGGTGTTGGACCTGGACGAGCTGGCCCAAAGGGCCAGGGAGAACAAGAAGGAGGAACTGAAAAGGATTTTCCCGGAGGCCTTTAAGGGGGAGGAGCTGGACCGAAGGGCCCTTGCCCAGGTGGTCTTTTCCGATCCCGAACGGCTAAAGGCCCTGGAGGACCTCCTCCACCCGGAGATCCGCCGGCTTTTGGCCCAGGAGCTTGCCCAGCTTAAGGCTCCTTTGGTCTTCCTGGAGATCCCCCTTCTTTTTGAAAAGGGGTGGGAGGCCCGCCTGGATGGGACCCTTTTGGTGGTCGCCCCCCTGGAGGAGCGCATCCGGCGGGTGATGGAGCGCTCTGGGTTTTCCCGGGAGGAGGTCTTGGCCCGGGAGAAGGCCCAGATGCCCGAGGAGGAGAAGAGGAGGCGGGCCACCTGGATTTTGCAGAACCGGGGGGGATTCGGGGAGTTGGAGGAGGGGCTAAGGGAGATTCTTACCCGCATCCGGGAGCGCTTTGGGCTAAGCTAGAGGGCATGCGGGTGGCCTTGGTATCGGGGGCAAGCCGGGGGATCGGGGAGGCCATCGCCCGGGCCCTCCACGGGAAGGGGTACCGGGTGGGCCTCTTGGCCCGGGACGAAAATCGGCTTCAGGCCTTGGCGGCGGAGCTGGGGGAAGGGGCCTTGGCCTTTCCTGGCGATGTGCGGTCTTCGGCGGATTGGCAGCGGGCGGTGGCGGGCCTTTTGCAGGCCTATGGCCGGCTGGACCTCCTGGTGAATAACGCCGGCATCGGTCTGCAAAAGCCCATTTCTGAGCTAAGCGAGGAGGAGCTCCGCCAGGTTTTGGAGGTGAACCTGGTGGGTCCCTTTTTGGGCCTCAAGGCGGCCTTGCCGGCCCTCTTGGCCTCCAAGGGCACGGTGGTGAACATCGGGAGCCTGGCGGGCAAAAACGCCTTCAAGGGCGGGGCCGCCTACAACGCCAGCAAGTTTGGCCTTCTGGGCCTTATGGGGGCGGCCATGCTGGAGCTTAGGGAGGAAGGGGTGCGGGTGGTGAACATCCTTCCAGGCTCGGTGGACACGGGCTTTGCCGGCAATGCGGTGGGCGCCTCCTGGAAGCTTTCCCCTCTTGATGTGGCCCAGGCGGTGGTCTTTGCGGCAGAGATGCCGGAGAGGGCCTTGGTGAGCGAGATGGAGCTCCGCCCCACCCATACCGCGCCCAAGGGGGGCTAAGCTGGGACCATGGCCTTGCCCAAGAAGCTGCAGGAAGCTTTGGACCTGATCCGCACCTTGCCCAAGGAGCTCAAAGCCCAGGTCCTCCTGGACTACGCCAAGAAGGTGCCCACCCCGCCCCAGGAAGTGGAGTTGGAACGGGTACACGAGTGCCAGACCCCTTTCTTCCTTAAGGCGGAGGTGGAGGAGGGCAGGGTTAGGCTTTACTTCTTTGTTCCCGATGAAGCCCCCACGGTGAGGGCCTTTGCGGGCCTGCTGAAGGAGGGCCTCGAGGGCGAGCCTCCCGAGACCGTGCTGGCGGTACCCCCCACCTTTTACCAGGGGGCGGGGCTGGAGGAGCTCCTCACCCCCTTGCGCCTAAGGGGCCTCGAGGCGGCCCTTTTGCGGCTGCAAGACCAAGTGCGAAGGGCCTTATAGCCATGTTCCTGGCCTTCCTCCTGGGCTACTTCCTGGGAAGCTTTCCCGTGGCCTACTGGTTCGGGGCCCTTAGGGGAAGAAACCTCCTAAGGGAAGGCTCGGGCAACCCCGGGGCCCTGAACGCCTACCGGGTCTTAGGGCTGGTGCCTGGCCTTCTGGTTCTCCTCCTGGACGTCTTTAAGGGTGTTCTGGCGGTGGCCTTAGGGGAGGGGATGGCGGGGAGTCCCTTGGGGGGTCTGGCCGGAGGGGTGGGGGCGGTGTGGGGCCATACCTTTTCGCCCTGGCTGGCCTTCCGTGGCGGCAAGGGCCTGGCCACGGGGGCTGGGGTGCTTTTTGCCGTGGATCCCCGCTTGCTTTTGGGTTCCTTCCTTCTTTTTGCCCTTCTCCAAGTCCTGTTCCGAAAGCCTTACCGGGTGGCTTTGGCCATAGCCGTGGCCCAACCCCTCCTGGCGGCTTTTCTTCACCCCTCGTTCGCCTTCCTCCTCTTCGGCCTAGGGCTTGGCCTTCCCGTGGCCCTGCGCCATCTTAGGGATTGGGACCGTTAGTAGGGCAGGGGCCAGGTGCGGAAGTAGTTGCGGATCCTTCCCCATAGCCCCACAAGCCCCAAGGGTTCCAGGATCAGGAAGATCAGGATGAGAAGACCGAAGACCACGTTGCGCCAGGCGGCCAAGGTGGCGGCGTACTGGGGTCCCAGGGCCCCCACCAGGCTATTCAGAACCTCGGGGATCAGGAGCACGAAAAAGGCCCCCAAAACCGCCCCCAGCACCGTGCCTGCCCCGCCCACGATCACCATGGCCAGGTACTGGATGCTCACGGAAAGAGGGAAGTACTCGGGGGTCACCGCCTTGTAAAGCTGGGCCAAAAGCCCCCCCGCCACCCCGGCGTAGAAGGCGGAGAGGGCGAAGGCCAGAAGCTTCACCCGCACCAGGTCAACCCCGGCCACCCGGGCGGAGAGGTCGTTGTCCCGCACCGCCATGAAGGCCCGGCCCGCCCGGGTCATGAGAAGGCGCTTGGCATAGAAGAAAAGGGGCAGGGCGAAGAGGAGGACCAGGTACCATAGCCTTTCCGGGGTGTCCAGGGAGAGGCCGAAAAGCCCGGCAGGGGGCAGGGTGCGTCCCCGGATCCCTCCCGTCACCGCCTCCCAGTTTTTGAACACGTAGTCCGCCAGAAACTGGAAGGCCAGGGTGGCGATGGCCAGGTACACCCCTTTGATGCGCAGGGAGGGAAGGCCTAGGACCAGGCCAAAGAGAGCGGCGATCCCGCCCCCAAGCAGGATGCCCACGGGGGCCAATAGGCCAACGAGATGGCTTGCGGTGTAGGCCCCAACCCCCATGAAGGCGGCGTGGCCCAAGGATATCTGCCCCGCACCTCCCACCAGAAGGTGCAGGCCCAGGGCGCTTAAGGCCCCGATGGCCACCAGGGTGGCCACGTACATGGGGTAGGGGGAGAGAAGAAAAGACAGGAGAAGGAGGAGAAGCAGGAAGACCCCCAAGGCCAAGCGCCCCAGGGGCGTGCTGGCGTAGGCCTCGTCCTCCCCGTAGGTTTCCCGCACCGCCCGGGCGAAGCGCCGGCTGAAGGCATCGGTCAGCTGTTTGGCAAGGCGATACATCCTAGACCTCCTGCACCTCCAAGGTGGCCTCGAGCCTCCCTTCCCCCTCCAGGTAGCGGATGGGGAGCACCACCTCCACCCGCCCACCTTCGCCGTAAAGGGCCTGGATCACCGGGCCGTAGCGGGCCTCCACCACCTGGCGCCGAACCTTGCGGGTGCGGGTGATCTCCTCGTCGTCGGGGTGGAGTTCCTTGGGAAGGATGGCGAAGCGCTGGATCCTGAGCTTTTCGGGTAGGGTCTTGTTCACCATGCGGATCTCCTCGGCGATCAGGGCTCTCACCTCGGGCCTCTCGGTAAGGGAGAGGTAGGTGGTGAAGGGAATGCCTCGCCTACGGGCCCAGTTCTGCACGTTTTCCGGATCCAGCTCTATGAGGGCGGTCACAAAGGGTTTCCCATGCCCCAGAACCACGGCCTCGCGAATGTAGGGGGAGTACTTCAGGCGGTTTTCCAAAAACTGGGGGGCAAAACGGGTGCCGTCCAAGAGGGCCCCCACCTCCTTAACCCGGCCTAGGATCACCAGGTGCCCCCGCTCGTCAAAGAAGCCGGCATCCCCGGTGCGGAAGAACCCATCCTCGGTGAAGCTTTCCTCCGTGGCCTTCTCCTGGCGGAAGTAGCCCTGGAAGGCCTGGGGTCCCTTGACCAGGATCTCCCCCTCCTCGCTGATGCGCACCTCGGTGTGGGGAAGAGGTGGCCCCACGGTCTCGGGTGGGGCGTCCCCGGTGGCGTGGGCGGTGGTGGCGGCGGCGGTTTCCGACTGGCCATAGACCTGGCGGATGTCCAGGCCCAGGGCGCGGAAGAAGGTAAAGACCTCGGGGCCCAAGGGGGCGCCTCCGGTGACGGCGATGCGGCAGGCAGCAAGGCCCAGCCTGGCCCTTAGGGGCCTGGCGATGAGGGGGTAGAAGAGGGCCCTCTTGAGGTTCAGCCAAAGGCCCACCTTCTCCCCCCGAAACTCCCGGCTTGCCCCCTCCAGGAGGGACCCCATCCCCACCCGGTAGAAGAAGGCCTTGAGAAGGTCGGCGTCTGCCATGCGGCTTTGGATGAGGCTGGCCATGTCCTCCCAAAGCCTCGGAGGGGCCAGGAAAAAGTCGGGCTGAACCTCCTTAAGGTCTTCCCTTAAGGTGGTGGGGTCCTCGGGGAAGTGTACGGTGGAGCCTTCCACCAGGCCCTGGACCACGGTGAGCATCTGCTCCCCGATCCAGGGTAAGGGCAGGTAGCTGAAAACCCAGGCGCCCCTTTGAAAGCCCAAGGCTTCCCGAAGGGCGAAGTGGCCAGCCAAGAGGTTTTCGTGGGAGAGCATGGCCAGCTTGCTCCTTCCCGTGGTGCCCGAGGTGGGGGCGAGAAGGGCGATCTCCTTGGGGTGACGCCTTTTTAAGGCCTCCTCCCCCACCCTGGGGTCCCCAAAGGCTTGGCTGAACCGGCGCACCTTGCCCTGGAAGTGGCGGGACATCCCCGCCTCCTCCCAGACCAGGACGAAGTCCAAAAGGTGCAGATGGGGATAGACCTTGTCCAGTTGCTCCTCGTCGGAAACCACGATCCCCTTGGCCCCGGTGAACTCCAGGAAGTAGCCCACCTCCTCGGGCATGGCGTCGGCGTAGATGCCCATGGGCAAGGCCCCTAGGGTCTGGGCGGCCAGCTCGGCCTCCACCCACTCGGGGGCATTGTGGCCGAGGATGGCCAGGACCTCCCCCTCCCTTAGGCCCAGGGCCCATAGCCCTCCCGCCAGGCTAAGGGTGCGATGCAAAAGGTCCTTCCAGGAGGTCTTCTGCCAGATTCCCAGCCGCTTCACCCGGAGGGCTGGGGCTTCTGGCTCCCGCTGGGCATGCTGGTACAGGTAGGCAAGAAGCGTCCCTTCCATAGCGCCTCAAGTTTGCCCCAGGTAGGCTTCCGCCACCTTGGGATCCTGGCGCACCCCTTGGGGAGGGCCATGGTAGAGCACCTCCCCGTAGGAGAGGACCAGGACTCTGTCGGAAAGCTCCAGGACTGCCCTTAGGTCGTGCTCCACCCAGAGGAGGGTTACCCCCCACTCCTCCCGGGCGTCCAGGAGAAACCGGGCCAGGTCCTGCTTCTCCTCCAAGGAAAGCCCGGCCATGGGCTCGTCCAGGAGGAGGAGTTTGGGTCGGCTGGCCAGGGCCCGGGCTACCTCCACCCGCTTTTGCAACCCATAGGGAAGCATGCCCGCAGGGGCGTGGCGGAAGGGGGAGAGGTGGAGGTAGTCCAGGACTTCCTCGGCCCAGGCCCTAAGTTGCCATTCCCGCTCGGCCCGGGGTAGGGCCAGGGGGTAGGCGGGCAGGGCCAGCTCGGCCCCTAGCTTCACGTTTTCCAAAACGCTCATGCCCCGGAAGATCTCCAGGCCCTGGAAGGTGCGGGCTAGGCCCATGCGGGCCCTATCCTGGGGGCTTTTCCCCCGCAGGTTTTGGCCCAGGAAGACCACCTCGCCCTTGTCGGGCTCATACACCCCGGAAAGCACGTTCAGAAGCGTGGTTTTCCCAGCCCCATTGGGCCCGATCACCGCGAAGAACTCGCCTTCGGCTACGCTGAACTCCACGCCCACCAGGGCCTTCACCCCCTTGAAGGAGAGGTGGAGGTTCTTAGCCTCGAGGATCACACCCACCGCTTCCTCCTTCGGTAACGCTTGGCTTGGCGGAAGCCTACCTCCTCCTTGCCTAGGTAGAACTCCATCACGTCCTGGTCTTCCTGGGCGGCTTGGGCGTCGCCTTCAAACACCACCCGGCCCCGCTCCAACACATAGACGCGGTCCACGATGGCCAGGGCTGCCCGGGCGTTTTGCTCCACCAGGAGGAGGCTCAGTTTTTTCTCCTTTCTCAGGGCGTCCAAGGTGCGCATCACTTCCTCCACCAGCTTAGGGGCGAGGCCCAAGGAGGGCTCGTCCACCACCAAGACCTTGGGGCGGGTGAGGAGGGCCATACCCAAAAGGAGCATCTGTTGCTCGCCTCCCGAGAGGTAACCCGCCTGTTCGTGGCGACGCTCGTAAAGCCTGGGGAAGCGGGCGAAGACCTCCTCCATGCCCTCCTTCAGCTCCCGGGAGGAAAGGCGATGGCCGGCGGCCACCAGGTTTTCAATGGGGGTCAGGTACCGGAAGAGGGGGCGCCCCTCGAGGACCGCGGTAAGCCCAAGGCCCGTGATGCGCACCGGATCCAGGTGGGTGGCCTCCTGGCCAAAGAGGCGGACGTGCCCATCCAGCACCCGCCCCTCAAACTTGGGAAGAAGCCCTGCCACCGCCCGCACCAAGGAACTCTTGCCCGCCCCGTTGGGCCCCAGGAGGGCCACCGCTTCCCCTTCCCTTACCTCCAGGGAAACCCCATCCAGGGCCAGGATCACTCCGCGGTAGACCACCTTCAGGTTCTCCACCGAAAGCATCACACCCTCTCAATCTGGCGTTCGCCCAAGAGGCCATATGGCCGCACCATAAGTACCAGAAGCACCACCACGAAGGGCAGGGCTTCGGTGAAGCCCGGAAGGAGGGGTTCCAGGTAGCGTCCGGAAAGGGCCTCGAGGACCCCCAGGAGGAACCCCGCCAACAAGGCCCCTCCCACCGAGTCCAACCCGCCCAAGATGGCCACGGGGAAGACCTTAAGCCCAAAGAAAACCAGGTTATGCCCTACCCCGCTGGCCACGGCCAGGAGGGCTCCGGCCAGGGTGGCGAGGAGGGCGGAGATTCCCCAAACCCCCGCCAGGATCCGGGTGGTGGGGATGCCCAGGGCCAGGGCCGCCACCTCCCGCTCGGAGATGGCCCGCACCAGGACTCCATAGCGGCTTTTCCTGAGGAGCCAAAGGAGGCCGAATCCCAGGGGCAAGGCCAGAAGGAGGTTCCAGACAGCCCGGGAGGGTACGAAGGTGTCCCCTAGCTGGAAGCCCAGCTGGGGAAGTTCCCCCTGGAGGTACTTGAGGTCCGGTCCCCACAGGAGCTGCACCCCGCCATCCAGGGCTGCGGCCAACCCGATGGTGGCCATGATCACCGCCACCACGTTCCGCCCCAAAAGCGGCCGCACAAAACCCCGCTCCACCAGGAGTCCAAAGAGAAAGGCCATGGGCAGGGCAGCCAGCATGGCCAGGGGGAGGGGCAGAAAAAGGGCGAAGGTGTAGGTGAGGTAAGCCCCTACTAGCAGGAACTCCCCGATGGCGAAGTTCACCACGCTGGTGGCCCGGTATACCAGGACGAAGCCTAGAGCCAGAAGGCCGTAAAGGGCCCCGTTGGCCAGGCCGCCGATGAGGTACGGTAAAAGGTCAGACATGGGCGTGTAGCAAGGCCCCCAGGTGCGGCCACCTAGGTGCGGGATAGGGGCTAGGCCAGTTTGATCCAGTCGGTGATGGCGTTGAAGCGGCCGTCCTTCACGCTAGCCCGGTAGAGTTTGGTGTAGGGAAGGCGATGGTTTACGAACTGGAAGTTATGCAAGAGCCCCAGGCCGTTGTAGTCCCCAAGTTTCTCCAGGTATTCCACCACCCCGGCCCGGGTCAGCTTGCCCGCACCCGCTGCCCGGCGCATGGCCTCGGCGATGGCCAGGGCCACCGCCAGGCTGCCCATGTAGTAGGTGGGGCGGTAGGAAATGTCGCGCCCCTTTTTCTGCCGGAACTTCCGCATCTCGTCCACGGCCGGCACCAGGGTGTCGTACCAGTAGGCGTTATGGTAAGTGACGGTGAACCCCTCGGCAGCGGGACCGGCCCGCTGGATCAGGGCCAGCTCCGCCGAGTAATACGTGCCCATAAACTGCGCCTTCAAGCCCTGTTCCCGAGCGGTGCGCAGGATCAGGGGTTCGGCGGAGAGGGCGTAGCCCTGGAGGATCACGAAGTCGGGGTTGGCCCGGCGCAGGTTCAAGACGATGGGGGTGGCGTCGGTGAAGGCGGGAGGGGTTACCTCCTCGTGGACCACCTCCATGCCCAAGGCCTTGGCCCTTTCCTTGGCGTAGGGGATGGGGTCGCGGCCGAACTCGGTGTTGGAGTAGACCAAGGCGATCTTAGCCCGGCCCTTCTGTAGACGGATCTGCCTTAGGAGGGCTTCCATCATGTCGTTGTAGGTGGGGCCGAAGACGAAGATGGTGGGGTAGGTCTTGGGGTCGGCCAGTTCGTTGGCGAAACTGGTGGCGGAGTAGGGTAGGTTCATGCGGGCGATCTCCGGGGCCAAGGCCTTGGAAAGGCCGGTGGAATCGCCGTAGACAAAGAGGAGCTCCTCGGGCCGCTCCCGGGACACCACCCGGTTGAAGGCAGCGGTGCCCTTAGCCACGTCGTAGCCGGTATCCTCTACAATGAGCTCCAGTTTGCGGCCGCCAACGCCCCCCAGGACCTCGTTCACGTAGTCCACCCCATCCACGAAGCCTTCGCGTCCGGCGTTACCGGCGAAGGCGAAGGGACCGGTGAGGGGAAGGAGGGTGGCCAGCTTCACCGGCCGCGCTTGCGCGGTGGCGATGTAGGGCATGCCCACCGCAGCCAAGGTACCCACACCCAGCTTCTGCAAGAACTCCCTGCGTTTCATCGTGCGCCTCCTTTCGGGTTGTACTCGGTGAAACGATACCATGCCCGAGGCTACCCGGCAAGTCCTCCGGGAAGGTCTAGGATGAAAGCATGCGTTGGCACGCCGTTTACCGCCGCTTCGTCCTAGGCCGCCATTACCGCTTTGCCCGGGAGGCCTTGGTCCCACATTTCTTTGACGCCCTGACCGCCTATGCCCTGGAGCTTTCCCGGCTGGGCATTCCCAAGGCGGGGGAGGCGGTGGCGGCCTTGAGGGAGCTCCGCACCCTCCCGCTTCCCAGCTTCACCGGGGAGGTGGAGGATGTGTTCTTTTCCATCTACGCCCAACTTTCCGAGCACTGGGGGGAGGAGGTGGCGGGGGCCATCCGCCGGGGGCTTTCCCGCAACGACCTGGACCTTACCGTCTTCCGCGCTTACCTCAGGGACCGGGTGGTGGCCTTGCTGGGGGACTTCCTGCGCCTGCGGGAAATGGTCTTGCAGGTGGCGCAATCCCACGCCGGGGTGCCCTTGGTCCTTCGCACCCACCACCAGCCGGCCCAGCCCTCCACCTTAGACCATTACCTCCTGGGGATAGCGGCGCTTTTGGAGAGGGATTTCCGCCGGCTAAGAAGGGCTTTGGATACCCTGGACCGCTCTCCTTTGGGGGCCAGCGCCCTGGCGGGAAACCCCTATCCCGTAGACCGGGCGCGGCTGGCGGCCCTTTTGGGTTTCGCCGGACCCGTGGAGAACACCTTGGACGCCGTGGCCTCGGGGGATTATGCCTTGGAGCTGGCCGCGGCCTTGGGGGGAATGGGGGCTAGCCTTTCCCGATTCCTTACCGACCTCCTTTTCTGGGCGGAGCGGGGGGCCTTTGTGGTGGGGGAGGGGCTTTCCCAGGGTTCCAGCTTTATGCCGCAGAAGCGGAATCCTGTGGTGCTGGAGCACGCCCGCATCTATGCGGGCCACCTTCTGGGGGGGGTGGGTACGTTGGCCTTCCTGAACCATAACACCCCGTTCACCGACCTCAACGATCATTCCACCGGGGTATTGGAGCCCTTGGCGGGACTTTTGGAAAGCGCTGAGGCGGTCTTGGAGCTGACCCGGGTGGCCCTTCAGGAAAGCCAGTTTGAGCCTTCCCTTCTACTGGAGGAGCTTTCCCCGGAGGTCTTGGCCTCGGAGGCGGTGGACCTTTTGGTGCGCAAGGGGGTTCCTCTGGCCGAGGCCTACCGGCGGGTGCAGGGAGCTTTGCCTGGGGTTCGCCCCGAGCTTTTGGGGGTGGAAAGGGAGGAGCTCATCGCCTGGATGTGCCTGGAAGGTTTTTTTGCCCGCAGGGAGGTCCTGGGGGGGGTAGGGCCCCAGGCGAGAAGGGGGGCTTTGGCCCAGGCCAAGAAACGGCTCCGGGAGGATCGGAAACTTTTATCCGCCCTGCGGGCTAGGGTGCGCTTGGCCCGGCGCGGGTTGGCCCAGGGGTTTGAGCACCTCCAGGCGCAGGAAAGCCAGGAGGCTGCGGAAGAGGAGGGGGAGGAAGAAGGCCAGAAGCACCGCGAATAGGCTATAGGCTAGGGTGTGGAGGACGGGGCTTTTGAGGCCTTGTGCCAGGGCCTGGGTGGCCAGGGTAAAGGCAGCGGTGGGAAAGACCATGGCCCAGAGGCCGGGTTGGAAGCGGAGGCGTATCCGGTGTAGGAGGAGGTTTTCCACAAGTAGGGCTGAGACCAGGACGAACCACCAGCCGCCTAAGCCCCAAAGGGCGGTGCCGAGGAGGTAGACCCCCTCGAGGCCTCCCCCGTAAAGACCAGCGGCCCGGGCGCCCTTTAGGAGGGAAAGGGGGGCCAGGATGCCCACCCCTACCGGGGCCAGCCCCACGAAGAGGCTGGGCACCAACCCCGGGGCGGGGCGCTCATGGGCGTAGAGACGGGCAAACAGCGTCGCCCCCACCCAAAGGAAGAGGACGAGGCCAAGGCCGAGGAGCATGAGCATCATGTAGAAGGCCTCCCGGGCCCAAGGCCCCAGAAGGGGGAGAAGAGGGCCGCCTGCCAAGGGGACCACGATGGCGGAGACCGGGGGGATGAACCAGGCGCCGTTGGCCGCCTCAAAGGGAAGGCGCATCCGGGTAAAGACCAAGTATCCCACGAGGAGGCTGAGGATCACCACCAAAGGGGCTCCCACCCCAAAGAGGAAAAGGGCCACCCCCTCCCATCCTGCCACCTCGTGGCTGGCTAGGCCTAGCAGCAAAAAGGCCAGGGGGAAGGTGGCGTAGAGCTGGGAGAGGAGGGGGTGGTGGAGCTCCTCCCAGGCCTTTGCGGGATAACGGAGGAGCTTCATCCCAAACATGGCCAGGCTTACCAGAAAGAGGAGGCCCATCAACCCATATACAAAGAGGGCTGGGGCCTCGAGGCGGAAGCGGTGGAGGGCCAAGGCTACCCCACTCCCTCCCATGATCATGGCAAACCAAGCGGGGTGGAAGAATCGGACGCTCATGCCCCCATGATGGGATAGGGTAGGGGGGTATGTCAACGGTTCCGGAAATGTTCCACGGTCAACCGGATGCCCTCGGAGAAACTCACCTCGGGCCGCCAGCCATGGGCCATGAGCTTGTGGGGGGAGAGGACGCTCCGCTCCAGGTCCCCTGGGCGCGGGGGGGCAGGGTTGACCTGGGGGGTCCGCCCGGCGGCCTGGGCCACGGCCTTTAAGACCTCCATGGTGGTGTGCCCTTCCCCGGTCCCCACGTTGTAGACCCCTTCCAGGCCCTTTAGGGCCAGGTTGTGGGCCCGCACCACGTCCCCCACGTAGATGTAGTCCCGCACGCATCCCTCGTCCCCCGGGGTCTTCCGGGCGTAGAGGGTTACCGGCTCCCCTTTGAGCACCCTTTCCGAGAAGATGGCCACCACCCCAGCCTCCCCGTGGGGGTCTTGCCGGGGGCCATAGACGTTGGCGTAGCGCAGGGAGACCCACTTGAGCCCGTAGTTCTGCCCGTAG
Organism: Thermus albus; assembly: GCF_022760855.1. Classification (NCBI taxonomy): domain Bacteria; kingdom Thermotogati; phylum Deinococcota; class Deinococci; order Thermales; family Thermaceae; genus Thermus; species Thermus albus. The sequence continues at coordinate 292,534 of NZ_JAKTNR010000002.1, forward strand.
GCGGAAAGGTAGTGCTCAAAGCCCGCCTTGCTGGCGGCATAGGGGCTTTTGGGTTTGGGGGGCCAGGTTTCCTCGGCCTCTTCCCCCTCCGGCACCTCCCCGTAGATGGCCCCGCCCGTGGAGGCGAAGAGGATTTTTTCTGCCCCCCACTTCCTCATGGCCTCCAGGAGGTTCAGGCCCCCTAGGAGGTTCACCTCAAAGTCCAGAAGCGGGTTGTCCACGCTCACCTTCACCGAGGCCTGGGCCGCTTGGTGGGAAACGTGGGTGGGGCGGAACTCCCGGAAGACCCGTTCCAGGCCTTCGCGGTCCCGCAGGTCCACCTTGTAGAAGTAGACCCCTTTGGGCACATTTTCCCGCTTACCCGTGGAGAGATTGTCCAGGACGGCCAGCTCTATACCTTCCTGCAAAAGGTTTTCCACAATATGGCTGCCGATAAACCCCGCTCCACCCGTTACCAGTACGCGCATAGGCACCTCGGAAAAGCCCTTGGACCGCCTCCCCATAGGCGGGCTCTGGGCCTAGCCCATCCTACCCCACCAAGGAAGGCCCGTTAGCCGATTTTGACCTCAGGTTCGTTGCCGGGCCGCCACTTGATGGTGCACCCCAGGGCGGGGGCCTCCTTGAGGGGGGGTTCTTCACCTCGGAGCAGGGCTTCTATGGCCGTTTCCAGATCGTGGCTTTGCACCTGGTCGGGAAACTTGGGATTGTCGTTGACCCGGCCATGGTAGCGGAGAAGGCGGTTTTGGTCAAAGAGGAAGACCTCGGGGGTGCGCAAGGCCTTGTAGGCCTTGGCCACTTCCTGGGTTTCATCCAGGAGATAAGGGAAGAAGATGCCGTGCTCCTTGGCGAACTCCACCATCTTGTCCGGGGCATCATCGGGATAACGCTCGTAGTCGTTGGGGTTGATGCCCACGAAGGCCACCTGGCCCCGGTACTTCTCCGCTAGGGCCACGATCTCCTTGATGGAGCCCTTGACGTAGGGGCAGTGGTTGCACATGAAGATAACGGCCAAGAAGGGCTCTTGGAACTGGGAAAGCCGATAGCGTCCACCCCTGGGATCGGGAAGCTCGGCATCAATCAGCGGGCTTTCTAGGGGCAGTTCAGGATACTGCAGCATGGCTCCATCATACCCCAAGCCACCCCTAGGGACAATAAGCGCCCAGAGACCTTGGTATCATGCCCCCATGCGGGGACTCACCTCAGAGGAGGCACGGAAACGCTTAGCGCAATACGGTCCTAACGCCCTTCCGGAAAAGCCGCCCGAGCCCCTGGGGCGGAAGTTCCTGCGCCAGTTTCAGAGCCCTCTCATCTACATCCTCCTCTTCGCCTTGGTGGTGGACCTAGGCCTTTGGGTTTTTGAGGGAGCCCATGGGCTTCCCCTGGAATCCTTGGCCATCCTGGCCATCCTCCTTTTGAACGCCACCTTGGGAACTCTTCAGGAGAAGCGCTCGGAGGAGGCCTTAAGGCGCCTGAAAGCCCTGGCGGAGCCCTTGGTCTGGGTGTTGAGGGATGGGCATTTTCAACGCCTTCCAAGCCGGGACCTGGTCCCGGGGGATGTGGTGCGCCTGGAGGCGGGGGACCGGATTCCGGCGGATGGGGTGCTCCTCGAGGCCAGTGGGGTCATGGTGGACGAAAGCGTCCTCACCGGGGAAAGCGTGCCCGTGGAAAAGGGGGAGGGGGAAGAGGTCTTTTCCGGCACCCTTATGGTGCGGGGCAGGGCCCTCTTAGAGGTGACCCGCACCGGCCTAAGAAGCGCCATGGGCCGCATCGCCGGGCTTCTGGCGGAGATGGAGGAGGAAAAAACTCCGCTGGAGCGGCGCCTCGAGGCCTTTGGCCATCGGGTGGCCCGTTGGGTGTTGGTCCTTGCCGCAGGGCTGGTGGCCTTGGGTTTTCTGGTGGAAGGCTTTTCCGCCCAGGTGTTCCTCTTCGCCGTAGCCTTAGCGGTGGCGGCGGTGCCGGAGGGGCTTCCTGCTGTGCTTACCTTGGCCTTGGCCCTGGGGGTGGAGCGCATGGCCCGCCGCAAGGCGGTGGTGCGCCGCCTTGCGGCCGTGGAAGCCTTGGGGAGCGTCACGGTGATCGCCACCGACAAGACGGGCACCCTTACGGAAAACCGCATGGAGGTGCAGCAGGTGGTGGGGCCGGACCCCCAAGGGGCCCTTTTGGCCATGGTCCTCTGCAACGACGCCGATTTGGAGACGGGAGCGGGGGACCCCTTGGAACTGGGCCTTTTGCGGTATGCGGCCGAACGCCTGGATATAAAGCGGGTACGCCAAGAACACCCCAGGCTTTCCGAACGGCCCTTTGACAGCGCCTGGAAGTACATGCGGGTGACCACGCCTGGGGGCAGTTTCCTGAAAGGGGCTCCCGAGGCCCTCATACCCCGCCTGGCCTTACCAGAAGAGGAGAAGCTGGCCCTTTTAGGGGAAGCAGAGGCCCAGGCTCAGCGGGGTTTTCGCGTGTTGGCCTTGGCGTGGGGCGAAGGGGAGCGGGAGGAAGGGTTAAGCTTCCTGGGCTTCGTCCTTCTCCTGGACCCGCCCCGCCCGGAGGTACCGGAGGCGGTGGCCAAGGTGTTGAAGGCCGGGGTTCGGGTGGTGATGGTCACGGGGGATCACCCGGCCACGGCTTTGGCCATCGCCCGCCAGGTGGGTATTCCTGCGGAAGTGGTGGCCACCGGGGACGAGATCGGGGAACTCTCCGACGAAGAGCTTCTAGAGGTGGATGTCTTCGCCAGGGTTAAGCCGGAGGATAAGCTGCGCATAGTAGCAGCTTTTCAGAAAGCAGGGGAGGTGGTGGCCATGACCGGGGATGGGGTGAACGATGCCCCGGCCCTCAAGCGGGCCGATGTGGGGGTGGCCATGGGGCTGAGGGGCTCGGACGTCTCCCGGGAAGTGGCGGACCTGGTCCTGATGGACGATAACTTCGCCACCATCGTGGCGGCCATTGAGGAGGGGCGGAGCATCTATGAGAACATCCAGAAGTTCATCCGCTTCCTCTTTTCCACCAACCTTTCCGAGGTCTTGGTGGTAACCTTGGGAATGGTATTTGCTGCCCTCTTAAACTTGAGGGACGAGGCTGGACATCTGCTCCTTCCCCTCACCGCAGTGCAGATTCTTTGGATCAACCTGGTCACCGATGGCCTACCGGCCCTGGCCCTGGCTTTGGACCGCAACCCTGGGGTGCTGGACCGGCCGCCCAGGCCTAAGGAAAGCCCCCTTTTGGATCCGCCTTCTTTGAGGTTCATCTTGCTTACGGGAAGCGTTAAGGCCGCCTTCGCCCTGGGCATCCTGGCGGGGCTTTCCGGGTGGATGGGCCGCGCTGGGGTTCAGGGGGAGCTCGTTGAGGTAGCCCGCACCGCCACCTTCCACTTCATGACCCTGGGCCAGCTCTTCTTCGCCTACGCTGCCCGGCACACCCACCTGATTCCCCTTCCGAATCCTTACCTGCACGGAGCCGTGGCCCTGGGTATCCTGATCCAAATCCTTCTGGGCAATCTGGCCCCCGGGGTGTGGGAGGCGGTGGGGATTCCGGCCTGGATCTGGGGGTTGGTTTTGGTCCTTGCCCTTCTGGCCTGGCTTATGGCGGAGGGGGTGGACCGATTAGTATGGCGGAAGGAGGCTAGGCGATGAAGGCCAAAGACGCCATGACCAGTCCTGTGGTAACCGTGCTTCCCGAAACTTCTCTGGTGGAGGTGGCCCGGCTGATGCTGGGAAAAGGCATTGGGAGCGTCCTGGTGGTGGATGAAGAGGGGCACCTGATAGGCATCGTGACCGAAAGCGATTTCCTGAAGGAACGAGGCGTGCCCTTTTCCACCTTCCGGGCCCCCATGCTCTTGGGCCGCTTTATGGGGGCCGACGGGTTGGAGGAGGCCTTGGCCGAGGCCAGGCGCACCCGGGTGGAGGAGATCATGACCAGCCCGGTGCACGCCGTGGGGCCGGAGGAACCCCTTTCTCGCATACTGGACCTCATGTTGGCCTACGATATCAACCACGTTCCTGTGGTGGACGGAGAGGGGAAACCCGTGGGGATCATTACCCGGTTTGACCTGCTTCGCCTACTCCAGCCCCAGCTATGACCGGGATCGCCTTCTTGGCGGTGGCGGCGGTCATCCTGCTGGCCGGGCGGCAGGTGGCCTTCTATGGGGACGTCCTGGCGGAGAAAACGGGGCTTGGCCGCACCTTCATGGGCCTTTTTCTGGTGGGCATCACCACCAGCTTGCCGGAGCTTTTCAACGTGACCAGCGCGGTTTTTCAAGATCTTCCCGAGATCGCCGTGGGGAACCTTTTGGGAGCCAGCATGGTGAACTTCCTGCTCCTCACCGTGCTGGATGCCGTCCACCCTCGTCCCCTCACCGCCCGGGCCAGCCAGGGGCATGCCCTGAGCCTGGGGCTAGCCATCCTGCTTCTGTCCTTGGCGGGAATGGGCCTTTTGGCGGAAAGGGGCTTGGGACGGATCGGGGGGTTCGCCCTGGCCCTTTTTCCCCTTTACCTTTTCGCCCTTTGGCTTTCCTTTCGCTACGCCAGGCGTTTTCCCCGCGACGAGGCCCTGGAGGAGGAGGCCTATGCCCATATCCCTTTACCGAAGGCCCTCGGCCGTTACCTGCTAGGGGCAGGGGTATTGGTGGGGGCGGCGGTGGTACTCCCGGGTTTGGCCGCGGCCCTGGCCCGGGAGACGGGGCTCGGCCAGGCCTGGGTGGGCACCTTTCTGGTGGGACTGGTCACCACCTTACCCGAGGCCACGGTGACCCTGGCCGCCGCCCGCCTGGGGGCGGTAGATCTGGCCTTGGGCAACGTGTTGGGAAGCGTCATGTTCAATACCTTTTTGCTCTCCTATGCCGACCTCCTGGCTCCTGGCCCCCTGTTAGCCCAGGTAGGGGGAGGCCACCTTTTCAGCGTTCTGGTCCTCCTGGGTATGGCGGGCACGGTGCTCACCGGGCTCATGTACCAGAGCCTGAGGAAGCTTTGGGTTCTGGCCTACGACTCCTGGGCCATCCTGGCCCTTTACCTGCTGGCGGCCTCGCTCCCCCTGGTGCGGTAGGGCACCACCAAGACGGGCTTGGGGCTTCGGCGGACCACCTCCTGGGTGACGCTGCCCAAAAGCACCGCATCCAGCCCCGTGCGCCCATGGGTGGCCATGACCACAAGGTCGTGCTTCATGACTTCCTTTAGGATCACCTCCGCTGCCCGTCCCTCCAGGAGATGGGCTTCAAAGCCCACTCCCATCTCTTCTGCCATGTGGGTGGCCCGGTCCAGGGCGGCCAAACCTTCCTGGCGCAGGTCCTCCACCAGGGCCTGGTAGTAGGGAAGGGTCTCGGGGCCAAGGAGAAGCCTGGGCCCTAGGGGCTCGAGGGCGTAGAGAAAGGCCACCCGGGCCCCCAGGGCCTTGGCCAGGCGGAGGCCCTCCCTTACCCCAGCTTCCGCTGCTGGACTTCCATCGGTGGGAAGGAGGAGGCTTTGGTACATGCTTTACCCCTCAATCACCACGGGCAGGATCACCGGGTCGCGTCCCGTGGCCTTTTTCAAGAACTTCTTCACCGGGTAGTAGATGTCGTCGCGGATGCGCTCTAAGGACTTTTTCTCCCGCACCCCGTTTTGCAGGGCCTCGAGGGCCATGCGCTTCACCTCACCCAATAGCCGTTCCCCGGCTTTGACGAAGCCCCGGGAAACCACCTCCACCACGGGATCGCGCCCCGCCAGGGCGGTGATGACCACGATCCCCTCCTCCGCCATGTGCTGGCGGTCGGCCAGGATCTCCTCCGTGATGTCCCCCACGCCCAGACCATCCACATAGAGCACTCCAGAAGGAACCGCCGCCACCTTCTCAAAGCTTTCCCGGGTGAGGCGGTAGACGGCCCCGTTTTCCCCAATGAGGGTCTTTTCCGGCGGGCGGCTCATGGACTCCGCCAGCCACTTGAAGTTGGTCTGGTGGCGCACCTCCCCGTGCCAGGGCATGAAGAAACGGGGGGTGGTGAGGTTCAGGATGAGCTTGAGCTCCTCCTGGGAGGCGTGGCCGGAGGCGTGGACCTTGTAGGTGGGAGGGTAAAGGACGTAGGCCCCTAGGGCGTAGAGGCGATTGATGACCCGGTTCACCGCCTCCTCGTTGCCGGGGATGGGGCTGCTGGAGAGGATCACCGTGTCCCCGGGCTTGATGGCCATCTTGGCGTGCCCCTCAAAGGCCAGGCGATGGAGGACGGACATGGGCTGGCCCTGGCTTCCCGTGGCCAGGATGAGGACCTGGTGATCGGGCAGGTCCTTCACCTCCTCGAGGGCATAGAGGCGGTCCTTCACCTTAAGGTAGCCCAGCTCCAGGGCGATACGGCTAAAGCGCACCATGCTCCGCCCCTCCATGGCCACCTTGCGCCCGTACTTCTCCGCCGCCCAGATCACGGCTTGGATGCGGTGGATGTGGCTGGCGAAGGTGGTGACGAAGACCCTGCCTGGGGCGCGGCCGATCACCCGGTCCAGCTCCTTGGCGATCTCCATCTCGCTCGGGGTGTAGCCAGGCCGCTCCGCGTTGGTGGAGTCGGCGATGAGGAGCAAAACGCCCTCGGCACCCGCCTGGGCCACCTTGGCCAGGTGGGATACCTTCCCGTCAATGGGGGTGGCGTCCAGCTTGAAGTCCCCGGTGTGCACGATGGTGCCAATGGGGGTGCGGATCACCAGGCCGGAGTTGTCGGGGATGGAGTGGGTCATGCGGAAGAGGTCTAGGGTGAAGTAGCGGCCTACCGCGATGCGGTCGTCGGGGCTGATCTCCTTGAGGTTGAAGCTTCCTGGCCTAAGGCCGAACTCCTCCAGCTTTCCCCTTAGAAGCCCCAGGGTGAGCTTGGCGCCATAAATGGGTACCTGGCTCTCCTTGCCAAACACCATGGGGAGGATGAAGGGAAGCCCCCCGATGTGGTCCTCGTGGCCGTGGGTGAGCACCCAGGCCTTGATGAGGTGGCGGTTTTCTATGAGGTAGTCCACCCGGGGGATAAGGAGGTCCACCCCGGGCATCCCCTCATCGGGGAAGGCTAGCCCCCCATCCAGCACGAAGATCTCGTCCCGGAAGCGAAAAGCGGTGATGTTCTTACCGATCTCCCCCATACCCCCTAGGGGCACGATCTCTACGTGGTCCCTGCCCTCCCCAGGCGCAATGGGGGTGACGTCGGGCGGTCTTCTGCGCCGTCGTTTCCGTGGTTTGCGCTCTTGGCTTTCCATAAACCTCCCATCTTCCCAGCCGGGCCGGGATTGTGCCGAAAGAAAAGACGCCTAGAACTAGCTCCGCCGCCTGGGGGGAATCTTGCCCTCGAGCTCGGGGCGGATGAGGTCGATCTTGCCCCGCTCGTCGATGCGGTGCACCTTGACCTTGATCACGTCCCCCACCTTGAGGTGGTCCTCCACCCGTTCCACACGCCCGGGGGCGATTTGACTGATGTGCAAAAGGCCCTCGGTGCCCGGAAAGAGGCTGATGAAGGCCCCGAAGGGGGTGATCTTGGTGACGGTGCCCTCGTAGATCTCGCCCACCTTGGCCTCCATGGTGAGCTCCTCAATGCGCTTCTTAGCCCTTTGGGCGGCCTCCATGTCGCTGGAGTAGATGCGCACCGTACCGTCCTCCTCGATGTCCACCTCTACCCCTAGCTCCTCGAGGGCCCGCACGTTCTTCCCCCCAGGCCCAATGACCAGGCCAATCTTCTCCACGGGCACCTTCAAGGAGAGGATCCGGGGGGCGAAGGGCTTGAGCTCGGGGCGCGGGGCGGGGAGGACGCTTTCCATGAGGTCCAGAATCCGAAGCCGGGCCTCCCGGGCCTGCATGAGGGCCTCCTTCAGCACCTCCCGGGGAAGCCCGCCCACCTTGTTGTCCATCTGAAGCGCCGTGACCCCTTTTCGGGTCACCGCCACCTTGAAGTCCATGTCCCCAAGGGCGTCCTCCAGCCCCAGGATGTCGGTGAGGATCACCGACCGCTCCCCTTCCCACACCAGGCCCATGGCCACCCCGGCCACCGGGGCCCGGATGGGCACCCCGGCATCCATGAGGGCCAGGCAGCCGGCGCAAACCGTGGCCATGGAGCTACTGCCGTTGGACTCCAGCACGTCCCCCACCACCCGGATGGTGTAGGGGAAGGCCTCCTCCGGGGGTAGGACGGCCTTGAGGGCCCGTTTGGCCAGGTTGCCGTGCCCCACCTCGCGCCGGGAAACCCCCCTTAGGCGCTTCACCTCCCCGGTGGAGAAGGGGGGGAAGTTGTAGTGGACCAGGAACTTCTCCGTCTCGTCAATCCCCAGGTCGTCAATGATCTGCTCATCCCGGCCTGTGCCCAGGGTGACGGTGCCCAGTACCTGGGTTTCCCCCCGGGTGAAGACGGCGGAGCCGTGGGTGCGGGGGAGGACGTCCACCTCGATCCAGATGGGCCGGAGGTCCTTGGGTGTACGGCCATCCGCCCGCTTGCCCTCCTCCAGGACCAACCGCCTCAGCTCCTTGCGCACCATCTCGGCGAAGGCGCTTTCGTAGAGGGGTTTTCTGCTTTCGTCAAGGGTGCCGTCCTCCCCCTTGGGCAAGGCCTCGAGGATAAGGCTTTCCGCAAAGGCCTCGAGGGCCCGGCTCCTCTCCCCCTTGCTGGCGGTTTGCAGGACCGCGGAAAGCCCCCTATCCAGGGCCAGGCGGTAGAAGGCCTCCTTTTCCTCCTCGCTGAGGCTTTCCGGAGGGGTCCAGGCCATCTTGGGCTTACCCAGGGCCCGGGCCATGGCCTCTTGCAGGTCCAGGATGGGCTGCATCTCCCGATGGGCGAACTCCAGGGCCTGGACCAGGGTTTCCTCGTCCACCTCGAGGGCGCCGGCCTCCACCATGAGGATGGCGTCCCGGCTTCCCGCCACCACCAGGTCCAGGGCGCTTTCCGAAAGCTCCTGCAAGGTGGGGTTTAGGATAAACTGCCCCCCGATGAGGCCTACCCGTACCGCCGCCACAGGGCCTTCCCAGGGGATGTCCGAGAGCATGAGGGCGGCGCTGGCCGCCGTGGGCCCCAGGATGTCCGGAGGGTTCTTCTGGTCGGCGGAGAGCACGGTGACGATCACCTGGACCTCGTGCCGGAACCCCTTGGGGAAGAGGGGGCGGATGGGCCTATCGGTCATGCGGGCGGAAAGGATGGCCTTTTCCCCCGGCCGCCCCTCCCGGCGCATGAAGCTTCCGGGAATCTTGCCCACGGCGTAGTGCCGCTCCTCAAACTCCACGGTGAGGGGGAGAAAGTCTGCCTCTATGGGTTCTTCCGAGGCCTGGGCCGTGGCCAAGACCACGGTGTCGCCATAGCGTACCAGGACCGAGCCGGAAGCCTGCTTGGCGTATTTCCCCGTCTCTAGGACCAAGAGGCGGCCGGCCACCTGGGTTTCGTACCGATGGGCTTGGGGTGTGTTGGGCGTGGCTTCTGCCATAGTTGTCCTCAAGCGAAAGGCGGAGCCCTAAGGCCCCGCCCCCGACCTACATACCAGTTTACTTCCTCAGGCCCAGTTTCTCAACCAGGGCCTGGTAGCGCTCGGGGTCTTCCCGCTCCAGGTAGCGCAGAAGCCTGCGCCGCTGCCCTACCATCATCAAAAGACCCCGATGGGAGTGGTGGTCGTGCTTGTGCACCTTCAGGTGCTCGGAAAGCCGGTTGATGCGCAAGGTGAGCAAGGCCACCTGCACCTCGGTGCTCCCCGTGTCCCCGGGGAAGCGGGCGAACTCCTCTATGACCTTTTGCTTCTCCTCTTTGCTGATGGGCATCTTTACCTCCGTCAGGGGGGAAAGCGCTTTTGGCCCCTTCCTCCTCGAGGTCCCTAAGGACCTCCTCCAGGTTAGGGCCTCCTCCTCTTTCCGTCAAGCAGGAAGAGGGTGAGGGCCAAAAGGGCCAGGCCCGCTCCCACGCCGAAGGCCAGCCCGGGTCCGTAGCTCTGCCAAAGAAAGCCGAAGATCACGCTGGCCGGCAAGAGCAAAACCCCCACCACCGTGTGGTAGAGTCCGATGGCGGTGGCCTTCGTTTCCTGGGGTACCAAGGTGGCCAGATAGGCCCGGCTGGCTCCCTCGAAGGCAGCCGAATAAAGGGCATAGAGGAGAAGTAGGGCCACACCTGCCAGGGCGGTTTTTGCCAGGGCAAAGCCCAGATACACCAGGGCGTAGAGGCCAAACCCCCATGCCACCACCCGCCTTAAGCCCACCCGGTCCGCCAGGCTACCCAGAGGATAGGCCAGCAGAGCGTAGAGAAGGTTGTAGCCCGTGTAGGCCAGGGTCACGGCCTCTGGGGTTAGACCCAGCTCCTTCAGGCGAAGGAGCAGAAAGGCATTGGAGGAGAGGGCCAAGGCGAAGAGGCCGGAGACCAGGAGAAACCGGCGGTACGGGACGGGAAGGGTACCTAAGTAGGTGAGGCGGAGGGGGGGTAGGGGGGTTCTGGCCCGTGGGGCCTTGGCCTCCCGTACCCAAAAGAGGGCCATGAAGGCCAGAAAGGCCGGGATAGCCGACGCCCAAAACACGCCCCGGATTCCCAGTTGGGGTAGGAGGAGAAAGGCCAAGAAGGGGCCTACGGTGGCTCCCAGGGTGTCCAGGCCCCGGTGGAGGCCGTAGGCCCGGCCAAAGGCACCCTGGTCCACGCTCTCCGCCAGTAAGGCATCACGGGGTGCGGTGCGCAAGCCCTTACCGGTGCGGTCCAGGAAACGGTAGAGGAGCACATGGGCAGGGCTTTGGGCTAGGGCCAAAATGGGTCTCAGGAAGGCGGGCAAGCCATATCCCAGGAGGAGTAAGGGTTTTCTTCGGCCCAAGCGGTCGGAAATCCTTCCGCCCACCACCTTGAAGAGGCTGGCCGTGGCCTCGGCGATGCCCTCCACCAAGCCCAGCACCCCTGCGCCCGCCCCTAGGCTGGTCAGAAAAAGGGGTAGCAGGGGATAGACCATCTCGCTGGCCACATCCATGAGGAAGCTGACAAGGCCCAACAGGTATACCTGAAGAGGAAGCTTCATGGTCGGTATCGGAGGTAAAGACCCAGCAGGAAGGGCTCGGGCAGAACCATCATGACCGAGAGGGGATCCAAGGGGGCGGGGGAGAGGAGAGCAGGGCCTAAGGGGGTGAAGAAGGGCAAGGGCAGGGTGCGGGTAACAAGGAAGAGGAGGATAAAAACCCCAGAAAGCCCAATGCCCACCCTCCAGGCCAGGGGGGCAAACGGGGGATCCCTATCGGGATACATGAGGCGGAGAACCCAGAGGACTAGGGCGTAGGTGGCTTTCAGGGCCAAAAGGATCAGGAAAACCTGCCCATAAAAGTAATACTCGCTCACCAAGCCATACATGACCGCTTCGGCTTCGGAAACCCCCAGGGCGCTGCCGCAAAGCCCCTGCCCCAGCCTATCCGCCAACCCCAGTCCTAGAAACTGGAGAAGGAAGGGAAGAAGGGAAAGCGTGACCACCCAAGGGAGTCCGCGGCTAGGGATAAAGCCCACGTTCATAGCCTTTTCGTTTTGGCCAAAAAGGTCAAGGGCCAGGGGTTTCCTGGCCCTTGGGGGTGTCCTAAGCCTACCAAAGGCGCATGCCAGGCACTGGGTTGAGGTTGCTGAAGAGTTGTACCAGGGTAGGGCCGTAGGCCAAAAGCACCAGGATCACCGCCACCAGGAACCAGAAGCCGATGCGGTCCATGGCCTGTACCAGGGGGCGGTCCTCCGGGCCTGAGATCACTTCGGCGAAGGGTACCGGGGCCTCGGCCAGCTCCACCCGGCGCTCCCGGCCCAGGAGAACGCTGAAGAGGCCGTAGATGAAGAGGATGAGGGCCACCAGAAGGATGATACCCGCCAGGATGTTGAAGACCATGGGGACAGCCGCATGGGTGTACGCATCCGGTACCTGGGCAATGTAGGCCCGGCGGGGCACGTTAAGGAGCCCCTGCCAGTGGAGGCCCAGGGCCATGAGCATCATGCCAAGGAACCAAAGCCAGACCACCGCCAGCCCCAGGCGCCTTTGCGCATCGGAGATGGGCTTTCCGGTGAGGTTAGGGATGAGCCACCACAGGGAGCCCATGGCGGTAAGGGTTACCAAGCTCGCCACCTGCAGGTGGAAGTGGCCGGGAATCCACGCGGTATTGTGGACCACGTAGTCTAGGGTGAAGCTGGCATTCACCAAGCCTCCCGCACCACCGGGGATAAAGCCGATAAGGCCCAGTACGGGGGCTACAAAGGCGGGATTGCCCCAAGGCAACTTTGCGATCCAGCCTAAAAGCCCTTTGCCACCCCGCATTCTTCCAGCAAACTCCAAGCTGGCCGCGACGGTGAAGGCGGTCATCAGGCTGGGCACGGCCACGAACATGGTGAGGATGGAGTGGATCATCTTCCAGGTGGGGTCGATCCCAGGGTCAGCGAACTGGTGGTGGAAGCCCACGGGGGTGGAGAGAAGCAGGAAGAGGAGGAAGGCCAGGCGGGCCATGGGGTCGGATACCAGTTTGCCCCCCGCCTGTTTGGGCAGCACGGTGTAGATGATGGCGTAGGCCGGTATGAGCCAGAAGTAGACGATGGGGTGGCCTGTCCACCAGAAGAGGGTGCGGGCGATCAGGGGATCAACCCCTTTGCTGAGGCCGAAGGACCAGGGGAGGAGGAAGAGCACCGCCTCCAGGACCAGGCCGATGGAGGCGATAAACCACATGAGCCAGAAGACCACCGCCATATAGGTGGCCAAGGGGGTTACCTGGCCGGGGTGCTGGGCCTTCCAGCGCCGCCAGAGGTCAAGAACGATGTAGATGCTCACCCAGGTGGAGAGCACGAAGATGCTGGCCCCCAGGTAAAAGGCCCAGTGGCCCTGAAGGGGAGGGTAAAAGGTGTAAAGGACGGTGGCCTCGTTGGCCAACAAGGGCAAGGCCGCCATTACCAGGCCGATAAAGGCCATCCACCAGGAGAGCCACATGAGCCCCATGTTAGGGCGCATGTTCAGCTCCCTGGCAGGTAGATAGACCATGCTGGCCTGGGCAAATAGCTGGGTGAAGACGATGGCATTCAGCACCCCGTGCAGGGTAAGGCCTTGGTAGTAGGACTGGACGAAGGGGAGGAGGCGCTTAAGGAGAGGATAGGCGTCCACGTTGCCATAGTTCAGGGCCTGGAAGGGACCGAAAAGGCTTCCGATGATGACGGCAATGAAGCCCAGGACCAGGAAGTAAAGGGTAGCCTTTTTCTCCGGGTAAGCCTCGTATATGCGGCTAATGTCTGAGCTGCGCACCGCCATGGCTCACTCCTTCACCACGATTTTGCCAAACATGTTCTGGTGGCCTATGCCGCAGTACTGGTTGCAGATGATGCGGTACTCGCCGGCTTTCTTGAAGGTGTACCGCACCGTGGAAACCTCCCCGGGGAGGACCTCCACGTTGATGTTGGTGCCCTCCACGTGGAAGCCGTGGATGACGTCGGGGCTGGTGAGCTTGAAGATGATCTCGGCCCCCTTGGGAACCTCTATGGGGTTGGGTTGGTACCCAAAGGCGAAGGCCAAGGCGTAGACCGTGTACTGGTTGGGGCCCGTCTGAACCACCGCCTGGGTAGGGTCAGCCCAAGGGCCTTCCGTCCGCACCTTGGTGGGGTCCACGTGCTCCAGTTTCCCTGCAGGGATGACCCCGGCGCTATGGGTGGCCAAGGTATAGGCGATAAGGGCGATAAAGACCACCAACATCACCAAGGAGAAGGCCAGCCAGCCCTTCTCGTAGGCCAGGATTGCCTTGTGGGCCTTGTGCTCGTCCACCATACCCTACCCCCTTGCGAAGAAGGTGAAGTATACCCCCAGCCAGAAGACCAAAATGGTGAGGGTAAGAACCACTATCACTCCCATGGCGCCGACCGGTTTTTCCTCCATACCCTTCCTCCCTTTACGGCAGGTTGCCGTATACGGTGCCCATGTTAGCGAAAAGCTGAGAAGAAGGTGAAGTACATTTGTCCCTTCCATTAGTTGAAAGCAAGAACCCCACTGCAGATCGCTGGTTATCCGTGGAAAAAAAGGGGGCGAGGTGCTACACCTCGCCCCATAGGGACAGGGCTTAGGTGCTGCCTACCCTGGCCAGGACCAGGCGGCTTACTTCCTTGAGGGTTTCAAACACCCCCTTGCCTTCGGTGGCCACCGCTTCAAACACGGGGAAGCGCCCTTGGGGATCCACCACCGCCTGGATCATTTCCACGGGCAAGGCGTCGGGAAGATCCCGCTTATTCACCTGGAGCACCACGGGGATATCCTCTACCCTAAGCCCGTACTCGGCCAGATTCTCTCGCATGTTGCGCATGCTCTCCGCGTTGGCCCTGAGCCGGTTGGGGGCGGAGTCGGCCACGAATACGATGCCATCTACCCCCCTAAGGATGAGCTTGCGGCTGGCGTTGTAGAAGACCTGGCCGGGGACGGTATAGAGGTGAAAACGGGTCTTGAAGCCTTTGACCTCGCCGAGGTCCAGGGGAAGGAAGTCAAAGAAGAGGGTGCGTTCGTCCTCGGTGGCCAAGGAAACCATCTCACCCTTGCGCCCCTCCGGGATTCTGCTATAAATCCATTTCAGGTTGGTGGTTTTTCCGGATAGCCCCGGGCCGTAGTAGACGATTTTGAAGTTGATCTCGCGGTTGGCGAAGTTGATGGTGCTCATACTAGTTGCCCAAGAGTTCGTCCAAGAGGGCCTTGGCTTCCTCGCGGTACTGGGTGTCTAGGTTGAGCTTGGGGGGGTTGGCCAAGGCCTCCTCCGCTAACCGGGCTAGGGCCTCCGCAGCCCGTTTGCCGTGGAGCTTGACCTTGCCCAAGGGAGCGTTTTCGTCAAAGACCAAGACCAAAAGGGCAAACTCGCCGGCTTCGTCCACGTATAGCCCCATGCGTTCCCCCTGGTGCACCACTTCCTGGAAGCGGGCCTCGCCCAACAGTTTGGCCAGGGCCTGGGTGGCGGCAGCGTTGCCCGCCACCAAGGTGGCCAGGGAGTCCAGGGGCGGGGGCTTGGGGGCCCAGAGGGCTTCCTTGTGGGCCAGGACGAATCCTTTTCGGTCTATCAGGAGCGCATAGCGGGCCCCGGTTTCCTGCAGGGTTTCCTGTAGCACGTCCATGGCCCGCTGGTACAGGGCCCCATAGAGGACCAAGGAGGGTTCCACCATAGTATGCTCAGTTTATCATGGGGCCGTTTTTGGAGGAGGCTAGGGCGCTTTTGGCGGAGTTGGTGGCCCTGCCCACGGTGAGCGCAGAGGGAAGGGCCCTCGAGGCGGGTGCGGCTAGGGTGGCGGAGGTATTGGGGGGGCTAGGCCTAAAGGCGGAGCTACACCACGGCTACGGCCCCCCGGTGGTTTACGCTGAAGGAGGCGAGGGGGATAAGGCGCTTTTATTTTACAATCACTACGATGTACAGCCTCCGGATCCCCTGGAACTCTGGGAAACGGAGCCCTTTCGCCTGGTGGAACGGGAGGGCGCTTGGTATGGGCGGGGTACCCACGACGACAAGGGGGAGTTGGTGGCCCGGGTGGTGGCCCTAAGCCTATTCCAGAAGAAGCACGGTTTTCTTCCCCGGGTGAAGTTCGTGGTGGAGGGGGAGGAGGAGGTGGGAAGCCCCCACCTGGGGGATTACGTGAGAGACAAGAAGGACCTCTTGGCGGCGGAGGCCATGGTGTGGGAGGCGGGTGGGGTGGACGCCAAGGGGCGTCCTTACCTCTATGCGGGGCTTAAGGGTATCGTGGCCCTGGAGCTTCGGGTGCGCACGGCAGCCTTTGACCTGCATTCCTCCTACGGGGCGGTGGTGGAGAACCCCATCTACCGCCTAAGCCGGGCCATTGCCAGCCTGAGGGACGAGGAGGGAAGGGTACTGGTCCCGGGGTTTTACGATCGGGTCCGCCCTCTAACCCCCAAGGAGATGGAGGTGCTGGCGGAGATCCCCGACGAGTCGGGGGTGCTGAAGGAAGCCTTTGGCGTGCGGGACTTTTTGGGAGGGGCCAGGAACCTGGAGTTCAACCAACGGCTTTATGCCGAGCCCTGCGTCAACATGAATGGTTTTCATTCAGGCTACGGTGGCCCGGGTTCCAAGACGGTGTTGCCAGCAGAGGCCTTTGCCAAGCTGGACTTCCGCCTGGTGCCGGATCAGGACCCGGAGGAGATCCCTGGGCTTTTGAGGCGGCACCTCGAGGCCCAGGGCTTTCACGACGTGGAGGTGGTGGTCCTGGAGAAAGGGGAGCATCCCGCCCGTTCGGATCTTTCCCATCCCTTCGTGAACCTGGCCAAGAGGGCTCTGGAGGAGGCCTTTGGGGAGAGGGCCGTCCTCTATCCCAACATGGCAGGGTCCGGTCCCATGCACCCCTTCCTCCACCACCTCAAGGCTCCGGCGGTGGGCCTGGGGGTGGGGTATCCGGGTAGCCGGGTGCACAGCCCTAACGAGCATATCCGGATCCAGGACTTTGAGCGGGGTACCCTAGCCCTTCTCAGGCTTTTAGAGCTTTTCTTCCTCGGGCGCTAGGCCATCTGCTAGGCTCTTAGGGGTATGCGTCTTTTCTTTGGTGAACGCGATACCCCATACCAGGAGGCTCGGGTGGTGGTCCTGCCCGTGCCCTACGACCTTTCCCTCTCCTTTTTGCCCGGGGCCAGGCGGGGCCCTGAGGCCATCCTCCTGGCCAGCCGGGAGCTGGAGCCCTTCCTTTTGGAGCTGGAGGTGGCCCCTGAAAAGGTGGGGATCCACGCAGCCGAGCTCGTCCCTTGGGTGGCGGGGAGCGCAGAGGCAAGCCACGCTCTGATCCGGGAGGCCGCCCTTACGCACCTTCGGGCGGGGAAGTTCGTGGTCTCCTTGGGGGGAGACCACTCCATCACCCACCCCCTGGTCCAGGCCCATCGGGAGGTCTTGGGGGAGTTTTCCCTTCTCCAGATAGATGCCCATGCGGATCTGTACCCTAAGTGGCAAGGTTCGGTGTATTCCCATGCTTCCCCCTTCTACCGCTTAGTTCAGGAAGGGTTTTCCTTGGTGCAGGTGGGGATCAGGGCCATAGACCAAGACTCCTTGGCCTTCGCCAAGGAAAAGGGGGTGGCCCTTTTCCCCGCCCATCGCCTGCACCGGGAAGGGCTTCCCCTAAAGGAGATACTGGGGGCTTTGGGTGAGCGGGTGTACATCAGCCTGGACTTTGACGCCCTAGACCCAAGCTTTATGCCCAGCGTGGGTACTCCCTTGCCTGGAGGACTTTCCTACCGCCAGGTGGTGGACCTCCTTGCGGCGGTTTTTGCGGAAAAGGAGGTGGTGGGCATGGATTTTGTGGAGCTTTCCCCAACTGGTCAGTTCCATGCGGAGATGACCGCGGCCCAACTGGTGTACCACGCCATAGGCCTTAAGGCTTTGCAGGCGGGTTGGCTGGAGGCCAGGGGGCAGTAGCCGCCTCATCCGTTTGTCTTGCGGTTACCCTGGGGATGGGGTCCACGGAGTCCTGGCCCCGGGGCCGCTGGTTGGAAGGGACACGAGGCCAAGGGCTCTGGATCCCGCCTGCAAAATCCCTAAGGGGTTGGGCATACCGGTAGTGCGCTTCTGCTACCCTGGAGGCCACCTCCCCTCTGGTCTTGTGGATGGGGTTTTCCGCCAAGGGGTTTTGGACTTTCTCGGGAGGGTCTTGCGCTAATCTTGAGCCATGCGGACCCTCATGGCCAACCTCGAGGCCCTCTTCTTGGCCCTGGCGTTTGGCAGCCTGGTCTTCGGCCTCCTGGCCCGGCTCGTTGGGCTTCGGAGGGTTTGGCCCTTTTTCCTTCTGGCCGGAATTCTGATGGCCCTGGGCCTTTGGGCGGGGTTAAAATAGCCCTTCGTGACCAAGCGTGTGGTTTCGGTATCACTGGGCTCTAGCCGGCGCGACTCGGTGGTGGAGCTGGAGCTTTTGGGGGAGAAAGTGGTCCTGGAAAGGCGGGGCACGGACGGGGATTTCCAAAGGGCGCTCTGCCTCATTGCCCAGTTGGATGGACAGGTGGAGGCCATCGGCCTTGGGGGCATTGACCTTTACCTTTGGGCGGGGGGTCGGCGCTATGCCATCCGGGATGCCGTCAGGCTTAAGGAGGTCGCCCGTAAGACGCCTGTGGTGGATGGCTCAGGCCTCAAACACACCCTCGAGCGCCGGGCGGTGGCTCAGCTGTCCGGGATAATAGACTGGCGGAACACCAAGGTGCTCCTGCCCTCAGCCGTGGACCGCTTCGGCCTGGCCGAGGCCTTGCACCAAGCTGGGGCTCGGGTCCTTTACGGTGACTTCATCTTTGCCCTGGGGTTGCCCGTTCCCCTTTACTCCCTTTCCTTCCTGCAGAAGCTGGCCTTCCTTTTGCTTCCCGTCCTCACCCAGCTTCCCTTCCAGCTCCTTTACCCCACGGGGGAAAAGCAGGAGAAGCGGGTTTTGGACTGGCGAAGCCGTTACTACGCTTGGGCGGACCTGGTAGCGGGGGACTGGCACTACATCAGGCGTTATATGCCCGATGACGTGAGGGGCAAGTCGGTGCTCACCAACACCACCACCGAAGAGGACGTGGCCTTCTTGCGGGAACGGGGGGTAAGGCGTCTCATCACCACCACCCCTCGCTTGGGCGGGCGGAGCTTCGGTACCAACGTCATGGAGGCCTTGCTGGTGGCCTTGGCCGGGCGGGAGCTTGGGGAAGAGGAGTACCTCCGGTATATTGACCTCTTAGGGCTTAGGCCCCAGGTCCTGGAACTTCAGGAGGAAGCATGATCAGCGTGACGGATCTAAGACCCGGAACCAAGGTAAAGATGGAGGGTGGCCTTTGGGAGTGCGTGGAGTACCAGCACCAAAAGCTCGGCCGGGGTGGGGCCAAGGTGGTGGCCAAGTTTAAAAACCTGGAGACGGGAGCCACCCTTGAGCGCACCTTTAATTCGGGGGAGAGGCTGGAGGACATCTACGTGGAAACCCGTGAACTCCAGTACCTCTACCAAGAGGGCGAGGACCTGGTGTTCATGGACCTGGAAACCTATGAGCAGTTCCACCTACCCAAAGGCCAGGTGGAGGCGGCCCGTTTCCTCAAGGAGGGCATGACCGTCCTCGGGGACATGTACGAGGGTCGTCCCTTGAAGATTACCCCGCCTACGGTGGTGGAACTCAAGGTGGTGGATACCCCTCCTGGGGTGCGGGGCGACACGGTGTCCGGTGGGAGTAAACCCGCCACCTTGGAAACGGGGGCCGTGGTGCAGGTGCCCCTTTTTGTGGAGCCCGGTGAGGTGATCAAGGTGGACACCCGCACCGGCCAGTACGTGGGTCGGGCTTAAGGCGTTACCGGGAACCGGGTGAACCCAGGCCCTCAGTTCGTTCTCTAAGTCCTACCGGGATGGCGCCTGTCCGAGGTCCTTACCGGGGCTCCCACCCTAGCCCAAGCCAGGGTGGGGTGGTGTGACGGGGTATAAAAGCGGTTTTGGGGACACATGGGGTAAGCTTTATGCCGCGAGGTGTATCCATGACGCCCAAGGAGCTGAGACAGATCTTGCAGGCCCTGGTGGAGCACGGGGTGAGCGAGCTCACCCTGGAGACCCCTGATTACAAGCTGACCGTACGCCGAGGGGGCGAGGTGCAGGTGGCGGCTTTGCCCCAAGGGGTGCTGGTCCCCGCCACTTCTCCTCCTCCCCTGCCCACGCCAGCCATGGGAGCACCGGTGCCGGCTTCTCACGGTGAAACCCCCAGGCCTGAGGTCCCTCCCATCGAGGAGGTTCCGGAGGCTAAAGGGGAGTGCGCGGGCTGCGTGGAGGTGAGGGCCCCCATCGTGGGCACCTTCTACCGGGCCCCGGCCCCGGATGCCCCACCCTACGTGAAGGAAGGCGACCGGGTGGAGAAGGGCCAGGTGCTCTGCATCATCGAGGCCATGAAGCTGATGAACGAGATTGAGTCGGAGGTTTCCGGCATCGTCAAAAAGATCCTGGTGCAAAATGGGGAGCCGGTGGAGTACGGGCAACCCCTGTTCCTCATCCAGCCCCTATGAAAAAGGTCCTGATCGCTAACCGAGGCGAGATCGCCCTCCGGATTATCCGGGCCGCCAAGGAGCTGGGCATCAAGACGGTGGTGGCCCACTCCACCGCGGACGAGAAGAGCCTGCCCGTGCTTTTGGCGGACGAGGCCATCTGTATTGGGCCACCTCCTTCTGGGCAGAGCTACTTGAACATTCCCAACCTGCTCTCGGCGGCCATCGTTACCGGAGCCGATGCCATCCATCCCGGCTACGGCTTTCTAGCGGAAAACGCCACCTTCGCGGAGATGTGCCGGGACCACGGCATCACCTTTATCGGTCCCACTCCTGAAAACATGCGGGCCCTGGGAGATAAGGCCACGGCTAGGAAGGTGGCGCGGGAGGCGGGGGTGCCCACGGTTCCGGGGACGGATGAGCTTACCAGCGTGGAAGAGGCTAAGCGGGCTGCGCAGGAGATCGGTTATCCTGTGATCCTCAAGGCCTCCGCTGGGGGTGGCGGCAGGGGAATGCGCCTGGTTCATACTGAGGAGGAGCTGGAAAGGGTCATTCAGCAGGCCCAGGAGGAGGCCCGGGCGGCCTTTGGCAACCCCACCATCTACCTGGAGAAGTACATCGAGGAGCCCAAGCACATAGAGATCCAGGTTCTGGGGGACGGGGAGACCGTCATCCACCTTTGGGAAAGGGACTGTTCCATCCAAAGGCGACACCAGAAGCTATTGGAGGAGGCCCCCAGCACCTTGCCCCTGGAGACCCGGAGGGCCATCGCCGAGGCGGCGGCCCGCTTGGCCCGGCACGTGGGGTATGTCTCGGCGGGCACCCTGGAGTTTTTGGTGGACAAGGAGGGGAATTTCTACTTCATTGAGATGAACACCCGCATCCAGGTGGAACACCCCGTTACGGAGATGATCACGGGTGTGGACCTGGTGCAGGCCCAGTTCCGTATCGCCATGGGGGAAAAGCTCTGGCTGAAGCAGGAGGATGTCGAGGTACGGGGACACGCCATAGAGGTGCGCATCAACGCCGAGGACCCGGAGAAGGGCTTTAGGCCCTCCATCGGCAAGGTGGAGACCTTGCTTTTCCCCGGGGGGCCAGGGATCCGCGTGGACAGCCACCTCTATGCGGGTTACCAGATCCCACCCCATTACGACAGCCTCATCGCCAAGATCATCGCCTGGGCCCCCACCCGGGAGGAGGCCATCAGGCGCATGGAGCGGGCCCTTTCCGAAACGGTGATTGAGGGGCCGGGCCTGAAGACCACCATCCCCTTCCACCAGAAGGTCTTGCAGAATGCCTTCTTCCGCCGGGGTGCGGTCTACACCAACTTCGTGGCCCGGCGGATGGAGATGTAGACTGGGCGTGTGATGGTGGAGTACGAGATCAGCGACCATGCCCTCGAGGGCCTGGTGGCCCACGCCCTTTCCGACCTCCAGGGGGTGCGGCTTTTGGAAACCGCACCCCGCTCTTTGGGTGAGGTTTTCCGTCGGATGAAGCCCATCAAGGTGGAGCGTGCCCCCGAGGGGTACACGGTGGACCTGGTTCTTTCCGTAGACTACGGGGTTTCCATTCCCGAGGTGGCCCAGGTGGTGCAAAAGGCAGTGGCCGAAGCCCTATTCCTGGCCACCGGGGAAAAGGTTCAGGCGGTGAACCTCACCGTGGCCCAGGTGGAGTACCGAAAGGAGGCCCATGCTTAGGCGAGCCAGGGAACTGGCCATGCGGGCCCTCTTTGCCCACACCCAGGGGGGGGTGGATCTGGAGGAGGCTTTCCGTCACGCCTTGGAGGAGATGGGAGGAGAGGAGGACTCCTACGGAGATCCCCTGGACCAGGAGGGGGTGGCCTTTGCCCGGCGCCTTTTAGAGGGGTACAAGGCCCATGCGGAGGAGGTGGACCAGGTGCTACGGGAGACGGTGGAGGGGTGGGATTTCGCCCAGATGTCCAAGACCGACCTCACCGTGTTGCGTCTGGCCACCTACGAGATGCTTTACGAACCCACCCCCTTCGCTCCCCTGATTGAGGTGGCGGTGAAGATTGCCAACCGTTATGGGGGAGAGCATTCAGGGGCCTTTGTCAACGGGGTTCTCGGCCGCTTGTACCGGCGGATCCAGGGGGGCGAGCTGAAGGTGGTGCCTAAGGAGGGCTGAGAT
Source organism: Thermus albus (assembly GCF_022760855.1). Classification (NCBI taxonomy): domain Bacteria; kingdom Thermotogati; phylum Deinococcota; class Deinococci; order Thermales; family Thermaceae; genus Thermus; species Thermus albus. Next base: position 314,550 of record NZ_JAKTNR010000002.1, read on the forward strand.
GACCCTTGCCCGTATTCTTTCCGGCCACGAGGTGGCGAAAACCGTGTATCAGGAGCTGAGGCAGACCCTTAGCTCCTTGCCTTTCGTACCCTCCCTCAGGGTGATCCGTTTGGGGGAGGACCCCGCCTCGGTTTCCTACGTGCGCCTTAAGGACAAAAGGGCCCGGGAGCTGGGCCTTTTGAGCCAGGTGGAGGTCTTTCCCGAGGATACCCCCGAGGGGACCCTTTTGGAGCGGATCCAGACCCTCAACCAAGATCCCGAGGTGGACGGTATCCTGGTCCAGCTTCCCTTGCCCGCCCACATCCGCACGGAGCGGGTTTTAGAGGCCATCTCTCCCCTCAAGGATGTGGATGGCTTCCATCCCTTCAACGTGGGCAAGCTTTGGAGCGGGGGCGAGGGGCTTTTCCCCTGCACGCCCCTAGGGATCGTCCGCCTCCTGCAGCACTATGGGGTGGAGTTAAGAGGCAAGGAGGTGGTGGTCCTGGGTCGGTCCAACATCGTGGGCAAGCCCCTCGCCGGCCTCCTCCTGCGGGAGGATGCCACCGTGACCGTGGCCCATTCCCGTACCCGGAACCTCCCGGAAATCGCCCGGCGGGCGGAGGTGTTGGTGGTGGCGGTGGGGAAGCCCCACTTGGTGCGGAAGGAGTGGGTGCGGCCCGGGTCGGTGGTGGTGGACGTGGGGGTGAACCGAGTGGGGGGGAAGTTGGTGGGAGACGTCCATCCTGAGGTGGCCGAGGTGGCGGGCGCCCTTACCCCCGTCCCTGGAGGAGTGGGCCCTATGACCGTGGCCATGCTGATGGCCAATACCGTGAAGGCGGCTATACTCAGGCGGCATGGACTTTCTGGCTAACCAGGTGTTTTGGACGGCCATCCTGGCCAACTTCCTGGCCCAGACCCTGAAGATTTTCATCTATTACCTGCTGGAGGGCCGGTTTCAATGGGAACGTTTCTTGGAAACCGGGGGGATGCCCAGTTCCCACTCGGCCACGGTGAGCGCTTTGGCCATGGGGGTGGGCTTTCAGGAGGGGTTTGGCAGCACCCTGTTCGCCGTGGCCGCCATTTTCGCCCTCATCGTCATGTACGACGCCACGGGGATCCGCCGGGCGGCTGGGCTTCATGCCCAGCTCCTCAACCAGTTGGTTCAGGAACTGCAGCAGGTGTTGCAGAAAGGTCCCGCCGCCGAGCCCTTGAAGGAACTGCTGGGCCACACCTACCTCGAGGTCCTGGTGGGTGCTCTTTTCGGGGCTTTGGTGGCCTTCCTCAGCTTTCACCTTTTCCCGGCGGCGTAGAAGGCCAGGGTCTGCCCCAGGAGGAAGACCAAAAGCCCTAGGATTGGGGAAAGAAAGAAGACGAAGAAAGTCGCAAAAAGGACCAGCACCAAGGGCAGGAGGGGCCTCTTAAAGCGGTGGAAGGTCCAGAGGTTCAACAGGCTGAAGAAGAGGAGGATGCCAAAGGCCACGGCTTCCATGGGCCACCATTGTACGCCTTTGCCAGGGTGGGGTAAACTTTAACCGAGTATAAGGAGGTCTTACCCATGCTGACTTTACCGGAGAAAATCCTCTTTATCCTGCTCATGGCCGGAAGCCTGTACTACGCCTACACGGGGTTTCGCCGGGTCTACCTGGCCATCCGCCGGGGACGGCCTGAGGACCGGTTTGACCGCCTACCCGAGCGTATAGGGAGGGCCCTGTGGCTCACCCTTACGCAACAAACGGTGTTCAAGCGGCGGCCATGGGTGTCCCTCCTGCACGCCCTTGTCTTCTATGGCTTTATCTATTACCTTTTGGTCAACCTGGTGGACCTCCTGGAGGGCTTTTTCCCCCTGCACACCCAAGGAGGCGTTTGGAACCCCTATAACTTCATCGCCGACATCCTGACGGCGGCCATCTTGGTGGGCATCTTGGGCCTGATGGTGCGCCGCTACCTGGTGGCCCCCCACGACTTCACCTGGAACCCCAAGGTGCTCCTCCACGAGCGGGTGCGCCAGGGGATACCCCGGGACTCGGCCATTGTGGGGGCCTTCATCACCTTTCATGTGGGAAGCCGCCTCCTCTCCAAGGCCGCGGGCCTGGCCCAGGGGGAACCCGATCCCTTCCAGCCGGTGGCGAGCCTCCTAGCCAGCCTCCTTTCCGGGCTTGCCCCCTCTAGCCTGGTGGTTTTGGAACACGTCTTCTGGTGGGGGGCCCTGGGTTCCATCCTGCTCTTTCTTCCCTACTTCCCCCGTTCCAAGCACATCCACCTGATGATGGGCCCCATCAACCTGGCCTTTGGCCAGGAAAAGCCCGGGGCCTTGTGGCCTCTGGATTTTGAGAAAGAGGAGGAGAAGTTCGGGGCGGAGAAGCTGGAGGACCTTTCCTGGAAAAGGCTTTTGGACGCTTACGCCTGCATCATGTGCAACCGCTGCCAGGAGGCCTGCCCCGCGTACACCACGGGAAAGGCTCTTTCCCCAGCGGCCATCGTTATTTCCGAGCGCTATGAGCTGAACGATATCCTCCCTGCCTTTGCCAGCGGCCAGGAAAGCCCCCGGCCCCTCATGGACTTCGCCCTGAACGAGGAGGCCCTTTGGGCCTGCACCACCTGCACGGCCTGCGTGGAGGTCTGCCCGGTGGGCAACGAGCCCATGCTGCACATCCTGGATGTGCGCCGGGCCAAGGTGCTCATGGAGGGCGCCTTCCCCCAGGAGCTGAACAACGCCTTTAGGGGGATGGAGCGCTCCGGCAATCCCTGGGGCATTGGCCAGGACAAGCGCCTGGACTGGGCGGAGGGGCTTAACGTGCCCACCGTGGAGGAAAAGCCCCATCCCGAGGTCCTCTACTGGGTGGGATGCGCGGCTAGCTACGACCCCCGGGCCCAGAGGATCGCCAGGAGCATGGTGGAAATCCTAAACGCCAGCGGGGTGGACTGGGCGGTTCTGGGCCGCAAGGAGAAGTGCACGGGCGATTCCGCCCGGCAAGCGGGCAACGAGTACCTTTTCTTCCAGCTGGCCACGGAGAACGTGGAAACCTTAAACCAGGTGGCTCCCAAGACCATCGTCACCACCTGCCCCCACTGCTTCCATACCCTGGGCAACGAATACCAGGCCTTTGGCGGGGAGTACCGGGTGGTGCACCACTCGGAGTTCATCGCCGAGCTTTTGCGCTCGGGTAGGCTTAAGGTTTCCGAGGAAACAAGGAAGGTGGTCTTCCATGACCCCTGCTACCTAGGGCGGCACAACGGGGTTTACGAGGCACCCCGCGAGGTGTTGCAGGCCGTGGGGTTCCAGTTGCAAGAGCCCCCTAGGACCCGCGAGGGGAGCTTCTGCTGTGGGGCTGGGGGGGCCCAGTTCTGGAAGGAGGAGGAGCCTGGGGCCATGCGGGTATCGGAAAACCGCTACCGGGAGCTTAAGGGCACGGGGGCCGAGGTGATCGCCACGGGGTGCCCCTTCTGTATGGCCATGATGAATGTGGAGGTGGCCCAGGACGAAGCGCCTCCCGAGGTTTTGGACATCGCCGAGTTGGTGGCCCGGGGGCTTAGGGCTTAGGCTTCTGGTAGACGGCATAGACCCGGTAGCCCTCCATCCACCCCTCCCCGAAGGCACGTAGCCCAAGGCCGGGGGGAGGGGTGAGGAGCTCGTAGGGTTCCCAGTAGTAGGGACTTTCCGGCCTCCTCCGCCGGATGGCTTCTAGGCGGCTAAAGCCCTCCACCAGGACAAGCCCTCCTGGGGCCACCAGGGGAGGGAGGGCCTTAAGAAGAGGGCGGTTCACGTAGTAGCTCATGAGGATAGCGGCGAAGGGACCCGGGGGGAGGAGGGAGAGGGCTTTGGGGCCCTCTAGGTCCAGATCCACCAGGGTGAGCCCCGGGGTGCCGGCCAGCCTGCGCAGGGCCTCGAGGCTCTTTTCCACCAGGACCACGGAATGGCCCCTGTGCAGGAAGTAGCGGGCGTTCCGCCCCAGGCCTCCGGCCAGGTCCAGGATGGGCCCAGGGGGTACGAAGGGGCCATAGGCCCGCACCGTGAAGGCAGGGGCTCGTTCCCCTTCCGTTTCCCGGTAAAAGGCATCCCAATCCCTAGGCATGTTTGCGGAAGGCTAGAAGGCTTCCCCCCAGGAGGATGAGGAGGGTTACGCCCCAGAAGGCGGGCTTGGGCAGGTGCCAGGCCAGTTCGGGGTGGTGGGAAAGCTCGGCCAGGGTGGCGCTTCCCTCCAGGAGGAGCTTGACTCCCGCCCAGCCCACCAGGGCGTAGGCTACTTTTTCCAGGTTGGGATAGCGTTCCATTATCGCCACCACGTAACTGGCGGCCAGGCGGATGAAAAGGATACCCAGGGCTACACCCAGGAAGACCAGAAGGAGGTCTTTGGAGAAGGCCACCACCGCCAAAATGGAGTCTACGGCAAAGGCCAGGTCCACCAGGTTGATGAGGAGCACCACCCGCCAAAACTCCCGGGCGGTGACCTCGGGAAGCCGCTGGGCCTCCGGGTGGTTGCGGAAATGCTGCAGCATGAGGAAGAGGAGGTAAAGCCCTCCCAAAACCTGGACCCACCATAGCCGGATCACGTACACGGCGAAGAGAAGGGCTAGGCCCCGCAGGAGGTAAGCCCCCAGGACCCCGTAGAACAGGGCCTTGCGGCGGAGGTGGGTGGGCAGGGGCTTGACCATCACCGCCAGCACCAAGGCATTATCTCCGGAGAGGAGGGCCTCGAGCACCGCCACGGAAAGGAGCACCAACAGCGCTTCCCCGCTCATGCCTCCCCCAAAAGGTACCTGAGCCCTGGGGCCAGGCCTTGTTTCCACGTGACCCAGTTGTGTCCCGAGGCCCTTTCCCGGTAGGCATGGGAAACCTTGCGGTCGGCGAGGAGGGCGGCAAAGCGGCGGGCTGGAGCTAACAGCCATTCCAAAAGGCCCACCTCCAGGTAGATGCGGGGTAGGACCTGGGCGTTGGCGTACTGCCCCAAAAGCCACTCTCGGTCCCGATAGGCGTCGGTGCCACCTGGGTGGGCTTTCAGCGCTGGGGAGAGGGCCAGGACCTTGGGGAAGCGATCCGGGTGGCGCCAGGCCTGCCACAAGGAGAAAAGCCCCCCCAAGGAGGCCCCCACCAGGACCAGATCCCCTAAGGAGCCATAGAATCCCTCCACCTCGGCCAGCACTCGGTGAAACTCCTCCTCGTAGCGTTCCGAAAAGCGGTACTCCTGGTTCCGGTCTATGGGTTCCACGAAGACCAAGCGGACCGGGGGGATTTCGCCCGCCTCCTCTAGGGCTCGGGCCACCTTGTGCAGGCCTGCGGTGCGGTAGAAGGCCACCCCATCCTGGACTACCAGGGTGGCCTTGGGGCTTGCCCCGGTTTCGGCCACATAGTAGCGCCTCTCCCCCAGGCGGTGCCGGGCCACCTTGGGCTCCTCCCTTGGCTCGGGCGGGGCCTCAAAACGATGGCCGGGAAGCCTGACGGCCCGGGGGTAGGTCCACCAGGGGTTGTCGGCCCGCTCGGGGTTATCGGGGTCGGGGAAGGGATCTCCCCTTGCGTCCAAAAAGGCATACTCCACGTAGGCTCCTTCCGGGAACTCCAGGGTGACGGGGCCTGAAAGGGGAAGGGGGTTTTTCTCCCAGTCGGTGAAATCCCCGATTAAGGCCTGGGCCCCAGGAGGGGGTAGGAAGGTGACGGTGCGCCGAGAGACCCGTACCACGGATCCACTCTACCCGGAAGGCTTCGCCCGTTCAAAGCTTGTCCAGGTCGGGGTAGAGAAGGAGAAGCTCCTCTTCCGTGAGGGCCTCGCCCTCCTTTTCCGGGGTCCAGGAGAGGTAGGCGGCCATGAGGGTATAGGGGCTGGAGCCTGCCAGGTCCATAAGGGCCTCCCGTGCCCGAGACCGGGTCAAGGGGGACCGGGGAGGAAGAAGCCTGTGGTCGGCCAAAAGGAGGCTTACCGCCAGGTAGCGTCCCCTGGGTTCCACCAGGGCCTGGTATCCCTCCGCCACCTGCTTTTTCCCCTCAAAGTGGCGGAAGGTTTCCTGGTACTTGCTTCGCTCCTCCAGCATCCAGGCGTCAAACCGGGCCAGGGCCTCCTCCTCGGAACCCGCCGCCACCTGGTAATCGCCAAAGCGCCAGGCGGCCTCCTCCCGGAGGAGTAAAAGCGCCGCCTCGTCCACCAGGTCCGCCAGGCCCTTGGCGGAGGTGGTGTCCGCTTCCTCGGCCAAGCGCCTTAGGGCCCTTTGCACCTGGGGACGGGCCAGGAGGGCCAGGCGTAACCTGGCCACGCTGGCGGTGGGACCTTCCCCTGCCCGGCGGAGGCCCCGCACCATGTAGGCAGTCATCAGGATCAATCCAAAAAATACCAACACTGGCACCAGGCCTAGACTTGTGCCTCCACCCCCGGGGTAGACCACGATGGGGCCGGGATGGGTGGGGTAGGATGGGGCCGGCATGGGGAAGACGGGGGCGGGGCCAGGGCTCATGGGAGGTGGGCTTGGGTTGTAGGGGCGCCCGCCCACCCCACCCCCGCTTTTCTGGGCAAGGGCCATGGCCAGTCCCAGAAGAAGGACCCAGAGGAGGCGGCGCATGGCTTTAAGCTTACGTCAGGAATGGGGGCCTGGTGCTAAACGCCATAATGCAGTAAACTTGACATAGGTAGGCTTAGGATATGGACGAGATCAAGGAAAGGGGGGAAACCATGCTGCCAGAAACCCTGCCCGTTTGCCCGGTGAGGGGCTCGGTCATCTACCCCACCATGGTGATGCCCATAGATGCTGGCCGGCCCATCTCCATCCGGGCCATTGACGAGGCCTTGGCCCGGGAACGGGTGCTTCTCATTGTGAGCCAGAAGGACAAGGAGGTGGAAACCCCTAAGCCTTCCGACCTTTACGAGGTGGGGACCGCCTGCAACATCCTCAAGATGCGCAAGAACCCGGATGGCTCTGTCCAGGTGTTGGTCCAGGCCTTTGCCCGGGTGTGGGTGAAGGAGTGGCTGGACCTGGGGGACCACCTCGAGGCCAAGGGGGAGGTGCTCTCCGACGAGCCCGGAGAGGCCACCTTGGTCAAGGCCCTGGTGCGGGAGGTGAAGGATAGGTTCCAGGCCCTTCTCAAGGAGGGCAAGTACCTGGCCCCCGAGGTGGCGCAGTTCATCTTGAACCTGGAGGACCCCAGCCAGCTGGCGGATTACGTCGCCTTCCACATGGACTTCCGCCTGGAGGACAAGCAGCGGGTTTTGGAAATCCCCAGTGTGGCGGAGCGGCTCAAAAGGGTGTTGGTCCTCCTCGAGGCGGAGCTGGAGCTCATAGAAACGCAAAGGCGCATCCAGCAACAGGTCAAGGAGGAGATTGACCGCAACCAAAGGGAGTACTTCCTCCGGGAGCAGATGAAGGCCATCCAGCGGGAGCTCCACGGGGAAGAGGGGGCCGAGGAGGTGGAGGAATTCCGCAAGAAGGTGGAGGAGCTGGACCTGCCCCCCGTGGTGCGGCAGGAGGTGGAGCGGGAACTCAACCGCTTCGCCCGCATGCACCCCGATTCCGCCGAGGCCAGCGTCATCCGCACCTATCTGGACTGGATCGTCAACCTTCCCTGGAACGTGCGCACCGAGGACAACCTGGACCTAAACCGGGCCAAGGAGATCCTGGAGCGGGACCACTACGGTTTGGAGAAGGTGAAGGACCGGGTGTTGGAGTATCTGGCGGTGCGGAAGCTGAAGGCGGAAAGGGCCAATCGGGGGGAGATTCCCAAAGAGGAGGTGAACAAGGGGCCCATCCTCCTCTTCGTGGGGCCTCCGGGGGTGGGGAAGACCTCCATCGCCAAGAGCATCGCCGAGGCCCTGGGCCGCAAGTATGTGCGCATCTCCTTGGGGGGTGTGCGGGATGAATCCGACATCCGGGGGCACCGGCGCACCTACATCGGGGCCATGCCCGGCCGCATCATCCAGGGCCTGCGCCAGGCGGGCACCAAGAACCCCGTCTTCCTCCTGGACGAGGTGGACAAGCTGGGGATCTCCTACCAGGGCGACCCGGCGGCGGCCCTCCTCGAGGTCCTGGACCCCGCTCAGAACAAGGAGTTCGTGGACCACTACCTGGGGGTGCCCTTTGACCTTTCCGAGGTGATGTTCATCTGCACCGCCAACTTCCCCCAGAACATCCCGGCCCCCCTTTGGGACCGGATGGAGGCCATAGAGTTTACCAGCTACATTGAGCAGGAGAAGCTGGAGATCGCCAAGCGCTACCTCCTACCCCGGCAGATGCGGGAGACCGGCCTCCTCGAGGGCCAAGTGGTGATCACGGAGGCGGCCCTTATGCGCCTCATCACCCATTACACCCGCGAGGCCGGGGTGCGCCAGCTGGAACGGGAGATCGGCTCCTTGTTGCGCAAGGCGGCGCGGCAGATTCTGGAAGAGGGCAAGAAACGGGTACGCATCACGGAAAGGGACCTGGAAAGGTACCTAGGCCCTCCCCGCTTCCTCCCGGAAACCGAGGCCCGCGAGCCCCAGGTGGGGGTGGCCACGGGCATGTACTACACCCCCGTGGGCGGGGACATCATGTTTGTGGAGGTCTCGGTGATGCCCGGCAAGGGCAACCTGATCCTCACCGGGCAGCTGGGGGATGTGATGAAGGAATCCGCCCGGGCAGCGCTTTCCTACGCTAAGCGCAACGCCGAGCGCTTCGGCATCCCCTTGAAGCGCTTTGAGGAGTCGGACATCCACATCCATGTGCCGGCGGGGGCCATTCCCAAGGAAGGTCCTTCCGCCGGGGTGGCCATCGTGAGCGCCTTGGTCAGCGCCCTCACGGAGGTGCCCGTGCGCCACGACATCGCCATGACCGGGGAGATCACCTTGACGGGCCGGGTCTTGCCCATCGGGGGGGTTAAGGAGAAGGTGCTGGGGGCCAGGCGGGCGGGGATCCGGGAGGTGATCCTTCCCAAGCAAAACGAAGCCGATCTCAGCGACATCCCCAAGCCCCTGCGCCAGAACATGACCTTCCAGTTCGTGGAGCACCTGGACCAGGTCCTGGACCTGGCCCTGGTGGGGGGGCTTAAGGCCCTGGAGGAACGGGCCCGGCAGACCAAGGCCAAGGGTGCAAGGGGGCGGGCCAGGAAGGAAGTGGTGGCCCATGCCTAGGGGGCAGCCCCGGTGACGGGAACCCCGTTTTCTCCCCGCCGTGGGACCTTCCCCGGCGGGGTTTAGGTTTCCGATCCGCAAGGGGGGGCCCCCAGGGCCTTCTGGTACACCTCCAGGTAGGCCTGGGTGATCCTTTCGGGGTGGAAATGGGCCATGGCGTATTCCCGGGCTAACTTGCGCATCCTGGGGAGTTTGGGATGGGCGAGGAGGTCCAGCACCGCCTGGGCGAAGCCTTCCAGGTCCCCCAACTCCACCAGGCGCCCCACCTCGGGGCGAACCAGTTCAGGAACGCCGCCCACCGCGGTGGCCACCACGGGAACCCCGCTGGCCAGGGCCTCGAGGGCCGCCTGCCCGAAGGATTCCTCCTCCGAGGCCAGGAGAAATAGATCGGCGGCTCCCAGAATCTCCTCCGGGTGGGGGGTGGGGGGATGGAAGGAAACCCAGCGCCCCACCCCCAGCTCCTCGGCCACCCGCTTGGCCTCCCCCTCCTCCGGGCCCTTGCCCAGAAGGAGAAGCCTGGCCTTTGCCCTTCTCCGCACCTTGGCGAAGGCCCTGACGATGTCCGGCACCCTCTTGATGGGGCGGAAGTTGGAGGCGTGCACCAAAAGCCACTCCCCCTCTTCCGTATAAAGCTTCTTACGCTCCGGCCTGGGGTAGAAGCGCTCCGGGTCCACCGCGTTGTGGATCACCACGGGGCTAACCCCAAAGGCCTTCTCTGCCTCCTGGGCCAAGGCCCGGCTGACCGCGGTGGTGGCCTTGGCCCTTTGCAGGGCCTTCCGGGTGGGCCCATGGAAGGCGGGGTCCATCCCCAAAACCGATACGTCCGTGCCATGGAGGGTGTGCACTATGGGCAGTTCCTCCCCAAGGGCCAGGTAGGCGGCGGCGGCGTGGGGGATGGCATAGTGGGTGTGGACCAGGTCCAGCTGCAGGCGTTTGGCTTCTCGCTCCAGCACCCCAGCCAGGGAAAGGGTGTAAAGGGGGCCGGGGAAGACGGGGTAAAAGGGGAGGTCCACAGGGATGTAGACCACAGGGCTGTCCTTGGGGAGGCGGAAGGGCCTTTCCGTGGCGAAAAGATAGACCCGGTGGCCCATCTGGGCCAGGCGGTGGGCCAGCTCCGTGGCCACGATGCCACTGCCCCCGAGGCCGGGGTAGGCGACCAGGCCGATCCTCAAGGCCTTCACGCTAAAACCCGTGGGTGGGAAAGGGGTTTAGCCTGCCTTTCCCGGCACCTCCTTAAGGAGGAGGCGGTTTTTCTAGGTGCTTCCTTTAGCCACCGACGGGTCATGCCCCCAGTTTACCGCAGGGGACGAAGGTCCTTACGGACGCCAGCCCGAGGGGCTTGCGGGGTAGGGAGGGTTGGCCTTCTTGGGGACCTCGAGGCGGAAAAGCCGCGGGAGGCTGACCACGCCTCCCGTGCCGTTAGCCTGGACCAGGGCCTGGTCCAAAAGGGCGGAAAGCTCCAGGAGAAACCGGTCCTGGCGCTCCTTGGCCACGGGGAGAGCCCCGAAGGTGAAGCAGGCGGGGTTGACCGCCTGGCAGTGGGGTTCCACCCGTAGCCTACCCCCCAGGAAGTACACCCTCCAGGCCCCAAGCTCCACCCGGTACCCCGCCCGCAGGTGGTCCCGGTACTGCTCGGAGAGCCGCCTCCATAGCTCCTGGGATTCCTTTCCAGAAGGACTCAGGGTGTAGCGCCACTCCTGGGCTTTCCCCTGGGTTAGGGTCTGGCTCCGGGTGAGCCGCCAGTCCTCGGCCAAGGCCCAAGGAAAGGCCAGGAAGCCCAAGGCCAGGAAAAGGCAGGACCTCCAGGTGCCCATGCCCTTCATGATGCCATGGCCAGGGGAAGGGGTGGGTGATGCGTACCCCAAGGGGATGGCCCTCTGGCTGGGCTTATCCACTTCAAAGGCTTCTAAGGATTTCCTCCCCTTCCTCCATGTACTGATCCCAGGGGATCAGGACGCGCTCCTGGCCTGAACAGGCCGCATAGTAGGGAAGGTCCAGGCGGAGGGGGGAGCGGAGTTGCTGGTATTCCTGGACCAAGGCGGGGGGAGGCTTGGGGTAGAGGCGGGGACGGAGCCTTTCCAAGAGAAGGCTCAGGCGGAAGACCCAAAGGGTTTGGCGACCGGGGGAAGGGCCCCTTTTCATGCTCAGTTCCTCCTGACCTTTTTGTTCAGGAAGTCCAGAAGAAGGTACCTTCCGATGTTGCCCGGGTGGGTGAGGTAGGCCTTACCCCGGGTGATCTGGGAGAGCTTCTTCACGAAGGCCAGAAGCTCGGGCTCCCGGGCCAGCATGAAGGTGTGGATCGGGATGCCCTCCTTCCGGGCTAAGGTGGCCTCCTTCAGGGTTTCCGCCAGGATCAAGGGATCCAGGCCCCAGGCGTTTTTGTAGATCTCCCCGCTGGGCAAGGTGATGGCCGAGGGCTTGCCGTCGGTGATGAGGATCATCTGCCGCATCTCCCCGCCCATCTTCTTGAGGAGGGTCCGGGCCAGCTCCAGCCCCGCCTTGGTGTTGGTGTGGTAGGGCCCCACCTGGGCCAGGGGTAGCCGGGAAAGGGGGATCTCCTCGGCGCTATCGTGGAAGAGGACGAAGCGCACCCGGTCCCCGGGGTACTGGGTGCGGATGAGGTGGGCCAGGGCCAGGGCCACCTTCTTGGCGGGGGTGAAGCGGTCCTCCCCATAGAGGATCATGGAGTGGGAACAGTCTAGGAGGACCACGGTGCTCATGCTGGCGGTGTACTCCGCCAAATCTATGACCAGATCCTCTGGGGAAAGCTCCGCCAGGCTCTTAATGGCGGCCCTTTTGAGGGTTTCCGGTACGTTGAGCTCCAAGGGGTCTCCCCACTCAAAGCCCTTGGTTTCCCCGGTTTTTTCCACCCCTGGGGCGTGGTGGGGGGTGGGGTGGAGGCCCGGGGCGTTGCGGCCTAAAGCCCCCAGGAGTTCCCGGAGGCTCTTGAGGCCCAGGAAGTCGGAAGCTTTTTCCGTGAGCTCAAAACGGGCTTCTCCCGCCTCTCCCGTGTACCCACCTTGGGCGGGGTGCGTAGGGTCCTCTCCAGGTAGGCGGATGTACCCGGCCTCCCGTAGCCTTTCCAGCATGCGGGTGAGGGCCTGGTGGAGCCGGGTGTCCTCCTTGCGCTCGGCGAAGCGGGCTTCCCGAAGCCAGTCCTCCGGCACCAGCTCGTTTTTGAGGAGGGCCTGGAGGAGGGCGTCGTAGAGGTCCTCGAGGGTGGGCCGGCGTTCAGGGTCCGGGTCGTAGCGCTGGAAGGGGTCGGAAAAGCCCGAGTCCAGAAGGAAATCCTCGAGGAGGCTGAGGATCTCCTCGGGGGAAAGGTCTTCCAGGCCTCCCTCGTAGCGGCTATAGCGGATGGCCCTCATCCATCATCCTCCCAAAGAACCGTGCCCATGAGCCGGGCATAGCCGCCAAGCCTTGTGAAGATGGCCTGTGCCAAGGCCTCATTGTAGGTGTGAACCGTTAGGTGGCGGTCGTCGGCCATGGATAGGGCCAGGCGGGCCTCTTCTTCCTCCATTAGGCCTACCTCATGGGCCAGCCGGAAGGCCCGTTTGGGGCTTGCCGCCTCCAACCCTTCCTTCTCCTTTAGAAAAGCTCCGAGGGCCTTCCAAAAGGCCTCAAAGGTATGCTCAAAGCGCCGTGTGGCCGCATCGCGTTCTAACGGGCTTGGTGCTTCCCGGTATGCCAGCTCTTCCAGGGTACCAAGAGCCCTTTTGGCTATCGCCAGGCGTTCTAGAACTCGGCCCATACCATCCCTTCCTTCAGAACCTTTTCGCCAAAGGCGGGATCTACTTCCTCCAGGTCCACCAGGTCCTACCCGTCCAAGCACCGGGGCTTCCTCCAAGGCTTCCCTTTGGAGGGGAAGGAGCTCCCCGAGGGGCAGGGGGCCCAAGAGGGCTAGGTCCAGGTCCGAACCGCGCTGGGCGTCTCCCCGGGCGTGGGAGCCATAGAGGATCAGCTTCACCCCTTTGCCCTGAAGGTAGGGGGCTAGCGTCTTCAGCACGGCTTCCTTGTCCCGCTCCAGGCTAGTTGTCATAACCCCTCGCCCTTTCCGCGGCCTGGTAGCTGGTCTCGCCCCGCGCCAGCTTCCTCCTGCCCACCAGCCCCTCCAGGATGAACTCCCCCGCGGAAAGGAGCACCTCCGCCTCCTGGCTTTCCGCCAGGACCTGGGCCGCCTCCAGGAGGCCTGGCACCTCTTCCATAGCCCTTAGGGCTTCCTCCAGGTTTCCCTCCGGAAGGGTGAGAAGGTTCCCCTCCTCAAAGTAGGCCACGATGGCCTCGGTCTTAAGGCGGTAGCGGGGAAGGACCAGGCCAAAGGCCCTTTGCACCAGGTCCCGGGCCACCTTTTCCGCTCCCTGGAGCTCCCCCTCATACTCCAGCTCCAGCTTCCCCGTGATGGCGGGAAGCCCGGCGTAGAGGTCCAGGGGCCTGGCCACAGGTCTTATGCCCTGGAGGAGGGCCCGCCTCTCGGCGCTGGCCGCTACCACCTCCAGGAGGCTTATGGGGAGGCGCTGGGAAACCCCAGCGGTCTGGTCCACCCGGCGGTCCTCCCGGGCGGCGAAGGCCACCGCCTCCACGCTAAGCCGTATCCATTCCGGTATCAGGACCCCTTCCGGCACAAAGGCCTCCTGGGCGCTTATCTTTAGGCCCTCCTCGAGGGTCCTCGGGTAGTGGGTGCGGATTTCGCTGCCAATCCGGTCCTTCAGGGGCGTGACGATCCGCCCCCGGGCGGTGTAGTCCTGGGGGTTGGCGGTGAAGACCAGCCAGACGTCCAGGGGCAGGCGGATGGGGTAGCCCCTGATCTGCACATCTCCCTCCTCGAGGATGTTGAAGAGGGCTACCTGCACCTTGGGGGCCAGATCCGCCAGCTCGTTCACGGCGAAGATACCCCGGTTCGCCCGGGGCAGGAGGCCGAAGTGGATGCTCTCCAGGTCGGCTAGGCCCGTACCCCTTCGCGCTGCCTTGATGGGGTCCATGTCCCCGAGCAGGTCCGCCACGGTGGTGTCAGGGGTGGCCAGCTTTTCCACATAGCGCTCCTCCCGGGGGATCCAGACGATGGGGGCCTCATCCCCCGCCTCCTCCAAGAGCCTTTTCCCTTCGGGGGAGATGGGCCTTAAGGGGTTATCGCGGAGTTCCGTAGCCAAGGCGGGGATCTCTTCGTCTAACAGGTTTACCAAGGAACGCAGGATACGGCTTTTCGCCTGGCCCCGGGTGCCCAGGAGGATGAAGTTTTGCTTGGCCAAGATGGCCTGCACCAGGGCGGGAATCACGGTGTCCTCGTACCCGTGGATGCCGGGGAAAAGGGGCTCGCCTCCCTGCAGCTTTCCCCGGAGGTTTTCCCGGGCTTCCTCTTTCACCGTGCGCCTCAGCCTATCCAAGGGATAGGTGCGCCGGAGTTCACCGAGCGTCTTGGCCTTCACCCCCTTAGTTTAGGGCCGTGAAAGGAAGAGGTTTGTGGCGGGAAGTGGTAAGGGGGCACCCACGGCAGGCTGGGACGGGAGCCCCAGAAGGGGCCTTGGATAGGGAGCGCAACAGAGCGGGGGACGGACCAGGATTTGGGGACATAGCCGCGGTGCTCCAGAGGCTCGGCCGGCGGCCTTGACGAGGGGGGCACAGCTTTCCCCTCTCCTTCCGGTCATAGCCCCGGTCCCGCAGGGGGCCTAAGGGTGGGGACCTGCCTTGTGGCCCGTGCTTCTCCATAACCCCTGCCTAACGCCCTTCTCATCCCCAAGGGTTAAGGTACCTCTCGTGGAGATCCACGGCACCACCATTCTGGCCGTGCGCAAGGACGGGGTTACCGCCTTGGCGGGGGATGGCCAGGTTACCTTCGGCCAGACCGTGCTCAAGCGGGGAGCGGTGAAGGTGAGGCGCCTCGAGGTGGGGGAAGGCGTCCTGGTGGGTTTCGCCGGCGGGGTGGCCGATGCCTTAAGCCTTTTGGAGCGCTTTGAGGAAAAGCTCAAGGAGGCTAAGGGGAACCTCTTAAAGGGAGCGGTGGAAACCGCTAAGCTTTGGCGCACCGACAGGGTCCTGCGCCACCTCCAGGCCATGATCATCGCCGCCGACCGGGAAACCCTGGTGCTCCTTTCCGGAAGCGGGGAGGTGATCGCCCCGGAGGAGCCCCTTTTGGCGGTGGGTTCTGGGGGCCCCTATGCCCTAGCGGCCGCCAAGGCCCTCTACCGCCACTCGGGCCTTTCGGCTCGGGAGATCGCCGAGGAGGCCCTTAAGATTGCCGCTGAGGTGGATCTCTACACCTCGGGCCAGGTGACGGTGTTAACCTTGGGGGAGGCATGAACCTGACGCCTGCAGAGATTGTCCGTGAGCTTTCCAAACACATCGTGGGCCAGGAGGCGGCCAAGCGAGCGGTGGCCGTGGCCCTAAGGAACCGCTACCGCCGGAAGAAGCTTCCTCCCGAGGTGGCCCGGGAGGTGACCCCCAAGAACATCCTCATGATCGGGCCCACGGGGGTGGGCAAGACGGAGATCGCCCGGCGCCTGGCCCGCCTGGCCGGGGCCCCTTTCGTGAAGGTGGAGGCCACCAAGTTCACCGAGGTGGGGTATGTGGGCCGGGACGTGGACGCTATTGTGCGGGACCTGGCGGAGGCCAGCTACGGGCTGGTCCTCGAGGAGATGAAGAAAAAAGTGGAGGAAAAGGCCTTGGCTTTCGCCGAGGAGGAGCTCGCCACCCTGCTTCGCGCCTCCCTTGCCGAGGTGCGCTCGGGACGGCTGGATAGCCTCTCCGTGGAGGTGCAGGTGGAGGAGGAGATGGGCCTGCCCTTCATGGGGGTTTTGGGTGGGGAGGGTTTTGGGGGCATGGGAGAGATGCTGAAAGGCCTTCTCCCTAAGCGCCCGGTGCGCAAGCGCATGACGGTGAAGGAGGCGAGGGAGGTACTCAAGAACCAGCACGCCGAGCGCCTGATTGACAAAGAGGAACTCAAGGAGGAGGCGAGAAGGCGGGCCCAGGAGGACGGCATCGTCTTCATTGACGAGATAGACAAGGTGGCCCGTCGGGAAGGGACGGTGGGGCCGGATGTGTCCGGGGAGGGCGTGCAGCGGGACCTTTTGCCCATCGTGGAGGGTACGGTGGTCTCCACCCGCATCGGGCCGGTATCCACGGAGCACGTGCTCTTCATCGCTGCCGGGGCCTTCCATGTGGCCAAGCCCTCGGACCTAATCCCCGAGCTTCAGGGCCGCTTCCCCATCCGGGTGGAGCTTTCCCCCTTGGGCCCCGAGGAGTTCTACCGGATCCTAAAGGAGCCGGAAAACTCCCTGATCCGCCAGTACACGGAGCTTTTAAGGGCGGACGGTACGGAGCTCCACTTCCACGAGGAGGCCCTAAGGGCCATTGCCGAAGCGGCCTACCGGGCCAACCAGGAGCTGGAGGACATCGGGGCCAGGAGGCTGGCCACCGTCTTGGAGCGGGTGTTGGAGGAGGTAAGCTTCCAGACGGACCTGGGCCGGGTGGAGATCACCCGGGCCTATGTGGAGCAGAGGCTGGAGGCGGTCTTCGCCTCGCCGGACCTGACGCGGTACGTGCTATAGGAGGGAAGGATGCGCTGGTTTCTTTTGGCCTTAAGTTTGTTGGCGGTACCCAGCCTGGCCCAGACCCCACCCCCGGCGGCCAACCAGGTGGAGAAGCAGGATGCCTTCCGCCTCGGGGTGCAGCTGTACGCCCTGGGTCGGTATGAGGCCGCCTTAGAGCTCTTTGAGCGCGCCTTAAAGGAAAGACCCCAGGACCCGGATGTGGTCTACTGGCTAGCCCGGGCCCAACTGAAGGTGGGGCTCCTTAACCCCGCTTTGGAGAACGCCAAGGGCCTGGTGGCCCGGAATCCCCGGTACATTGGGGGGTACATGGTGCTTTCCGAGGCCTACGTGGCCCTCTATCGGGCTTCGGAGGACCGGGAAAAGGGAAAGGCTTATCTGGAGCAGGCCCTTACCGTGCTTCGCGATGCCGAACGGGTGAACCCCCGCTACGCCCCCCTCTTTGCCCAGCGGGGCTTGGTCTACGCCTTCTTGGGCCAGGCGGACAAGGCGGAGGAGGCCTTTAAGAAGTCCCTCAGCTTGCAGGATTCGGCGGAGGTGAGGGCGGCTTTGGCCGAGCTCTATCTGGCGGCGGGCCGCTTGGACGAGGCCCTGGAGCAGTACGCCAAGGCGGTGGGGCTTTCCCCCAAGGAAGGGGGTCTTCGGGTGCGGTATGCCTCGGCTCTCTTGTTGAAGGGCCGGGCGGAGGAGGCGGCCAAGGTCTTGGAGGAGGGGCACCGGATCAAGCCCCTGGATGCGGAGGGTTGGTACACCCTGGGTCAGGCTTACCTGACCTTGGGCCGTTACAAGGAGGCGGGGGTGGCCCTGGAGAATGCGGTGGCCTTGGCCCCCTTGCGCTTCCCTGCGGCCTATTACTACCTGGGCCAGGTCTACATGGCCTTGGGGGATGCCCAGAAGGCCAAAAGCCGGCTCACGGTGGCGGTCCGCCTCGAGCCCAAGCGGGCCGAGTACCGTTACCTGCTCTGCCTGGCTAACGAGAAAGCGGGGGATAAGGATGGGGCCCGCTACCAGTGCCAGGAGGCCCTCAAGCTGAAGCCCGGTTACAAGGAAGCCGAAGAGGTGCTCAGGCGGTTGTAACACGGCCCTGTATTTCCCAAGGCCCCCTAGGGTGAACCCTAGGGGGGTTTAGTGAAGGTTTTCGCAAATAAGCGGGTGGGGCCCGATGCCCGGGGACGTTTGCCCCTAGGCGTGTGGGAGGGGTATGGCTAAGCTCGGGAAGTGGGATAAGGAGGTGAAAGTTCATGCTAACCCGCCGGAAGTTTATCGGTTTAGCAGGGGCGGTCACGGGGGGTGCCCTGGCGCTGGAACGGGGCTTGGCCCGCGGGGCTAAGCCCACCTTACGCAAGCCCATCGGGGAAAAACCCCTCATCTGCCCCTACTGTGCCACCGGGTGCGGCATGATCGCCGCGGTCCAAGGAGGGCGCCTGGTCAACCTGGAAGGCGACCCCGATCACCCCATCAACCAGGGGGCCCTCTGCTCCAAGGGGCAGGCGGCCCGGGGTTTCGTGGAAAGCCCTTACCGGGTCACCAGGGTCCTCTACCGGGCACCGGGGTCGGACCGTTGGGAGGAAAAGGATTGGGGCTGGGCCCTGGACCGGATCGCCCGCCTGATCAAGGACACCCGGGACCAGGGCTGGATAGAGGTGGACGATCAAGGCCAGGTGGTGCGGCGTACCGAGGCCATCGCCACCTTGGGAACCAGCGTAGGTTCCAACGAGGAGGCCTACGCCATGAGCAAGCTGTTCCGGGCCTTGGGGATCGTTTACATTGAGCACCAGGCCCGGATCTGCCACTCCTCCACGGTGCCCGCCCTGGGGGTAAGCTTTGGCCGCGGGGCCATGACCAACCATTCCATTGACTTCAAGAATGCCGACGTGATCCTGGTCCAAGGGGGCAACCCCGCGGAGCAGCACCCCCTCACCTTCCGCTGGATCCTCGAGGCCAAGGAACGGGGGGCCAAGCTCATCGTGGTAGATCCCCGCTTCAACCGCACCGCTGCCAAGGCGGACCTCTTCGCCCAGATCCGCCCGGGCACGGATATCGCCTTCATGGGCGGAATGATTCGCTATATTCTGGAAAACAAGCGCTACGACGAGTTTTACGTCAAGCACTACACCAATGCCTCCTTCCTGGTAGACCCCGGGTTCAAGACGGCCACGGAGCTGGACGGCCTCTTTTCTGGATATGACCCGGAAAAGCGCGCTTACGACACCAAGACTTGGGCTTACCAGGTGGATGAAAACGGCCAAGTCAAGACCGACCCCACCTTGCAGGATCCCCACTGCGTTTTCCAACTTCTTCGGAAACAGTACGAGCGCTATACCCCCGAGGTGGTGTCCAAAATCACCGGCATCCCCGTGGAAAAGCTTTTGGCCATTTACGACCTCTACTCCTCCACGGGCCGGCCTGACCGGGCGGGCACCATCACCTACGCCATGGGGGCCACCCAGCACACCTACGGCACCCAGCACATCCGCACTTACGCCATAGTCCAGCTCCTCTTGGGAAATATCGGCCTTCCCGGAGGTGGCGTCAACGCGCTCCGCGGCCACTCCAACGTACAGGGGAGTACGGACTTCGCCCTTCTTTACCACGATCTGCCTGGGTACCTGGGCCTGCCCACCGGGGATAAGCCCACCTTGGAGGAATGGATAGCTTCCAGGGTACCCAAGGCCAACTATGCCCCTTCCGCCAACTGGTGGCAAAACTACCCCAAGTATTTCGTTAGCCTCCTCAAGGCGTGGTGGCCCAAGGTGGACCCCAAGGAAGCCTACGGCTACCTGCCCAAGCTTTCTCCCCACAAGGACGGCATCCCCGACAAAAGCGCCGATTACTCCCACTACGCCATCTTCCACGCCATGCTGGCGGGACGGATCCAAGGGCTCATCGCCATAGGGCAGAATCCAGCCAACTCCGCTGCCAACGCTAACCTGGCCCGCAAGGCCTTGGACAACCTCAAGTGGCTGGTGGTGGTAGACCCCATGGAGACCGAAACCGCGGCCCACTGGAAACGGCCCGGTGTCCGTCCCCAAGACATCCAGACGGAGGTGTTCCTCCTGCCCTCGGCGGTGTGGGCCGAGAAGTCGGGAAGCATCACCAACACCGGGCGGTGGGCCCAGTGGTACGAAAAGGCTGTGGATCCCCCCGGGGAGGCTAAGGATGAGCTTTGGATCCTGACGGAGCTGGTCCAACGCCTGAAGAAGCTCTATGCCGAGGAGGGCGGGCCCAACAAGGAGGCCATTCTCAACCTCTCCTGGTGGGAACATTCCGAAAAGATGAGCGAGGAGGTGGCTAAGGAGTACAACGGCTACGACCTCACCACGGGGAAACTGATGGCCAAGTTTGCCGACCTTCGGGACGACGGCACCACCGCTTGCGGAAACTGGCTTTACTGTGGGGCCTTCACGGAGGAGGGGAACAAGATGGCCCGTCGGGATCCCCGGGACACCCACCCTCTGGGACTGGGCCTCTTCCAGAACTGGGCCTACGCCTGGCCGGCCAACCGGCGGATTCTCTACAACCGGGCTTCCACGGACCTAAAGGGCCAACCTCGCAACCCCGCCAAGTGGTTGGTGCGCTGGAACCCCAAGGAGGAGAAGTGGGAGGGGGATGTGCCCGATGGTGCGGCACCCCCGGACAAGGCTCTCCCCTTCATCATGTTGCCCGAAGGGGTGGGCAGGCTCTTTGCCGCCCAGCTCAAGGATGGCCCCTTCCCCGAGCACTATGAGCCATGGGAGAGCGCCTTGGCCAACCTGATCTCCGGCCAGGATAAAAACCCGGTGTGCAAGGTCTGGGTGGGGGATCTGGACGTATACGGCACCCCGGAGGAGTACCCCATCGTGGCCACCACCTACCGCCTCACCGAGCACTGGCACACGGGGATGATGAGCCGGAACGTGCCCTGGCTTTTGGAGCTACAGCCCGACCCCTTTGTGGAGATGGACGTGGAGCTAGCTAAGAGCCTGGGGATCAAAAATGGGGATTGGGTGCGCATCAAAAGCGCCCGCGGGGAGATGAAGGCGGTAGCCCTGGTCACGCCCAGGGTCCAGCCGGTTAAGGTAGGAGAGAAGACCCTACACCAGGTGGGCATCGTCATTCACTGGGGCTACCAAGGGGGCAATCCCGGGGACTCCGCCAACCAGCTCACACCCCAGGCCCTGGACCCCAATACCTTCATCCAGGAGACCAAGGCCTTCCTGGTGAGGATTGAGAAGATCTAGGAGGTGGGGGATGCCGAACCCAAAGGACTTCGCCATACTGTTTGACGCAAGCCGCTGCATCGGCTGCAAGGCGTGCCAGGTGGCCTGCAAGCAGTGGAACGACCTCGAGGCGGAGAACACCAAGAACAGGGGCAGTTATGCCAATCCACCTAGGCTCACGTCCCACACCTGGATTTCCATGCGCTACTACGAGGGCTTGAAGCCGGATGGGGACCCGTACTTTGACTTCATCCGCGGATCTTGCATGCACTGCACCCATGCCCCATGCGTGACCGCCTGTCCCACAGGGGCCATGGCCCACCGGGAGGGCGGGGTGGTTACGGTGGACGAGAAAACTTGTATTGGTTGCCGTTCTTGTGTCCAGGCCTGCCCCTATGGGGCGGTTCACTTTGACGAGGCCCGGGGGGTGGTACAAAAGTGCACCATGTGCTACGATCGCATCTCCCATGGGGACCAACCGGCTTGTGTCAAGGCCTGCCCCACCGACGCCCTGACCTTTGGCACCTACCAGGAGATCCGGGCCATGGCGGAGGAAAGGGTGCGGGTGCTGAAGGAGCGGGGCCACACCCGGGCCAACATCTACGGTCTACGGGAGCTTGGGGGTACCCATGTGCTTTATGTGCTCACGGAGCACCCCAGCCAGTACGACCTGCCCAAGGCGGTTCGGGAAGCGGAAAAGCGCGCGGCTACGGGTTGGCTTTCCGCGGGTATCGCCGCTGCCGCCCTTGGGGCTGGGCTGAAGTTCATCGTGGAGCGGCGTGAGGCCCTCAAAGGAGGTAACCAATGATCACCGCGAACTTTCCCAACCCTATTGGCGAGGAGCATTGGGGTATCTGGATCGCCCTCTACTTCTTCCTGGCAGGGACCACGGGGGGGGCTTACCTCCTCAGCGTGCTCTTCTACCCTGAAAACCAAAAACTCATCCGCCGCAGCGCCCTGTGGGCCTTTCTAGGAGTGGTGGTGGGCTCGGCCTTGCTGGTCCTGGACCTGGGGCAGCCCTTGCGCTTCCTCAACCTGTTCCTCGGAGGCTTCTATCCCGCCTCGGTGATGTGGTTGGGTAGCTGGTTCCTCCTGCTCTCTGGGGCGGGGCTCCTTTGGGTGTATGCGCAACCCACCTCGAGGAAGGCCCAGGGGATCGTGGCCGTGCTGGTGGCCCTGGTGGTGGGGTATACCGCGGTGCTCCTGATGCAGACCGCCAAGCCTTTCTGGAACGCATCCCCTTTGCTTCCCTGGCTCTTTTTGGCCTCGGCGGCCACCGCAGGTGGGGCCTTGCTCCAGCTTTGGCAGCACCATGAAAAGCTTAGCCGCCTGGTGGTGGCCTCCGCCTTGGTGGAAGGGGTGGTTTTGTTCCTCCACCTGGTCTGGACCTATCCGGTGGCCGCGGGGGCGGTCCTGGCCCTTCTGGCAGGCCCCCTAGCCTGGGCTTTTTGGGGCTTTGTGGTGGTGGGATGGGGCCTCCCCCTCTTCCTGGAGAGGCAAAACGTTACCCTGGCGGCCTTGCTCACCCTAGTGGGAGCCTTCCTGCTCCGCTACTTCGTGGTGATGGCAGGGCAAGTGTAAGGAGAATCCCCCGCCCCTTAAGGGGCGGGGGTAACCTTTATCCCAAGGGGGTAGGTGTGGTGGAGATTCTGGAAGCGGTGCACCGTAGGCTCAGCCTTCTTCCCAGGCGCTCCGGCCCCTCGGTGGAGGTCTTAAAGCAAGCCTTGGAGGAGGTGCGGGAGGCTGTGGAGGAGGTGGCTCCGGGGTTTCTTTCCGGGGCAACCCTCCCTCCCAGGGAAAAACTTCTGGAGGACGCCCATCGCTTAAGGCAGGGGGAGGTGCCCGAGGATTCCGCCTACGCTTTCTGGCTCCATCAGGCCTTGCGCCTCATCTCTTGGCAGGCGGACCACGGGAAGACTTCCGGTGAGGGTTGGCCGGAGCGCTGCCCGGAGTGCGGCGGCTTCCCCGATGTGGGCTACCTGGACGCGGACGGCCACCGCTTCCACCTTTGCGCCTTCTGCGATACTCCTTTTCGGGCTTTGCGTCTGGGCTGCCCCTACTGCGGGGAGACCCGTGCGGACCAACTGGTCTATTATCAGGAAGATCCTTATCGGGTCTACGTTTGTCGCTCCTGCGGGGAACGCCTCCTGGTTCAGGACCTAAGGCTTAAGGGGGAGTTGGATCTCCCTGCCCTGAGGGCCCGGGCGGCCCTTTATGCCTTGGCGGAGGAAAAGGATGTGGAGGTTTGAGGGGGGCCGCTTTAAGCAGGAAGCCTTTTCCCTGCCAGAGGAAGAGCGCTTCCTCCTGGTCGTCAACGGCAAGCCCTGGGTCTCCTTCAGCTACACGCCGGGGGACGAGGTCTACTTGGCCTTGGGTCATCTTTGGTTAAGCGGGGTGCTCCAGGGCCTCGAGGGGATACGCTGGCACGTGGGCGATGGGATCGTGGCCGTGGATCTCCCCGTGGACCCCGAGAAGGGGGTGGGGGTACGGGATAGCGGTTGTGCTGCCGGTCTGCGCTATGGCGAGCCCCGGCTTTCCCCCTTGCCCAGGGTTTCGCTAGATCCCAGGCTGCCCATGGAGTTGATGGCTCAGCTACGCCAGCATACGCTTCGTTACAGGGAAACCCGGGGCATCCACGGGGCAGCCCTCTTCGACCCCACAGGCGGGCTCCTTTACCTCAACGAGGACATCGGCCGCCACAATGCCGTGGACCGCTTGGCCGGCTACATGCTTTTGGAAGGGGTCAGGCCCCCTGTGGCCCTCGCGGTCACGGGGCGGGTGAGCCAGGAGATGGCGGCTAAGGCCATCGGGATGGGGGCGGTGCTCCTGGTAAGCCGTACGGGGGCGACGGCTCCCGCGGTAGGCCTGGCGCGGCGCTACGGCCTGGCCCTGGCCGCCTATGTGCGCCCCACCGGCTACCGCCTCTATGCCCCAGGCGGTATGCCCGTACCCGAGGAGATCCTCAAGCCTTAGGCTCTTCCTTCTTCTCCTCCCCCTCCTGAAGCCCCTTTTTGAACTCCTTTGCCGACTGGCCGATGCCCCGGGCCAGCTCGGGAAGCTTCTTGGCGCCGAAAAGGAGGAGGATGACCAAAAGGATAAGGAGGATTTCTACTGGACCTAAGCGCATGGGGCCATTGTAGCATGCCTTGACCCTCTTGGGGTCAAGTGTTATCGTGGCCTTTGGGGTGGCCGCCCCGGGGCGTAGCGCAGGCCGGTAGCGCACCTGCTTTGGGAGCAGGGGGTCGCCCGTTCAAATCGGGCCGCCCCGACCACGCGGGAGTAGCTCAGTTGGTAGAGCATCGGCCTTCCAAGCCGAGGGTCGCGGGTTCGAGTCCCGTCTCCCGCTCCAAATGGCCGGGGTGAACCCACACCCCGGCTTTGTTTATGGGCCCGTAGCTCAGGGGACAGAGCAGCCGCCTTCTAAGCGGTAGGTCGGGGGTTCGAATCCCTCCGGGCCCGCCAGCTCCAGGACGCAATGCTTTACCCCCCGGTAGCGTAGCCGGGGGGTTCGTTTGGCCGCGTTCCTCCCGGGTTTTCCCCTGCCTGGGCCCGTGGTATTCTCAAGGCCGGGCTTTTGCCCGGCCCATGCTGAAGCTGGAGAACATCACCAAGCGCTTTGGTCCTGTGGTGGCCAACCGCCGCATCACCCTCGAGGTGGCCCCTGGGGAGGTCCTGGCCCTTTTGGGGGAGAACGGGGCGGGGAAGACCACCCTGGTAAGCATCCTTTATGGTCTGTACGCACCCGATGAGGGGCGGATTCTTCTTCGGGGGAAGGAGGTGCGCATCCCTTCCCCCAAGGAGGCCCAGCGCCTAGGCATCGCCCTGGTGCCCCAGCATCCTGAGCTCATAGAGGCCCACACCGTGGCGGAAAACCTAGCCCTGGGTCTTGAACTTCCTCTGGTCTTCTCCCGCCGAGCCCTGGTGCGGCGGCTGGCAAAGCTTTTGGAAGGGCATCCCTTGGGTGTGGACCTCGAGGCGCCCGTGGCCCGTCTTTCCGCGGGGGAGAAGCAAAGGGTAGAACTCCTCCGCGCCTTGCTCAACCGCCCCAAGGTCCTCATCCTAGATGAGCCCACCAGCGTCTTGACGCCCAAGGAAGCGGAGGCCCTTTTCCAGGAGATCCGGCGGCTAAAGGGTCTGGGTCTTTCCGTCATCTTCATCAGCCACAAGCTGGACGAGGTCTTGGCCATTGCCGACCGTATCGCCGTGCTCCGGGCTGGGGAGAAGGTGGGGGAGGTCTTACGCCGGGAGGCGGACAAGGACCTCCTGGTGCGCCTTATGGTGGGCCGGAGCCTGGCCCCACCCCCCAAGGTTCCCCCACCCCGGGCGGAAGTGGTCCTGGAGGTGGAAGACCTTTTGGTGCCCCGGCATGGTTTTCCCGTGCAAGGGGTTTCCTTCGCCTTGCGGGCGGGGGAGGTGCTGGGGATCGCAGGGGTGGCGGGGAGCGGGCAGGCGGAGCTCTTGCAAGCCCTGGCCGGCCTTAGGCCCTTTCAGGGGAGGGTGCGCTTTCTGGGGGAAGCGTGGCCCCAGGATCCCGCCCGGCTCTTCGCCCTTGGGGTGGCCCACATTCCCGAGGAGCGCAGTATGGGCGTGGTGGAAGGCATGAGCGTGGCGGAGAACCTGGCCCTGCGCACCTACCGGCGCTTGGCCCCCCGGGGTCTACTGGATTACCGGATCATGGAAAAGGAGGCGGAAGCCCTGATTGGGCGCTACGGCATCCGCACCCCTTCCCCCCGCACCCCTGTGCGTTTTCTTTCCGGGGGGAACGTGCAGAAGGTGATCCTGGCCCGGGAGCTTCAGGGCGGTCCCCGCTTGCTTTTGGCCATGCATCCCACCTACGGGGTGGACGTGGGGGCGGCGGAAGAAGTCTATGAACGTATCCTGGACCTGGTGCGGGACGGCTCGGCTGTGCTTTTGGTGAGCGAGGACCTGGACGAGATTCTAAGCCTTTCCCATCGGGTAGCCGCCTTGTACCATGGCCGCTTTGTGGGGCCCATCTCCCGGGAGGAGGCGGACCGGGAGCGCCTGGGCCGGATGATGACGGAGGGGCGGGTATGAGGTGGGAGCTGGATCCTAGCCCTTCGCCCAGGAAGGTTCTTCTCACCTATGCCCTGTTCCTGAGCCTTGCCCTTTTGGGCCTGGGCCTGCTTTTCCTCCTCTACGGGGTACCGCCCCTCAAGGCGTATGCCCTTCTCCTTTCTCCCTTGACGGATACCCTGGGCCTGGCGGAGGTGATGCGGCGCACCATCCCCCTTCTCCTGATCGGGGCGGGCCTGGCCCTGGCCTTTAGGATCGGGTTTTTCAACATTGGGGCAGAGGGCCAGCTCCTCATGGGAGCGGTGGGGGCGGCCTATGTGGCCCTCTTCGTGCCTCCCGGGCTTTGGAGCTTGCCCTTGATGTTCCTGTTCGGGGGGAGTCTGGGGGCCCTATGGGCGGGGCTTGCCGCCTGGCTTCGGGCGCGCTTCGGGGTCAATGAGATCCTCACTACCCTCATGCAAAACTACCTGGTCTACTACCTGGTGGTCTATCTGGTGGCGGGGCCCTGGAAGGGCCAGATGGTTTTTGGCTTTCTCTACACCGACCGCTTCCCCCCTGAAGCCCAGCTTCCCCGGCTAGGGGACACCCTGGTGCACTGGCCTACCCTGGTTCTGGGGATGGTGGCGGCTATGGGGCTTCAGGTTCTTCTCTTTCGCACCCCCCTTGGCTTTGAGTGGCGGGTCCTGGGGGAAAACCCGGAGGCGGCCCGCTACCTGGGCCTTAAGGGGGGAAGGCTGATCCTCCTGGCGGCCCTTCTTTCCGGTTTCCTTGCGGGCCTTGCGGGGGTGGGGGAGGTGGCGGGAATCCATCTAAGGCTTCTGGAGCCAGCCCAGATTTCCTTGGGGTATGGCTTCACCGCCATCCTGGCGGCCTGGCTGGCCAGGGGAAGGCCCCTTGGGGTGCTCCTCACCGCCCCCCTTTTGGGTCTCATCCTGGCGGGGGGAGATGCCTTGAAGCTGGCCCTTTCCATGCCCTTTCGGGTGGTGGACGTGGCGGCGGGGCTGTTGCTCCTGAGCTTCATCGGGGCAGAGGCGTTAAGCCGCCGCCGCCCGGTTTGGAGGCGCTGATGGAAGAAGCCCTTTTGCGTGCGGTTCTCTTCGGCACTCCCCTCCTCCTGGCTGGCTTGGGGGCTCTCCTTTCCGAGCGGGGCGGGGTGGTGAACCTGGGGGTGGAGGGCATGATGGCCCTCTCCGCCCTGGTGGCCTTTGCCGTGGGCCTGAAGGTCCATCCGGCTTTGGGGGTCCTGGCCGGGATGGGGGTGGGGGCTTTGCTGGGGTTATTCCTGGGGGTGTTCGCGGTCTCCTTAAGGGCGAACCAGTTCGTGGCGGGGCTGGCCCTGGCGGCCTTGGGGCTTGGGGCCTCGGGCCTTTTGGGGAAGCGGTACGAGGGTGTGCCCCTCCCCAACCCCTTGCCGGAAGGGATTTTAGCGGCCCTGGCCCTGGCCTTGGCCTTCGGCCTTCACCTCCTTTTCTCCCGCAGCCGGTTTGGCCTTTACCTGAGGAGTGTGGGGGAGAACCCTAAGGCGGCGGATCTCTTTGGGGTTAGCGTGGACGGGGTGCGGTACCTGGCCCTGGCCCTAGGGGGCGGGATGATCGGCCTGGCGGGGGCCTACCTTTCCCTGGCCTACCGGCCCTCCTGGACGGATGGCATGACGGCGGGGCTGGGGTGGGTGGCCATCGCCCTGGTGATCCTGGCGGCCTGGCAGCCTTTGCGGGCCATCTTTGGGGCCTACCTTTTCGGCCTCCTATTCTTTCTCCAGTTCCGCTTGCAGGGCAGTGTACCTATACCGTCGGAGGCCTTTGCCGCCATGCCCTACCTTTTGGTTATCCTGGTCCTGGCCCTTTCGGGCCGCGCCCGGGCCCCCAAGGCCCTGGGCCAGCCCTTTGACCGGGGGAGGTAAAGGATGCGGAGGATTTTAGGTTTTCTGTTGTTGGCGTTGGGGTTGGCATGGGCCCAAGGGGATAAGTTGAAGGCTTGCTTCATCTACGTGGGGCCCATCGGGGATGCGGGGTGGACCTATGCCCACGATGTGGGGCGCAAAAAGGCGGAGGCAGCCCTTCCCTGGCTGGAGACCCGCTATGTGGAAAGCGTGCCCGAGGCCCAGGCCCTTCCGGTCATCGACCGGTTCGTGCGGGAAGGGTGCCAGGTGATCTTTGCCACCAGCTTCGGCTACATGGAAGCGGTCCTCGAGGGGGCGAAGAAATACCCGAACGTCATCTTCGCCCACGCCACCGGGATCAAGCGGGCCCCCAACGTGGCCACCTACATGGCGGATTTCTACCAGGTCTACTACCTGAACGGCTTGGCGGCGGGAGCCCTGTCCAAAACGGGCAAGGTGGGGTATGTGGCCGCCTTTCCCATCCCTGAGGTGAAGCGGCACATCAACGCCTTCACCCTGGGGGTTCGGGCGGTGAACCCCAAGGCCCAGGTCCTGGTGCGCTGGATTAACGCCTGGTACGACCCGGCCAAGGCCAGGGAGGCCACGGAGGCCCTTCTGGCCCAAGGGGCGGACGTCTTCGCCTTCACCGAGGACACCCCCACGGTGATCCAGACGGCGGCCAAGAAGGGGGCCTACTCCTTTGGCCACTACACCCCCATGCTGAAGTTCGCCCCAGACCACGTGGTCTCGGGCCAGATCGTACACTGGGATGTGATCTACATGGACTTCCTCAAGAAGGTAAAGGAGGGCGTTTACACCCCTAAGAACCTGGAAAAGGTGGACTACTTCTGGCTCCTAGAGCACAAAGCGGTGGAGATGGGAGCGGACTACGGGGTTCCCATCAACCCCAAGCACGTGCCCCTCTTGCAGAAGGCCCAGATGACGGTGGGCGGGAGGAAGGTGAGCGTCCACGACCGCATCATGGCTCTGCTAAAGGATATGCAGAGCCCGAAGCCCACCTTTGACCCCTTCACCGGTCCCATCCAGGACCGGAAGGGGGTGTTGCGGATCCCGGCGGGCAAAAAGGCCACCCTCGAGGAGCTCCTCACCATGGAGTGGGCGGCCCCTGGGGTGGTGGGGGACTGGCCCGGAGAACCCAAGTAGAACCCCAGGGGCTGGGGCCAGGGAGGACTCCCCTGGCCCCGGTTCCCCTCGGCCCGACCCCGGGTGGCACCGCCTTGGGTGGGGATGCGCCTTGCGCGCGGTCCAGAAGGGCTCCCGGGAAGGGGTTGTGGGACCCTTGGCCCTGGAGGGGGATGGGGCTAGAGGGCTTGGAAAACCGCCTCCAGGATCTCCAAACCCATGGCCGCCTCCTCCTCCGTGAGGATGAGGGGCGGGGCGATGCGCAGGGCGGAAGGCCCGGCGGGAAGGAGAAGAAGCCCCTTCCTGAAGGCCAGCTCCACGGCCTTGTCCCTGAGGTCGGGCCGTTCCTCCTCGGGCGTGCCGAAGTCCAACCCGATCATGAGCCCCCTTCCCCGCACATCCCCTAGGAAGGGGAAGCGCCTTTGCATGCTCCCCAGTTCCCGCAGGAGGAACGCCCCTACCCGGGCGGCGTTGTCCATGAGGCCAGCCTCCAGGAGGTCCAAGGTGGCGTGGGCCGCGGCGGCGGCCACCGCCTGGCCGCCGAAGGTGGTGCCGTGGGCCCCGGGGCGCCAGCTGGAAAGCTCTTCCCGGAAGAGGAGGGCGCTTAAGGGATAGCCGGAGGCCAGGCCCTTGGCCAGGACGTAGACGTCCGCCTGGACTCCTTCGTGTTCCAGGGCGAAGAAAAGCCCTGTACGGCCGGCCCCAGATTGGACCTCATCGGCCACCAGGAGGATGCCGTGCCTTTCCAGCAGGGCCTTAAGCTTGGGGATGAACCCAGGCGGGGGCACCAGGTATCCCCCTTCTCCCTGAATGGGCTCCAGGAAGAAAGCGGCCACCTCCTCCGGGGCCACCACGGTGCGGAAGAGGTGCTCCAGATATGCCAATACGGCATCGCCTGCCTCTTCCGGGCGGGCTCCCAGAGGAGGGCGGAAGGGATTGGGGAAGGGCACGTGCACCACCCCGGGGAGAAGGGGCGAGAAACCCTTACGGTAGGCGCTTTTGCTGGCGGTGAGGGAAAGGGAACCCAGGCTTCTGCCGTGGAAGGCCCCGGTGAAGGCGATGAGGTAGGGCCTTCCCGTGTGCTGGCGCACCAGCTTGATGGCGGCCTCAACCCCTTCCGTGCCCGAGTTGCCGAAAAAGACCCGGTAGCCCCCGCCCAATCTGGCCACCAACCTTTCCGCCAGGGAAAGGGTGGGCTCGTGGGTGAAGTCGGAGAAGCACACGTGGGCAAAGCGCTCCGCCTGGGCCTTCACCGCCTCCAGCACCTTAGGGTGGGCATACCCGGTGGTGTTCACCGCGATCCCCGCCATGAAGTCCAGGAAGACGTTGCCGTCCACGTCCTCCAAGAACACCCCCTGCCCTCGGGCGGGGACGAAGGGGTAGGGGCGGATGTAGGAGGAGGAGAGGACGGCCTGACCCCTTTCCAAAAGGGCTTTGGCTTTGGGACCGGGAAGCGAAGTGTGGATGCTGGGTTTCATACGGGGCCAGTCTACCAGGGGATAGACCCTTTTCCCAGGCGCATTTTATGCGGGGAAGATGGCGCTTTTTACGAGCACCCGCCGGGAAAGCTCGCCCCTTTAGGGGTGGGACGTTCATTTGGGGTAGGGGCCCCAGAGAGGGCAGTTGCCTTCAAGATACGGGCCTTGCCCGTGACCAAGATACGGGCCTTGCCCGTGACCAAGATACGGGCCTTGCCCGTGACCGATGAAGGGGGAAGCCCGCTCCTTTAGGGGTGGGAGGAGGTCACACTAGAGGAGGCCTTCAGCCTTAAGGTAAGGCCGAGCGTAGAAGAGGGTAAGGGCGGTGGAGGCGTCCTGGATCTCCCCGGCCTCCAGAAGGCGGTAGATGTCCGGAAGGGGGAGTTCCACGGTTTCCAGGAGCTCCCCATCCTCCAGGGCCGGCCTGGCCACCACCTCCGCCTGCAGGGCCAAAAAGGGGTGGAAGACCACGGCGGTAAAGGAGGGTTGGGGGTGGAAGGGAGGGAGGGAGAGGAAGCGCTTGGCCGCGGCCCCCACTTCCTCCAAAAGCTCCCGCCGGGCGGCCTCGAGGGGGGTTTCCCCAGGGTCCACCTTGCCCGCAGGGATTTCCAACAGGAACTTGCCCGTGGGGTGACGGTACTGGCGGATGAGGAGGGCGGTGGCCCTATCGGTCACGGGCAGGACGAAGCTGGCCGCCACCGGCCCCGGGCGGTAGATGTAGGTGAGTTCCTTGCCGGTGTGGGTGCGCACCCTTTCCCTCACCAGCCTGACGGGCTCGGTGAGGATCTCTTCCAGCTCTATCCGCTTCCAAGGGTTCATTTCGCCAAGCGCTCAATCACCCGCCGCACCTTCTCCCCAGGGGCCCTAGGCCCCAGGGCCTTGGTCACCACCCCGATGGCCGCCAGGGGGGTCTTGAACTGGGAGAAGTCTATATTCTCCCGGATCCAGGCCTCTATCTCCTCCTCGGACATCTCCTTGGGTAGGAAGCGGTCTAAAAACTCCACCTCAAAAGCGTTTCCCTGCTCTTGGGCGATCTCCCTAAGGGCCTTAAGCACCTTTACCGCCTCGGTGTCGGGTAGGGGTTTCCCGTCCCCCTTGCGGTCCAGTTCCGCTTTCACCACCCGGGCGAAGTCCAGGGTCTTCTGGTCCCGGGCCTTCATGGCCTCCTTGATGGTCTCCTTGATGGCCTCGTAGATGCTCATCCTTCTTAGTTTAGCCGGTAAAATGCCCCCATGTGGGCGCTCCTTTCCGTTTCCGATAAAAGGGGGCTTCTTCCCTTTGCCGAAGGGCTTTTGCGCCTAGGCTTTCGGCTTTTGGCCACCGGGGGTACCTATAGGGCCTTGAGGGAGGCGGGTCTTCCCGTGACCTACATCTCCGACTTTACCGGCTTTCCCGAGGTTCTGGAGGGCCGGGTGAAGACCCTCCACCCCAAGGTGCATGCGGGGCTTCTCGCCCGTCCTGACCAGGAGGAGGAGCTTAAGGCCTTAGGCTTTGACAGGATCGCCCTCTTGGCCGTGAACCTTTACCCTTTTCGGGAGACCGTGGCCAAGGGGGCCAGCTTTGCCGAGGCCCTGGAGCAGATTGACATTGGGGGGCCGGCCATGCTCCGGGCGGCGGCCAAAAACCATGGGGCGGTGCTGCCCGTGTGCGATCCCGAGGACTATCCCCGGGTCCTCGAGGCCTTGGAGGAGGGCCCAAGCCCAGAGTTCCGCAGGGAGCTGGCCCGTAAGGCCTTCGCCCACACCGCAGCCTACGACGCCGCCATCGCCGAGTGGCTGGCCGCGGAGAAGTTCCCCCCCGAGAAGTTCTTGGTCCTAAGGCGGGAAAGCCCCTTGCGCTACGGGGAAAACCCCCACCAGGAGGCGGCCCTTTATCGCGTGGAAGGGGAGCGGGGGCCCCTTTTGGAGGCCCAGGTCCTCCAGGGTAAGGCCATGAGCTTCAACAACTACCTGGATGCGGAAGCCGCCTGGAACCTGGTTTCCGAGTTTGCCGAGCCCGCCTGCGTGGCCATCAAGCACCAAAACCCCTGCGGGGTGGCCTTAGGGGAAGGCCCCTTGGAGGCCTACCGGAAGGCCTATGAGGCCGATCCCGTTTCCATCTTTGGGGGCATTGTGGCCTTTAACCGACCCGTGGACGGGGCCACGGCGGAGGCCATGAAGGAGGTGTTCTTGGAGGTGGTCCTGGCTCCGGACTTTACCCAGGAGGCCCTAGCCCTCTTTTCCCGCAAGAAAAACCTGCGCCTGCTAAGGGTTCCCTTTCCCGCCCAAGGGCCCTACCTGGACCTACGCCGCATGCGGGGTGGGGTCCTCCTCCAGGATGCCGACACCCAAGATCCGATACAGCCCCAGGTGGTCACCAAGGAGGCCCCCAGAGAAGGGGAGTGGCAGGACCTCCTTTTCGCCTGGAAGGTGGTCAAGCACGTGCGCTCCAACGCCATCGTGGTGGCCAAGGAAGGCCAGACCCTGGGCATTGGGGTGGGGCAGACCAACCGCTACACCGCTGCCAAGCACGCCCTCAAGACCGCCAAGGAAAAGGCTAAGGGAGCGGTTTTGGCTTCCGATGCCTTCTTCCCCTTTGACGACGTGGTGCGGCTTGCGGCGGAGTTTGGCATCCGGGCCATTATCCAGCCTGGGGGAAGCGTGCGGGACGAGGATTCCATCCGGGCCGCCGACGAGCTGGGCCTGGCCATGGTCTTCACCGGGGTGCGGCACTTTAGGCACTAGGCGCACCAAAGTCCATGGGCGCTACACCATAAGCCTGAAGCCTAGCCTGGCGCAGCCTGGGGAGGGGATGCGCGCCCGCTTGGGCCTTACGGGAAGCCAGGTGTCCCCCGTGGCCCGGAGGCCTTTAGAGGAGGAGTTCGCCCAGGGGTGCTGCACCCTGCCGCGTGGAGGGGAGAAGGGGCGGCATCCTCCTGGCGGCCTCCCGGGGACCTTCTAGAGGCTTTGGGGGGAGCATTGGGGCCTTGTGCAGCAAAAAGGAGCCGCCTGGGGCTCCTTTAAGACTAGGGGAGCGCCTAGTAGGCCTTTTTGCCTTGGGCTTCCTTAAGACGCCTATGGGCTTCCTTAAAGCCCACCAGCTTGCGGCTTTCCTCGTCGTAGAGGTGCATGTCGGCAAAGGCGATCTTGAAGGCATCCTTGAGGGTAACCGTGGGGGCCACCTTTACCAGGTCCACCTCTTCCTGCACCTTGGGCAGGAGGTAGTTGGGGATCTTGGGGGCCAGGTGGTGGATGTGGTGGAAGCCGATGTTGCCCGTGAGCCACTGGAGCACCTTGGGAAGCTTCAGGTAGGTGCTTCCCTCCATGGCCGCCTTCAGGTACTCCCAGCGGGGGTCGTGCTCCCAGTAGACGTCTTCAAACTGGTGTTGCACGTAGAAGAGGAAGATGCCTATCATGCCCGCCATGTACTGGATGGGCAGGTAGACCAAAAGAAGGGTTTTCACCCCGAAGAAGACCCCGATGCCCGCCAAGAGAAGGGCGAGGAAGAGATTGGTGAGGGCCACGGAGTTGCGCACCGAGGGCTTGTCGGAGCCGTAGCCCAAGGGAAGCCGGTAGGAGAGCATGAAGACGTAGATGGGTCCCAGGAAGAACATGACCCACGGATTGCGGTAGAGCCGGTACTTGAGCCTTTCCCAGGGGCTGGCCTTCAAGTACTCCTCCAGGGTCATGGTGTAAATATCCCCTACCCCCCGCTTGTCCAGGTTGCCGCTGGTGGCGTGGTGCCGGGCGTGGGAAAGTTGCCAGTGATGGTAGGGTACCAGGGTGAGCACCCCGGTGAAGAAGCCCAGGAGGTCGTTGGCCCACTTCTTGGGGAAGAAGGAGCCGTGGCCGGCGTCGTGTTGCAGGATAAAAAGGCGCACTAGGAACAAGGCGGCCACGAAGTCCAAAAGGAGGGTTAGGGCCAGGGAGACGGCAAGGGCCTTGTGGGCCAGGTAGAAGAGAAGGAGGAGGGGAAGAAGGGTGTTGGCCACCTGGCGCAGACTCCTCCAGGTATTGGGCTTGGCATAGGGCTTGATGAGGGGGATCCAGTCTTTGGGTTCTACTTTCCTCATAGACACTCCTCTTTCCAAGGAGTGCCTCAGGTTACTCCCGGGATGGATGAGGACTGTGAGAGAGGTTCACGTGGGGGAAGTTACTTTTTTTAAAGCCACCTTATCATAAGGATCAAATATGCCCAGGCGAACCCAGGTAACCCTTAGGCTTTCCCAAATCCTTCTTCGTGAGGCTCCCTTAAAGACCAGGTTCCAGGAGTTCCTCATGGCCCTCATGGAGGTATCTGGGCTACCCTTGCAGGCCAAGGGGGCCCTTTTTCTCAAGGAGGGGGAAACCCTCCGTCTGGTGGTGGAGCACAACCTGGACGAGCCCCTCAAGGTTTCTTGCGCCACCCTCCCCCTGGGGCGATGCCTTTGCGGGCGGGTGGGGCATAGTGGAGAGGCGCATTATTCCCCTTTAGCAACAAATTGTAAACCGCCCGTTTCTGAATTTCTCGTCCAGGACGTTAAAATCCCCATCCACCTTTTTCGGGAGAAAATACAAAGAAAGGCAGGTGTTTACACGCTCCCAATGCGGACCCCCTTGGGAAAAAGTTCCACCCCCCTCAGATCAGGAAGTGCGATGAACAAGGCTTTGCTCTTTTAAGCACGAACTTTTTTCCTGTGAAAGGAAGATTTTCCTGGGAAAGAACTCGGGACCTGGTCGTGTCAAGATTTATGTGTAAGCGTCTGTGTACGGGGGGCATACCTCTCCCGAAGCATCCCTTCCAACACCTCCTGCACCTCGGCAAAACCCTTCAACCTCCGCTCCGCCCACCTCCCCTCCTGCCGCTCGGACTCCAGGTACAAAAGCTTGTACACCGCCTCTTCCTTGGGAAACTTGTGGTCCCGCACCTTCGTCCCACGCCTCACCAGAACGCTAGCCCTTCGGGCTGAGCCCGAATAAACCGCTCCATCAGGTTAGTGCTCCGAAGATAGGGCCAAAGCACCTGGGGGCAATCGTAAAAGCGAAGCAGGGCCCCAGAGTCCTCCCACCAGGCCGCCACCAGGGAAGGATACCGAGACCCCCAGGCCTCCTTGAGCCTCTCCAAGGCCTCAAGGTACGCTTCGCGTGACCAAGGGCTTCCACCCGGCTCCTCGCCCCATAAATCCCCTTCAGGTCCTGCGCCAGCAAGGCCCGGTCCCGGGAACGCACCTGGGCCAGGCTGGAGCGCACCCTATGCACCACGCACACCTGCCACTGGGCCAGGGGATACACCCGGCGGATCGCCTCTTCCATCCCGGGTAGGCCATCGGTGATGAAGAGCAAAACCCGCCGCAGGCCCCTTTGCCATAGTTCCCTCAAGCTAGCCCTATCGGGCTGACCAAGACCTCTTCCCAGGCAGTGGCGCTTTCCGTAGGCAAAAGCCAAAAGCCCAGAACCTGCCTCTGCCCACCAGGGGTGACGCCCAGAGCCACATAGACCGCCTCCCGCTCCACCCCAATCCCCTCCCTTAGGACCTTCAAGAAGAAACCGTCCAGGTAGACCCAGGCCATATCTTCCGGTATAGGCCTATGACGGAAGGCCTCCACCTCCTTCAGCACCTGGTCGGTAAGGGCGCTGATGGTCTCGTGGGTGTAGCGGTGGCCCAGAAGCAGGCTCATCACCTCGGCCGCCTTGCGCTGACTGACCCCGGCGGCGTACAGGGCCACGGCCACCTCGCCCAGGTCCACCTGGCGGCGGGCGTAGGGCTGGAGGGAGCTGGGGTAGTACCTCCCTTCCCGATCCCTTGGGATGGAAAGCTCCACCTGGCCAAAAGCGGTCTCCAGCTTCCTGGGGTAGTAGCCGTTTTTCCGCCCCCCGTGTTCCCGCAAGAAGGCTTCCCGGTCGGCGTTGAGCAGGGCCTGCAGAACCTGGGTTACCGTTTCCCTCACTGCTTCCCTCAAGATCATCTGGAGGGTATCCTGATCCATGGGGTACCTCCTCTCCCGTTGGTACCCCCATTCATATACATACCCTTACACATAATTCCTTACACGACCGGAGATTCCCCGGGAGCGAGGGTTTATGCCCTTGCCCAAGGGGTGGAGGAGCGGACTTTTGCCTGGCTGGGGCGAAAGGCGGCTGGGGGAGGAGTACGAGTACCGCCCTGAGGTGACGGAAGCTTGGGTGTATGTGGGCAGGCTGCGCTTGTGGGTGAAGCGGCTAGCCCGGGCCGCCTGAGGTGGGGTGGGGGTTTTACGACAGCCTCTCACCCACTCAGCAGACCCGCCCTTCACAGTGTTCGCAGCTTTAAAGCCTGGGTGAACGCGGGCGCTACCGGGAGTCCACCCCCTGCGGCCCCGCCAGCTCCACTACCCGGTCGAAGCGGCTGTGCAAAGCCTCATCCCCGTGCAGTACCACGACCAGGGCCTTTCCCGCGGTCCGGCGCAGGATGAGATCGAGCACCCCCTCGCGGCTCTCGAGGTCCAGGTTGGCCAAGGGCTCGTCCAGAAGGTAGAGGTCGGCCTCTTCGCAAAGCAGGGCGCCGATGGCGGCCCTCTGCCGCTGCCCCGAGGACAGGGCCTCCGGGCGGCGGTCCTCCAGGCCCTCTAGCCCCAGTTCCCGGCGGATCCCGGCGTCGGGAACCAGCTCGCGTACCGTCAAGGGCGGCAGTTCCGGGGGAGCGGTGAGCGCGGCCACCCGCGCGGGCCGCTCCACCTTACCCCTCTCGGGGGCTAGATACCCAGAAAGCACGTGCAGCAGGGTGGTCTTGCCCACGCCGTTGGGCCCTACGAGGAGCACGCGCTCACCCGAGCGGATTTCCACCCGCGGCAGCTCCAGCGGGGCCCCGCCCGCGTAGTCCAGCCGCACCCCCTCGAGCCGGGCTTCGGCGGCCGGCTGCACGTAGGGGTCGGGTGCGGAGGAGAGCAGTCCGTGCAAGCGCTCGAGGATCTGCCCGTAGCGGTGGAACTCGGGCACCCGGCGCAACAGGGAAAAGGTGTTGTCCACCGCCCGCCAAAAGGCGTTGACGAAGGCCAAGAACCCGCCGAAGCTCAGCACGCGGATCAGGACGAAGTAGCCGCCCACGACCAGCGCGAGCGTGTTGGCCAGGTTCATGAACACGTCGCTCCAGGCCTGTTGGGCCCACATCAGCCGGTGGCTGCGGTAGGTGTCTTCGAGGTGGGCGCGCAGGGCCTCCCGGTTGGCCGCCAGAGTCGGGCTGAGAAGACGGGGTAGGCCGCGTAGAGCCCGGAAGGCCTTTAGCGATTGGGAGAGGACCTCGAGGTAGCGGGCCTCCGACTCCCGCTCGTACTCAGTCGCCCGGCGAATCCCCGTCCCAACCCGCTGCGCGACCCACAATAGCGGCGGGACCAGGATCGCCAGGGCCAGGGTAGCCTGCCACGACAGGTACAGCAGCACCCCCAGGAAGGTTAGGGCCGCCAGGGCCTGGCGGGCTAGGTCAACCAAGAGGGAAATCGCAGGGGCCAGCCCCTCGAGGACATCCCGGTGAACCCTGCTCACAAAGGCCCCGGCTCCCTCACGACTGAAGTCTTTCCAGTCTATTCGCAGGGCCTGGGCCAGCAGCCGCCCCTCCAAATCAAGCACCACCTGGTTGATAAGGGCCTTCTGCCAGAGGGAGGCGACCCAGAAGAGAGCGATCAGGCCCAGTCCCACAGCGAGGTAGGCGAATCCCAGGAGGGCGAAGCGCCGGAAGTCTTGCGCGATCACCGCCTCGTCGAAGAGCCACTTGAGCATCAACGGATGGAGCAGGGCCTCGGTCGCGCTCACCAGGCTGCTAACCGCCACCAGCAGCAGGAACTCACCCCTGCGCCCCTCCAGGAGGGTCCATAACGTCTTCATCGGGCATCACCTCGTCCAGCATAAAGTCGGCGGGGCCGGGGCTCGCCACCCGGTGCAGCACCCGCAGAACCCCAGCGCAACCGGTTGCGAAGTCACAGGAGACCCGCAGCAGTCCCTCACCGGGGACGGCTAACCCCTCCAGGGTTCGCCCCTGGGGTAGGAGGCTGGCGCATGTGCGCGGCTCGAAGAGGTAGAGGGTGCGAAGCCCCTCCAGCTGGCGCTCCAGCCGCGCGAGGTGGATCAGCCCCCTGGTGAGCAGATAGGCATCAAGGAGGGTGTCGATGACCCCGGCTATACCGAACAGGTAGCCCGGAAGCACCGAGTACTTGCGGCCAAGTTCGTTGAGCAGGGGCCGGGCCTCCTCGAGCCATCCGTAGCGCAGCAGCACCTTAGCCACCCCCGCGCTTCCCACCTCGACATAGGGTTCGAGGGTGCCCTTATAGCGGAAGCTCATCGTGCCGGGTCCCGTCCGCTCGGCCTGGGCCAGGTCAAAGCGTAGTGCAGCCTCCCCGTCCTGCCGTGCGGCCAGGTCGCCGGTTAGCTGGTGCAGCCGCAACAGGAAGAGTGCCACTCCGGACTGGCCGAAGCCCAATCCGGTGAAGGGCTCGTCGCCACTGAAGCGGTTGACCCAGTAGGCCGTCCCGTCCTTGCGTTGAGCGCGGCTCGCCAGTCGGCGGTAGATGTCCAGGGCTGCATCAAGGTAAGCCAGTTCCCTGTCATGTAGGTAGAAGTGAAGGTTGGCCAGCCCGACTCCGCTCAGCCCGTAGTAGAGGGTATAGTCCTCGAGGCTGGGGTGATGGTTGGCCCGTCCAAGCACTTCCCGCGCTACCTCGACCTCACCAAGCTCGAGCAACACCCAGGCAATCCCTGCCAGCCCGGTTAGCAGGCCCGGGGGGAAGTCCTGCGGGTCAGCGCGGCGGGCTCGGTCAATGAACCACTTCCGCCAGGACTCGTTGAGGCTGAAACCCGCCTTGTGCAGCGCGTATAGGACCCCTCCAGCACCGAACCCCAGGCTCAGCGGGTTGGTCAGTACGGCGAAGGGGTCGGAGGGAAAGAGCGTGGGGCGTGCGGGATCGGCGGCCTGTTCGAGGAAACGAGCGATCTGTACGGCCCACTCGCGGGCCTGCCGCGAGCAGGGGGCTTCCCCTACATCCCAGCGTGTGGCGGTCGGCACGCTGCGCAGCGGCGGTGTAGTCACCCGCCGCACCATACGCTCCTCCTCCTCGGTCAAGAACTCCAGCACCCCGCCGAGATCCCGCTCGCCCTCAGCGACCGAGACAATGAAGTCATGGATCTCTAAGGGCCACCCCATGTCGCGGATGAGTGCGGGGTAGACATCGCGGAAGAGTTCGGGGCGCAGGACCGCATATGCGCTGATGGGGTAGATGAAGTAGGCCATCATGCTAGCTAAGCTGTACAGGTCGTCGTACTCATCGTAAACGTGCTGTCTTGCCCGGTCGATCCGCCGGAAGCCGGGGGTGTACAGCAGGACCGGCCGCGCCAGCTCGTCTCCCTCTGCCCCTCCCTCCGATCGCCACATCGAGGCTTCAAAGTCAATGAGCACGACGCGGAGAGTATTCTTTTTGAGGAGGAAATTTCTTGCGGAGAGGTCGCCCAGCAGCACCCCTCGGCTATGCACAGCCTGTATTGCGCGGGCAAAGCTGCGGAATAGGCGAAAGAAAGACCGAAGGTAACGGGCGGAGCCCTGGCGGCTAGCCCGCACCGCCAGTAGCGGGTGGTGCTTGCGGAAAAGTGCAGCACGGATATCAATCCCTTCGACGTACT
This sequence comes from Thermus albus, assembly GCF_022760855.1. Classification (NCBI taxonomy): domain Bacteria; kingdom Thermotogati; phylum Deinococcota; class Deinococci; order Thermales; family Thermaceae; genus Thermus; species Thermus albus. The sequence continues at coordinate 354,485 of NZ_JAKTNR010000002.1, forward strand.
CTTCCGCAAGAAACAGGTGTTCCCACTCTTCAAACAACTCTATGGGGCGGGGAGCCACGCCGGTGCCGTTGAGTTGTCGCAGGATCTCCCACTCGCGGCGCAAGAGCACTTGCGCATCGTAAGATCCCAGGGGGTCAAAGTTGGTGTAGGGCCGGGCCTCTTTGATTACCACCCGTCGCCCGGTACGCAAGTCCCGCGCCAGATAGACCCCTCCGCTGTTGGAGAAGCTGAGCGCCTCCAGTACCTCGTAACGTCTGTTGAGCATCGGAGGCGCGTCCCCCTCTGGAGGCGTCCAGTCGTCGAAGGGCCAAGCCACCCAAGCGGGAGGGGCGAAGTACGGCTCGCGCCGGTCGGGAACCAACTCCAGTGCGGGCGTGGCGATCGCCGGAATCCGGCGACCTAGCTCGTCTACAATGTACTGTTGGCGGAAGGCGCCGTAGCGGAAGTACACCGCCCGCGAGTCCTTGTAGCGGAGGTCGGAGAGAATGTAGGCGCCCGCCTCACCCGTGATCCTTTCAGCCAGGCCCTGGATCACTTCACGAAACAGCTGTACCGAGGCGGGATAGGCGGTGATGAACTTGCCCGAGCTGCCGCGGGCCATGGCCTTGGAGTTGAGCAGCACGAGCACGTTGCGATCCAGCGCGAACTTGAACGCTACCCTCAACTCTTCAAAGTAGCTCGCCGCCTTGGCCAGCACCCGCTCGGCATTGCCGGGGTGGGCACTGACATGAATCTTCCACCCCTGCTCCGGCAGCGCTGCCCCCTCATCGTAATAGACTACCCACCAGATGCCCTCCCGGATCGCCCGCTCGCGCGCCTCCCCGGTCAGCACGTCGGCAAAGCCCCTGCCCTGAGGGCAGTAGTACGTGTCCAGAGGCTCGTAGAACAGGCTATCGTCCCAAACGTACAGGAACCGGTCTACCCAACGCTCATCCCTCATCGCTCTGGCCCCGTGGTCCTCAGCTCCTGGAGCGCCGTTCTGCCCTAGGGCTGGCCCGTCGGAACGGCCGCGCCGGGGTATCCCAGCGCAGCCGTTCTGGAAGCTCAGGCCGCTGTTTACATTGCCTTGCTACAACAGGCGCTGAAGCTGCTCGTCCAGCTGGCTGCAGCAAAGCCTGGATCCTGCCGCACGGTCATCCTCTGGAGGCTGAGAACCTTCATTGCGTTTCCTCCTTTCTGAACCCACTACCGGGATCACCTCTAGGGCCGAAAGCCGCCTGTGACCGGTTGTTCACTTGCCTTTCTCACCCCCTTTCACCCCACAGTTTCCGGAGCTAGTGCCCTTTTTTCAAGCCCCCCCGGGCTGACCTCGGTCGTGTAAGGAATTCCTTCGTGTGCTACCTCATAGCTCCCCCCTAGCCATTTTCAAGAGCACCCGGCTACGGATGAGGTTGTGGACCAGCAGGATGAGGTTCACCCGGGCCACTAGACCCCAGTAGGACCGAACCTCTATCCGGTGAAGCCCCAAAGAGCGTACCATCACGCTAAACCGGGTCTCGATCCAGTTGCGTACCCTCCCCATCCACTCTCTCCACCCCGTCTCCACCACCTTTCCTCCCCTAAGCCGGTAGGAAGGTGTCTTGACCCCCTGGACCCAGCGAAAACCCCGGTCACCAAGGACCGCGGGCAAACCCTCCAGAAGCTCCCCTGCCCAGGTCTCCCGGGCATTCCCGGGAAGAAGAGTCCAACGAAAGAAGAGGCCCCGCTCGTTCATCACCGGCACAAGGACGTACCCGCCAAAGGCTCCCAGGGGACCCACCCCCACCGCGGCCTCAGGAAGAGAGAGGCCGTGGATACGGTGGCCGTGGGCCAGGGGGATGGGCTTGAGGTCTACCACCTGGAGCAGGCCTTGTCCCCCGGAGAGCTTTAAGGCGAGGTGGGCCAGCAGCCCATGAGCCTTCTGGAGGATCCGGTAGAAACGGGAGAGGTGGGGGAGGGAGGGGAAGTAAGCCTTCAGGGTAGTCTTGGCCGCGAGGTAGCCTTTGGCGAGGTCCTGGCCCTGGCTGCTTCCCCGTAGGGGAACATCTTGCGGAGGAGGAAGATGGCGAGGGCCAGGAGTTCGGCCAGGGTGGCCTTTTGGTGCTTTTGCTTTTTGGGGAGCTTGAAACCTTGAGCGACGAGGGCTTTGAGTTCGTCATCCACCCAAATGTAGGTAGCCACGATGAGGGTCTCTGCGTCAAGATGGTAGGTCAGCCAAAGGCTACGTTCTGGGGGTGCTCACGGTCTTGTGGCATAGCACCCCCTCTTTTTTCACACCCTGGGGGGACAGATCAAGTAGCACACGAAGGTATGTGAACCCTCAAGAACTTCTCTTCCTTCGGCATAGGGCTTTCCTCAGTTGGTTTTTCTCGCGCTATTGTTTTAGGACCCTTCTGATAGCCTCCTCCACCAACTCCGATATCTCCTTTCCCTCCTCCACCGCCTTGAGCTTCAGTTGCCGGTGAAGATCCTTGGGGATATACACCTTTAAGGCAGTGTAGTCCTCTCGGCGGCTCTTCCCCTGGATCCTACCCTCGCCCTCTCCCTCCTTGAGGGTGTGGACCAGCTTGGCAAACTTGCTCATCCTGGCACCTCCATTATCTCCTGCCCCACCTCTCGGTAATCCTCCCAGGCTAGGCGAGCCCGGGGATCCGGCACCTGGTACACCGGTACCCCCAGGAGGGCTGCCTTGGGAAAGGCGGCGGCCCGACGGATCCGCCCTCGAAAAAGGGGAACCCCATGGCTTTCCAGCAGGCTTCTGGCCTCATCCCCGTCCCGGCTTGGACGTGGGGGGATCATGGTGAGGAGAACCCGATACCTGGCCCCTGACCCCCTGAGGGCTTCCAGGGTGGCCAGGAGGGCCTCCAAAGCAAGGGCATCGGGGGTGGTGGGCAGAATCAGGAGGTCTACCCCCTCCGCCAGCGCCTTCAGGTCCTCCTTTGAGGGCCTGGCCTGGGTGTCGATGACCACGTGGGTGTACTCCCGAGCGTAGCGGCTGGCCACCCTTTCATCCACCACCTTCACGGGAAGGCCTCCCCGGGCGTGCCAGCCCGTGGCGGAGCGGTTGGGATCCCCGTCCACCAAGAGGGTGGGGGCCCACGCTGATAGGAAGCTGGCCAGGTGGACAGCGGTAGTGGTCTTGCCTACTCCCCCCTTGAAGCCCGTGACAGCCAGGATCATCACTCCCTCCTAGTCTATCCCCCCGGCTCCTGGGTACCTGGGGTCTTGAGCACCCCAGGACCCCAGGTTCTTGGGGGGAAGCCCAGGGCCTGGGAGGTCAGGCTTTTCCGGCCGTGTTTTGCTCTTCATCTGGCTCACCCACAAAAAAGACGAGATCGGGGCCGATGAGGGACCTGAATTCCTCTTCCCTCTGCTTTTTGAGGTACTCCATCTTGGCCTTCCCATACTTCTGGACCCATTTCTCCTTGTCCTGTTTCATGTCGCACAGGTTCAGGTAAGGGCATTCTTCGCATGCGGTTTCCAAGCAGAAGGCCAGGGGTTGCCTATGGGGTTCTGGCTGGACTCCGCTGTCCAGCAACTCCTTCACCACCCGCTCCACGAAGGAGGGGTCCAGCTTCATCACCCGGTACTGCCGCTCCCAAAGGCGTGGGCGGAGCGATGCGGGTTCGGCGTAGCCGTAGTTGCGGACGATCTGGCCCACCCATTTGGGATCCTGCCACCGGGGGATGTCGTTGGTCCGTTCGCGTCCCCAGCTATCCCCAACCTGCCTTCTGGCCTCCATGATGACGTGCACCAGGGCCACGTGGGAGTAGTACCCCTGGCGGATCAGTTCCTTTAGGGCCACCTCCACTATCTCCGCATCCGTGGGCATGCCCCCCTGTCCTTCCGCCTGCCGCTGGAGGGCTTCCTCCAGGCGGGAAAGGAGGTCGGGATCCCCCAAGTGGTGGGCGATGGTGCGCAACGGGGCGGCGATTTCCTCCAGGCGGTCGCCCTTGCCAGAGAACCTCTCCCGGTAGAGCTGGTGGAGGCTGGGGGCGTTTTCCATGGCCCAGATGTAGAGGTTGTCCCGGAGCTCCTGAAGGCCTTCGGGGGTAAGCCCCGTGGGCCGGTCCCGGTAGCCCAGATCCTTAAGGCGAACGGTGCGGATGGTGAACATCCGGCTTCCCAGGATCTCCCCGGTGCCCTGGGTGTTGGTGATCACCTTTACCCCGAAAAAGTTAAGGGTCTGGACCCTCATGCCCTTGGTGTCCGTCCACTGCTTGAGGGCGGTTTCCTTCTTGTAGGACACCTTGAGGAACTGCTCCAGGTTGGAGGCTTCGGCGCTGCCCGAGCGCTGGCGGACCTCCTCCAGGTCGTCGAAGGCCACCAGTCCCCCGGTTTCGTCGATCAGCCGGGCGGCGGTAGCCGCGCTGGTCTGCCCCGTGATCACTACCCCGTTGGCTCCCACATCCGCCATAAGCCGGGCCAGCTCCGTTTTTCCCGAACCGGGGGGGCCCACGATGAGCACCAGGGGTACAGCGTCGAATACCGCTTGCACATAGGAGGTCATTACCACCAAGGCGGCCAGGACGTAGTCGTTCTCCCGGGGAAGGAGGACTTGCCGCAGGTGCTGGATGATCAGCCTGGGCAGGTCTGGGGGGCGCAGGGTCATGGCGCTCTTCCCAGCCTCCCTGGCCTTCAGGAAGCGGTTGATGGCCTTTTCGCTCCAGGAACTACCCGCGGGGGCCTTGGGCGGCTTACGGATGATGGTTCCGTCGTCCAGGGCCAGGACCCGGTCCTCCAGGGAGGTGCCACGGGGAGCAGGCAAATACCCCCAGCCCAGCACCGCTCCATCCGAGCGGATCACCACCGTGCGGTACCGCGCCCCTTCCTCCCCTCGGTTCTCCAGGATGCGCACGGGCACGTAGAGGTGCCCGTTGATAAAGGCCCGGTTGATGTCCACGGGGTTGGGGAGCCGTACACCCCCGCTTTCCCCATCCTCCCGCTCCGGGGACCAGCGTTCCCCCGCCTCCAGCAGGAGGCGGAAGCCCTCTGGGGTACCCTGGGAGAGGAAGTAGTCCGTCCAGTCTTTCCCCATACCTTCGGGGACCCGCACCCGCACCACGGGCCTCCGGGCCAGGGCGGCCACCTTGCGGGCCATCGCTTCGCCAGCCTCATCCGCATCCTGGCCCAGGTAGACCTCTTCCCAAGGGGCCCAGAAAAGGGGATCCTGCCAGGCCTCAGGGATGGCAGATCCGTGCGTGGAGGTGGCCACCGCCAGGTCGCTGGCCCAGGGCTGCCCCAGGAGCTTCAGCCAGAGGATCCAGCCGTCCTTGGCCCCCTCGCAGATGAAGAGCCTGCGGCGGATGAAGGAGCCCTCAAGGGGAGGAATGGCCCAGTAGGTGGTAGGCTTCCCCCTGCCCCACCCCTTCCCCTTAGCCCCTTGGGTAAGGCCAGGGATGGCGTAGTAGAGGTAGCGGCGGACGGGGATCCCGTCAGGCCCCATAACGGGGTAGGCAAGAGCATCGCGTACCTCCCCTGGATTGTCCAGCCCCAGGTAGAAGCGCCGCACCACCCGGGTGTCCAGCCCCCGTCCCCGCAGGTACTCCAGGGCCGCTTCCGTATGGAGGAGTCGGTTGACGTGGCGCTTTGCCACCTCCTCCGAGGCGGGATCCAGGGGCTCTCCCTGTTCGTTCTTTGGCTTCAGCAGGTCGAGAAAGCGGGGATGGGCGAAGGGATCTTCTCGGTTCTCAGGTACCTGGGTGTTTTGGGGTCCTGGAGTCTTCAGAACCTGGGGCAGCTCAGTACCTGAGTTTTTGGAGGAGGGACCCTTTTCAGCCCCTCCTTTTCGCCTCACCTTACCCCCTTTTCCCTGGGAGTCCCGATAAGGATCTAAGCCCACACCGCGCCCCCTCAGCCATTCCCTGGCCCAGCGGAAGGCCTCCTCGGGGGAGAGGCCCTTCACCGCCTGGATGAGGGTGAGGAGGTTGCCCTGCCGGGGTTCAGGAGCTCCGGGGTTGTGGTCGATCCAAAGGCCGGTTTTGGCATCGATGCTGAGGCTGCTGCCCCTTTCCCCATCGATGGATCCCACCCGGAACTCGTGCCTCAGCCGTTGGGCACCTGGGAGGAGCTCCCCCACCAGCTCATCGATCCGTTCGAGGAGTAGCTCGTGCAGGTTCATTTGCTCCTCCCGTGTAGGGCCACAAGGCTCGCCCTGTAGCGGTCCTCGGGGAGGAAGCGGGCATAGTGGTGCTGCACCATCTGGATGCTGTCCAGGAGGAGGTTGGCCGCATGCTCTAGGCTTTTCGTCTGCTTCACCGCCGCGGTGGCCACGATGTGCCGCATGGAGTGGGGGCCGAAGGGCCTGAGCCCCCTGGGAACCCCGGGCAGGGCCAGGACGTAGGGGCTACGCCGCTTAAACATCCTGTAGAGGGCTTTGACGCTGCGCAGTCTAGGGAAGAGAATGTTTCTATCCCCCTGGACCTGAGCCAGCAGGGGATGGACCGCCCGCAGGTAGGTGTCCACCAGGCTGTTCAGGCGGTAGCGGACCCCTCCCACCTCCATCTCGAAGGGGGGAAGGTCCTCATCCAGGGGGAATAGCAGGGGCTTGTCCCCTTGGTGCCGGAAGGCGGCGCTGTGCTGGTTTTTGAACTCCCCCGGGCGGTAGAGGAGGTGGTACCGCCCCTCCGGGTCCCGGTAGAGGTTTCCCCGCTGGTCCAGCCTGTCCAGCCCCTCCCAGTCGATCCGGGCTCCGTACCAGTGCCTGGCCCGGAGGGGATGGATGCTCATGGCCCACCAGATGAGGGCATCCCGGTAGAGGGCGAGGGCTTCCCCCTTTTCGTGTTGGGACTTTCCCTCAAGGGGGGGGTTCAGGAGGTCCCCCACCCTGCTGGCCAGGTCCTCCAGCATGAAGGCGATGCCCCGGTGTATCCATGCCAGGGGATCCTCCTCCTCCAGGAGGGGTTCCACGTTGTGGTAACCGGTATTTTCCACCTTATGGTGGCCAACAACCCGTCGGAGTTCTCTGAACCTCTCCAGGTCCCCCTTAATGAATCCCTTCCGGATGAGGGGCAGGATTGCGTCCAGGACCTTCTCGTCGGTCGCCGTTACCTGCGGTACACCAAAGCCCTCAAAACGCTTCCAGCGCCAGTTCAGGTAGCCCCAGACCAGGTCGTAATCCCCCAGGAGGTCCAGGGAAAGATCCTCAAGGGAAAACCCCCTTTCCTGGACCAGATAGCCCAGGAACTTTTCCACCTCCCCTCGGTACATGTTCAGTGTAGCCTGGCGTACCCTTCGCTGCGGAATGGAGCCCATCTTCAGGGAAGCCTCCACCGCCTTTTGGCTTCCCCGTTCACTACCTGCCCACATCTCGTATTTCTTCCACCCCTCCTTCACCCCGTCGGGCCAGCGGTCGAAGGGAAGGCTGAAGGGTTTTTCCCGTGCTATCTTCGTCCGGATCTGCCTCTTCGAGCGGCGTTCCGAAAGGGCAAGAAGCTCTCCCCTGAGGGCCGCGCGTTCCTCGGGAGAGAGGTCGGCCACAGGCTTTCCGTACCGGGCCTGGGCGGCCAGGCGCAGGAAGGTGGATCCGATCTCCGCAAGGAGCCCGGTAGTTCTTTCTTTGTAAACCCCCGTGTCCTTTACTTCCCACCGGCGCACCCTTGATGTAAGGGTTCCGGGAGAGAGGCCCAGGGCCTCTTCGATGCGCTCTATGCGCTCCTTGGATGTGGGCTGTTTATGGCCTTTCAGCCAACCCCATATCGTAGACTTACTTACAAGTAAAGCATGAATCCTCCTAGGGTCCTCGGCTATGGCCTAGATACC